>JAAYZK010000486.1 GCA_012514895.1 Planctomycetota bacterium | reverse complement strand
TTGGCCAGGTAGCTGATCCGCACCACGAGGGGCCCCTCGCCCTCGGCGACCGTCAGCACGAGGCGCGGCCGGATCCGCTCCACGGGCCCGGGCGCGGCGGCCGTCTCGATCAGAGCGATCTGCGCCGGGTCGACGTACACCCGCCCGCCCCCGTCGGTCTGGAGCGTCAGGAAGCGCGGGGCCGTCTGCGCCGGCGCCGCCGGCGGCGTGGGGCCGGCGTAGTACCAGGAGTGCGACGGCTGCTCATAGCGCCTGTCCCAGCGCGGCCCGCCCTCGCGGCCGGTCGCCACGACGAGCCCTTCCACGGGCCGGTCCGGCAGGTCGCGCAGGACGATGCGCACGTGCTGTCCGGCCAGGTCTTCGGAGGGAGAGAAGCCCCCCGCCCCATCGGCCGCCACCCGCACGGTGCAGGGGACGACGCGGCTGAGCACCGCCCGGTCGCTCGTCACGAAGTACGTGCCGTGCACCGGCTCAGGGGACTGCCCCAGCATGAACTCCCCCGCCCCAGGCAGTTCCGCCACCCGGTGCACCACGCACAGCCCGTTCTTGAACAGGCTCACCCGCTCGATCCGGCTGGGCACTTCCCGCACCTCGCCGGCCGCCACGGCCGTCCCGAGGGCCACGATCAGCAACGCGATTCCTGTCATCCGGCGCATCGGCGTCTCCTTCCTCGGACATCCCCCCGCCCCAAGTGAGACGCACGGCGCGGGGCGGAGTTCCATGCGCTGGGCGAGAAAGGCGGAGGGCGCAAGGTTCCCGCGATGAATGGATCTCGCAGGGAACCCCATGGGCAGGAATCAGAACAGGAGCACACAGACGGGCTGGGCATGCCCGCCACCTCCCCGGCCCCGCCGCAGAGGGCGGGAACCGGACGTCCTGAGGTGTTATTGAGCAGTGCAGAAGGAAGTGAATTCGTGTTTCAAGGATAGCGCTGGCGTTTCAGCGTGATTCGGCTGTAGTTGAAGGCCATTTTGGCTGTTGTCGAGCCAGACCTATGGCCTCGAAAAGTTAAGTTCTTCATGCAACGCTCAGTAGTATCGGCTGTTGACGGGGTTGCCTTGACCACCCCGCAGTTCTTCCTCACGCTTCAGGGTGCGACCATCGCCGGCGTGACCTCGTAGGCCAGCGGGACGCCTTCCTCGAAGGCGCTGATGCTGGCGAGGGTCGTCTCGGCGATCTGGGTCATGGCCTCTTCGGTGAAGAACGACTGGTGGCTGGTAATGATCACGTTGGGGAACGTCAGCAGGCGGGCGAAGACGTCGTCGTGGATCATCTCGTCGGACAGGTCCGCGTAGAACAGCCCGGCCTCCTCCTCGTAGACGTCCAGTCCGAGGTAGCCGATCCGGCCGCTCTTCAGTGCCGCGGTGACGGCCCGGGTGTCGACCAGGGCGCCGCGGCTGGTGTTGATGAGCATCGTGTTGGGCTTCATCCGCCGGATGGCCTCGCTGTCGATGAGGTAGTGCGTTTCGGGCGTCAGCGGGCAGTGCAGGGTGATGATGTCCGACTCGCTGAACAGCTCCTCCAGCGACGTGTAGTCGCCGATGGCCTCCAGGGCGTCGTCGGGCCTGGGGTCGTACAGCAGCAGGCGGCAGCCGAAGCCGTGGAGGATCCGCGCGACGATCGCACCGATCCGCCCGGTGCCGATGACGCCGACGGTCCTGCCGGCCATGTCGTAGCCCATCAGCCCGGTCAGCGAGAAGTTGCCCTCGCGGACCCGCTGGTAGGCGCGGTGGATCTTGCGGTTCAGCGCCAGCATCAGCCCGACGGTGTGCTCGGCGACGGCGTGGGGGGAGTAGCCCGGCACGCGGACGACCGGCAGGCCCAGGTCGGCCGCCGCGAGGATGTCGACGTTGTTGTACCCCGCGCACCGCAGGGCCAGCAGTTCCGTGCCCCCCCCGCGGAGCATCGTCAGCACCCGCCGGTCGGCGATGTCGTTGACGAAGATGCACACCGCCCGGAACCCCGCCGCCACGGGCGCCGTCTCCTCGCACAGCCGCGATTCAAGGTACGTCAACTCGTGGTGGCGCCAGAGGTTGGCCTTCTCGAAGAACTCGTGCAGGTAAGGCCGTGCACTGAAGATGGCAACGTTCATCATGCGTCTCCTGCTCGTGGGCCGCAAGAATCCTGTACGGTCATTATTCGATGGGACCTTCCGGCCCGCCCCGCCGCGGCGCATACTGGCGGCCCTCAGGCAAGGAGACCCGACCATGGAGATGATCGTACGGCGCAGCGACGACTTCGACGTGACCGGCGACGGCGCCGCCGCCGCGTGGACGACGACCGACTGGCAGATTCTGCAACCCACCCGCCCCAACCCGACGGCCTGCGCGACGCGGGCCAAGGTGCTCTACTCGGCGACGGGCATCTACGTGCTGGTCGACTGCGAGGACCGCACGCTCACCTGCACCGACCTGCGGGACCACGACGATCTGTGGACCGAGGACGTGGTGGAGGTCTTCCTCCAGAGCGACGGGGCCCTGCCGCTCTACTTCGAGTACGAGCTGTCGCCGCTGGGCAGGGAGTTGCCGCTGCTGGTGTCCAACACCGGCGGGACGTTCTACGGCTGGTCGCCCTGGCACTACGAGGGCGCCCGCCTCGTCCGCAAAGCCACGGCCGTCCGGGGCGGCCCCAGGCGGCCCGGCGCGACCGTCGAAGGCTGGACCGCCGAGATGTTCATCCCCTTCGCCCTCCTGCGCGGCCTGCCGAACATTCCCGCGGCGTCCGGCATGCGCTGGCGGGCCAACCTCTACCGCATCGATCACGACGCCAGGCCGGCCACCTCCTGGGCGTGGGCGGTGCCGATCCAGAAGTTCCACGACTATGAGAAGTTCGGGACGCTCCTCTTCGAGTAGCGACGCTCAGTGCCGCCAGGGCGCCCGCCTCGTCCGGTCATTCGGCGGGCGTCGTCAGGGCGGCGTAGAGTTCCTCCCGCGTGGTCGCCTCCAGGGCCCGCGTGCGGCCGGGGCCGCTCAGGGCGCCCATGACGGAGGCGACGAACTGCAGGTAGGGTTCGGCGCCGGCCTCGGTGGTCAGCACCAGGATGAACAGGCGGGTCGGCTGGCCGTCCGCGGCGCCGAAGTCCACGCCCTCGCGTTTGACCCCGACGGCGCAGACGAGGCGGTCGACCGCACTGGTCCGCCCGTGGGGGATCGCGATGCCCTGCTCCATGCCCGTCGAGAGCTGCGCCTCGCGCTGGATCACCGCGCGGCAGGCGGTGGCGGGGTCCTTCACCAGCCCCTGGGCGGCCAGCAGGTCGATCAACTCCTGGATGACGCCCTCCTTGGTGTCGGCGTGCAGGTGGGGCCGGACGGTCTGGGGGCGGACGTAATCGGCCAGGGCCAGCCTCGCCGGCACCGGCCGGGGCGCCGCCGCGACCGGCGGGGCCGCGAAGACATCCAGGATCTGCCGCGCCGTCGCCGCCGCCAGGATCCGCCGGCGGCCCTCGGTGTTGAGTGTCCGCGAGACCGTCGACATGAACTGCAGGTGCGGGGCCGGACGGCTCTTGGGAGAGAGGGTCAGGATGAAGATCCTCGACGGCTCGCCGTCCATCGCGTCGAAGTCCACACCCGCGTGCTTGAGCCCCACGCAGCAGACCAGCCGATCGACCGCGTCGGTCTTGCCGTGCGGGATGGCCACGCCGTACTGCAGGCCCGTCGACATGCTCCGCTCGCGGTCCCAGACCGCCTCGCCCGCGGCGGCGCGGTCGCGCAGCAGGCCGGCGCGGCCAAGCACGTCGAGCAGTTCGTCGATGATGGCTTCCTTCGTCGTGCCCGTCAATTCCGGGACGATCAGGCGCTCGGTGAGGTAGTCGCCCATCCGCAGTTCGGGGGGGCCGCCGGCGTCGAGCTGCTGCAGCCCGGTGCGGATCGTCCTGGCATCCAGGGGCTTGCGCAGGGCCTGGACGGAGCGCTCCAGGGCCGCCAGGCCCTCGTACATCGCCGCCTGGACGACGGGGGCGTCGCCGGCGCGGCAACTGAACCGCAGCGCGGCGCCCTGGTGGGCCAGGTCGATGACCGAGGCGTCCTTGCGGAGCTGGTACAGCCCGTGCTCGCGGCTGATCTGGTGGACGAAGAAGCCCTCTTCCTCGAAGACCGGTGCGAGCTTGGCGACGAAAAACTCGGCCATCTCCATCGTGGGCAGCTCGAACGTGATCTCCCGCTCAGGTGCGGCCAGGCCGACGGGCCCGCGGGTGCCCGGGGCGGCCGAACGGAACAGCCCCACCAGGGCCGGCGGGGCAATGACGGTGTTGATCACCACCATGAGGATCACCCCGGCGAAGATCGCCGGGCCGATCACCCCGGCCGCCAGGCCCACCCCGGCGATGA
>JAAYZK010000485.1 GCA_012514895.1 Planctomycetota bacterium | reverse complement strand
AGCGGCCCATACATATCGTGCGTCGGGGCGCACCTGGTCAACGGCGCCCGCCTGGTGGACCTGGAGGTGTTCTACTGGCGGCACGTCAACGCCGAGGTCGACTTCATCCTGGCCAGGGGCGGCCAGGCCATCGCCATCGAGGTCAAGAGCAGCCGTCGCCGAACGGCCGTCCCGGGCATCGCGGCCTTCGCCGAGCGGTTCGACGTCCACAGGAAGCTCCTCGTCGGCGGCCAGGGCATTCCCCTGGAGGAGTTCCTGGCCACCGACGTCCAGGCGTGGTTCTGACGGCCCGTCCGCACAACCGCGGCCCCGCGCCGCGGGTGGTCGTGGCGCGGGTTCTTCTGCGATCGAAACCTGGCCGTCTCAAGATCGAATGTTGAATCAGCCGGCTCCAGGGTCCAGCGGCCTGAACGCCCCCGGCGCGGCCCCCCACAGGTCGGCGATCTTCGGCTCGCCCCACAGCGTGGTCAGGCAGAGTTTGAACGGCGGCTGGGAGACATCGGCGAACCAGCCGCGATAGTGATCGGGGAACGCCTGTTGCGCAGAGGATGCTTCGCCGGGGTCTTTCGCGGGATGGCGAGAAGCCTGACGTCCGCCCCGAAGATCAGGCAACGGCATCTTGCCTCGCTCGGGGGGGTCTGAGATCATGGCGCCGTGAGCGATGGCCAATCCATCCTGAAGACAGACTTCCTCAATCCGCTTCACGAGTTGGGCGACAGAGGCAGTTTCATCATCCAGAAGGGCGCATCACCATGGCTCGACATCCGTCCCGGCCATCCTGGCACGAGTTGATCGGCCTGCATGAGGACCGTGATCTCGAGTACAAGTCCGCCAGGGGCGGTCTTCCGGGCAGCCTGTGGGAAACCTACAGCGCCATGGCCAACACGGATGGGGGCACAATCCTGTTGGGCGTGGAAGACGATGGCAGGGTCAGTGGACTGACTGATGCGATGGAGATGCGCCAACGGTTCTGGGACACGGTGAACAACCGCGGCAAGGTCAGTACAAACCTGCTGAGCGATCCGCATGTGACGGACCATGACGTGGAAGGCAGGACGGTGTTGGCGATCCGCGTGCCACGTGCGGGGCGATGGGAGCGCCCGGTATACGTCGGACAGAACCCGTTGAACGGGACCTACCGGCGCAACTTCGATGGGGACTATCGCTGCTCACAGCAGGAAGTCGGACGGATGCTGGCCGATCGCTCGGAGGAGCCCGCGGACTCGATGATCCTCGACGGGTTCGGCCTGGATGATCTGGATGACGCAAGCGTTCAGCAGTACCGGCAGCGGTTCTCGGCCCGGACCCCGGACCACCCCTGGTTGAACGAGGGGGTCGTGGGATTCCTCGCGAAGCTGGGCGGCTGGCGCACGGAGCGCCGAGCCGACCGGGAGGGGCTCACGGTGGCGGGAATGCTGATGTTCGGGAAGGTCGACGCCATCCGGGCCATCGAAGCGATACCGGAGTACCACGTCGACTACCGCGAGTGCCTGTCGGACGACCCCGCGGTGCGGTGGACCGATCGACTGACCGTGGATGGAACATGGCAGACGAATCTGTTCCAGTTCTACCAGCGGGTGATCCAGCGGCTATCGGCAGACCTCAAGCGGCCGTTTCAGTTGGACGAAGGGCTGTTCCGGCTTGGTCAGACCGTGGTTCATGAAGCGATTCGCGAAGCATTGGTCAATGGCCTGATTCACGCGGACTACCGAGGTGAAGGCGGTGTCGTGGTCGAGAAGTACCGCGACCGCTTCGAAGTCTCCAATCCCGGAACGCTGCTGGTTTCATTCGACCAGTTGCTCAGGGGCGGCGTGAGTGAGTGCCGCAACAAGGCCCTGCAGACGATGTTCCTGATGATTGGCGCGGCGGAGAAGGCAGGGTCGGGGATCGACAAGATCCGTCGGGGCTGGCAATCGCAGCACTGGCGCTTGCCGAGCATTCAGGAGCAGTTCCAGCCGGCTCGCGTGCGCCTGGTCATGCCGATGGTCAGCCTGATGCCGGACGGAACACTGGCGGATCTGCGCCGGCGATTCGGAGCCAAGTTCGGCAAGCTCAGCGAAGATGAGGTCCAAGCCGTCGTGACTGCCGCCGTGGAGGGGCAGGTTTCCAATGAGCGGATGCGGGAAGTCACCAACAAGCATCCGGCGGATCTCACGCGGGTGTTGCACGCCCTCGTCCAGAAAGGCTTTCTAACCCAGGATGGCCAAAGACGATGGGCGACCTATCGGCTGCGGGGCGGACACGTTCGTGGTATGGCCCGGTCCGCGGATTCGGCAGCCGACTCCATACACAAGGGCACAGACTCCATACACAAGGCTGACTCCATACACAAGAGATCCTGGGACTCATCACAGATGCTCGAGGACATGGACGCCCAGACGCTCGCACGGCTCCGCCAGACCGCTGCACTGGCTCAAGCCCACCGGAGGCTGTCTCCGCAAGAAACCCGCAACACCATCGTTAAGCTTTGCAGCGGAATTTACTTAACGGCTTTCCATCTCAGCGAACTCATGAACCGCAGTCCAGTCAGTCTTCGAAGCCGATTCCTCAGGCCCCTGGTGCAGGAAGGACTGCTTCGCCTTCGGTATCCCGACAGGCCGAACCGCCCGGACCAGGCGTACACAGCAGTCCAGCCCCGTTCGGAGGACCGGAACGACGCCTGTTGACGGGAGGACAGGAACCACCGCGCTTCTCTGCAAGTACAGTGATTTCTATCCAGACCTTCCCAGGCCGGCAAGAGGGCGCCCGGACGAACACAGGGAAACCGCAGGGGTTGCCCCTACTCCGCCGGCAGGCGCGCCAACTGCCGTGCGAAGGCGATGTAGCGGCGTTCGAAGCGGTCCAGGTCGCTGTCGATGTAGTGCCTGAACGCCCGCGGGCCGATCTCGGCGGCGTAGACGGCCCCGTCGCGCTGGAGGCGGCGGTACTCCAGGGGGGCCAGGCCCAGCGCATCGGCCAGCGTGCCGTCGGCGGCGTCGCGGCACATGCGGCGCAGGCCGGCGGTGTAGGAGGCATCCGAACGGATCAGCAGGAGCATCGCCCACACCTGGGCGTAGTAGTCGCCCCCGTTGAAGGGGCTCTCGTCGAGGTTCTGCATCGACGTCATCGCCGCCAGCCGCCCGGCCGAACGCCAGCGGCCGCCCAGCAGGGCGTTGCGCAGGGTGTTGACGCGCATGGCGTTGTCGGAGGGCTCGAAGGTCACCAGCCCCCCGTCGATGCGGAACCCCTCGGCCAGAACCGCCAGGCCCTCCTCGACCCAGTGCGGCAGCGGGTCGATCGTGGCGCGGCCGAGGAACTGGTGCAGCCCCTCGTGGGCCGCGACGCTGTACGTGGCCGCCGTGCCGAGGTCCCAGAAGACGCACACGCCGCGGTAGCAGTAGCCCCCGGCGCGGACCTTCAGCACCGTGTCGCGCGACTGGCCGGTGATCTGCTCGGTCAGGGCCGCCCATTCCTGGCGGGTCCGGAAGAGGTACACCACCAGCTTCTCACCGTCGTCGGGCTCGACGGCCTCCAGGCCCGTCAGGTCCACGTAGTAGGCCCTGGCCGCCTCCAGGAAGCCGACGATGGTGCCGCCCACGCCCTGCGGCGCCGTGGTGGTCAGCACGTTGTAGTGGCGGCTGGTCAACTGGCGGCCTTCGACCCCGCCGAACGACCACGGCGTCTCGACCGCCGGATGCGCCAGCGGACGGGCCGCCGCCGGGGCGGGGGCTTGGCCGTGGCAGCCGGCGCCGGCCAACACGAGCAGCACCGCAAGGAACAGCGCGGCCTGTGGCCGGAAATCCGAAATCCGAAGCACGAAATCCGAAACAAATCCTAAACGGACAAGACGACAAACCTCAAAACGGGCGAGCCGCGTTGTTTGGAGCTTGTCCGTTTGGCCGTTTTGGATTTGTTTCGTGCTTCGGATTTCGAGTTTCGGATTTCCACATCCGTTGCTCAAGGTTCACTCCACCCATCCACTCGGCAGGAAGTCTAGGCCTTCCGGTAGGCTGCCAGCACCCGCTCGATGCCGGCGGCGTCGCGGTCGAAGCTGATCCGCTCGTAGCGGCCGTCGGTGTTGGCCAGGTCCCAGACGGCCTCGGCCTGATTGTAGCCGATCTCCATCGCCAGCAGCCCCCCCGCGGCCAGGCGGTCGGGGGCCTGCCGCAGGAGCGGGGCGATGAAGTCGAGCCCCTCGGCCCCGGCGCACAGGGCCGCGACGGGCTCGTGGCGGACGTCCGGCCCCAGCGTGTCCATGTCGGCCGCGGTGACGTAGGGCGGGTTGGCGGTGATGACGTCGAAGGGGCCCTCGATCCCCGCATCGGCCGGCAGGGCCAGCAGGTCGGCCCTGGCGACGGTGAGGCGGTCGGTCAGGGCGTGCCTGGAGGCGTTGGTCCGCGCCACGGCCAGGGCCGCCTCGCTGATGTCGGTGGCCAGCACCCTGGCGTCCCTGGCGTTGGCGGCGACGGCGACGGCGACCGCCCCGCTGCCGGTGCAGGCGTCCCACGCCGTCCCGGGACGGCCCAGGCCCCGCAGGTGGTCCAGCGCCCGGTCGACCAGCCCCTCGGTCTCCGGCCGCGGGATCAGCACGTCGGGCGTGACGGCCAGGTCGAGGCTGTAGAAGTCGCGGTGCCCCACCAGGTACGCCACCGGCTCGTGGTCGGCGGCCCGCTTGACCAGCTCGCGGAACCGCGTCCGCTCGGCCTCGGTCGCCACGCGGGCGAACTGCGTGTACAGCGCCATCCGCGGACAGCCCAGCACGTGCGCCAGCAGCAGCTCCGCCGCCAGCCGCGGCGAGTCGATGCCCCGACCGGCCAGGTAGTCCTTGGTCCACGTGATCAGGCGAAGCAGCGTCCAGGGCTCGGCGTTGGCTTGTGCGTTCATGACCCCTCAGGATACCGCCGGCCCATCCCCCTGTCGCAGAAAGAAGCGCGAAATCCAGGGGTCGGGGCCCCAGGCCATCGGATCTCAAAGCCCCTGATAGACGTCCTTGCGGCCACCCACGCGAACGACGGCCACGATGAGTTGCCGATCCTCGATCCTGTAGATGATCCTGTAGTCGCCCGATCGGATGCGGCAGAGACCCTTGCCCCCGTGGAGCACCTTGTATCCCCGTGGGCGCGGGTCCAGGCCGAGCCGCTCGATCCTGGCGACGATCTGACGCTGTATCTTCCTGTTGGGAAGACGACCAATCGCCTCGCGCGCCGAGGGCCGCAGCACAACCGTGTAGGACGCCATGGTCTACAGGCCCAGCTCAGCCTTCAACTCGTCCAGCGTCACCGATTCGCCCGGCTCCTCGAGAGCCTTCACTGCCAGTTCCAGATCAAGCTTATCCTCAAGTGCTTCAAGAGCTTCCATGTCCTCGATCGGGACAATGGCCACCCGCTGCTTGCCGCGCCGTTCCACAACGATGCGCTCGCGGCCGAACGCCACCTTGTCAAAGATGTCGCTCAAGCCCTGCCGCGCCTGGCTGATCGTTACACTGGTCATCTCGTCCTCGCTTCCGTACAAAAGTAACAAATTGTACGTTTCTATACACAGTATCGTCCAGGAAGGGCGGCCTGTCAAGTCCTTCGACCGAAAGGCCGGGAACGGCAGGCTTCGGGCTTCAGGCTGCAGGCTTCAGGCACGGCAACGGCAACGGCCAGCCTTCTTCGTTCCTGAAGCCCGAAGCCTGAAGCCCGAAGCCTGCCGTTGCCGTTGCCGTTGCCGTGCATGAAGCCTTACAGTCCCATAGCCTCCGGTCCATCGAAAGGCCGAGAACGGCGGGCTTCGGACGGCAGGCTTCGGACGGCAGGCTGCAGGCTTCAGGCTGCAGGCTT
>JAAYZK010000484.1 GCA_012514895.1 Planctomycetota bacterium | reverse complement strand
ACCCCCCGTACGTCGCCGCCGTCGCCGCCGCGTCGTGGACGGTCTGGTTGGACATGTTGAACAGGTACCCGTGGCCCTGGTAGACCTCCCACGTGTTCACCCACGCGTAGTACACCCCTGTCGCCGGTATCGTCGCCCGCACGTGGCCATCCCACGGCACGCCATCCTCGTCGGCCACCAGGTTCCAGTTGGCGTCATACAGCCCCACGAGCGGCGCCGCCGTCGAGCCGGTCGGCGTCCGAGCCGTCAACTCCACCACGTCACCCGCCGTCAACTGCCCCAGCGCATAGCGGTCGTGATCGGGCGTCTGATCGTCCCAGCCCATCAGGAAGCCCGCGATCGACGACAGACGCTGGTTGCCCGACAGCGCATAGGCGACCACGTCGGGATTGCCGTAGTTGTCGTGGTTCGTGTCCGTCTCGTGGGCGATCGTCGCATCCGTCCGCGTCAGGTGCAGGCGGTACTCATCGCTCACGCCGTCGTAACGCGAGATCGCCACGTAGTACCAGTCCGAGGCCGGCGCGGTGTAGCCGTAGAAGACGCTGTCCTCGTAGCGCCCGTCGTGGATCGGGCCGTAGCCGTCCAGGACGCGCCCGCTGGCGGCGTTGTACAGGTCCGGACGCAGGGACATGCCCGAGTACGGGCTCTCGACGTACGCCGTCAGCCCGTCGCCTTCATCGAGCCAGACCTTCCAGTAGTCCCCATCGCCGGTCGGGCTCAGGCTGCCGCACGCCTGGGAAGACCAGTAGCCGCCGATCCCGCCGTCCGTCCAGGGAACCTCCGTCGCCGTGGCGATCGATTCGTTGGCGACCGTCTCGACCGTGACGCCTACGGGGAAGGCGACGGTGAAGGTATGCACGTAGGGATCCCCGCCGGTCCCGTCGGCGTCGCCGTCCAGGGCATTGCCCATCACATCGGTCAGTCCGTCGACGCTCAGGCGATAGAGACCCGATTGGAGCGGACGCCAGGCACCGTCGACCGTCAGCGTCAGCGTCCGGTCGCCGTCATACGCCACCGTCAACGGCACAGCCGCGCCGCTGCCTGTCTCGATCAGCGTGATGTGCTCGATCGCCACGGAGGCCGCATCCAACGCCTCATCCACCGTCAGCGTCCAGTCGGCCAGCAGCAAGGAGGTCGTCTGACCATCGGACGGCAGGCGCGTTGCCGAAACGACCCGCGGACCGATGGCGTCCAGCACGTCCACGTCGAGCTGGTAGAATCCCAGCGGCCCGTTGCCGTACACGCTGTCGACCCGCAGGACGTAACGACCGGCGGCGGGGATCGTGACGGCCTCACCGGCCGCGCCGACGAGCGTGCCGTCGTCGCGGTAGAGGCTCAGGCTCATCGCCACGTCGTTGCCCGGCCAGTCAACCGGGGCGATCGTCACAGTAGCGCCGGCGTTGAGGTATCCCAGGCTGTAGTAGTCGGCATCGGCCTCGTTGTTGTTGGTTCCCCACGCGCCCAGTTTTCCCCCCAGCGTGGTCAGCCTGTGCAGGCCCTCCAGCCGCCAGGAGGGCTGAACACCCAGCGCGTCGGCGAGGCTGTTGTCGTTGCTCTGCCACTCGATGGCGACGGCCGCCGAGTCGACCAGGTCGACCGTCAGCAGATACTGCCCCATCTGGCCGGCGTCGGAGCCGACGGCCTGGACGTAGTAGGTGCCCGAACTGGGCAGCGTGTAGCGGACCACCCCGTGGTTCCAACTGACGTGGCTGGTCGACCGCGCCAGCTCGCCGTCGGCGCTGTTGCGGAGATAGACGTGCGAGTCCCACACGGGCCCGATGTTCTGCAGGTGGACCGTCACCGTCTGGCCGGCCAGTCCGGTGAACGACCAGTAGTCGCCCCCGTCGCCGCTGGTGCGGGCGCCCTGCGCCATCGCAATCCAGCGGTCGTTCGGCGCCGCCGGGTCGTAGGGCGCGAAGGCCAGGGGGCGCGCGGCGGCCAGGGCGTCGTTGGCGCCGCTGTCGGCGCCTTCGACGGCCAGCGTCGCCGGCCAGGCGACGGTGAAGTCGATGGTGTACGGATCGCCCGGCGTCCCGTCCCCGTCGCCGTCGAGGTCCTCTCCGGCGGCGTCCTTCAACCCCGTCGCCGTCAGGCGCCACAGGCCGGCCGGCAGGATCTGGCTGGCGACGTCCAGGCGGACGTCCTGCGCCTCCACCCGGGTAGGGGTCAGCGCGTAGGCCGTCTCGTTGCCGTCGGCGAAGGAGCCGTCGCCCCCGTCGTGCAGGAGCGACCAGTTGCCCGGCGCGGCGAGGGTGGCGGTGTTCATCGGATCGGAGAAGGCGACGTGGAGATCGTCGACCACGGCCGTCACCGTGTCGCCGGGGGCGACGACCGCGTCGTCCAGGCGCAGCGCCGAGACCGTCGACAGCAGCAGTCGCGGCTCCAGCTCCTCCGCGACGGCGCAGGCCAGGCCGGGCCATCGCCTCGGGTACGCCATCAGACGCGCGTTGGCCAGACGGCTGCGCCACAGCACGACTCTGTACAACTCCCTCAACCGCTTGACCGCTCTGGACGCCAGTGACATAGGTCACCCCCGAACAGGGCACCGCTCATGGTGAAAGGCAGACAGACCGCACAACACGAAAAGCCGCACTCCTCCCGAACGAACGGAACCTCTACCGTCCCCGCAACGTGCAGACACCCGATGGGTAACAGTATACCACGGGCCGGCTTGCCGTCCAGTGCCAATCCGGCGTTCACGGGCACCTTCCAGGGACATATTCCGCTCGCCCGGGGGCGACAGGCGGCGCCGGGGCGCCGGGCCGCGAGATCATGGTTGCGTCCGTATCACCCGCTTGTATAATCGCCTGCCACTGAACGTTACGACACCGCAGGCTGT
>JAAYZK010000483.1 GCA_012514895.1 Planctomycetota bacterium | reverse complement strand
GTTTTGCCGATCCGGCAAGGAGCGGAGGCGAAGGCGTATCCAGGGGATACGTCGAGCCTTCGGCGACGCGGCCGGGCGGCAAAAGAACCGCTTGCAGCCCAAATGAGGTTATGAAACAGCTTCTAAGACAGGATAGCGCCGCGGACCGCCTTGGGCGATCCGCCGCCGGCGCTGCTTGAAAGGAGTATCCCGGGATGGCTCGTTTCGCCTTGGTGACGATCCTGGCCTCACTGGCCGGACTGGTCGGCTGCGGTCCCCAGACGCAAGGGCAGTGGGACTATGCCGTGAACGCGGTCGAGCTCCAGCAGGTCGGCCTGGCGTATCTCTGGCAGAACAAGGTCCCCCTCCAGGACGGTGAGCAGGTGGCCCATGTCTGGCACCTCGATGAGAACGTCTACTGCCTCACCAGCACCAACACGCTCCATGTCTACGAGGCCCTCACCGGCAAGCCGCGCTGGACCGAAGCGATCGCCGGGCCCGCGCAGACGGTCTTCCGGCCCTGCCACGTCGACGGGGCCATGCTCCCGCCGGTGCTGGGTTCCCGCGCCGCCCTGCAGGCCCAGGGCGACCGCAAGCCGTACGACCTGGTGGTGTTCAACACGCTCACCGAGGCGATGGTCTACGAGCGCCACACCGGCCAGTTCGTCGCGCGGATCGACTTCACCCGCGCCCAGTTCGCCGCCAATACGCCCACCGTCAGCGACGGCGAGCGGATCTACGTCGGCTCCGTCAGCGGGCGGGTCTACGCCCTCGAACTGGAGACGGGGTTGGCGGTCTGGCAGCAGCGGACCGACTCGATGATCTCCGCGGCCCCGGAGGTGATGAGCAACCGCCTGTACGTCGCCAGCCAGGACCAGGGCCTGCACGCCATCGAGATCGGCTCGGAGAACGGCCAGAAGCTCTGGCCGGCCCACGGGCAGCACCAGGCCGGCGGGCCGTTCACCGCCGACGTCGTCGTCAGCGAGCAGGGCATCTTCGCCGGCAACAGCGACTACAACGTCTACGCCATCGACCCGATCAGCGGCCGCGTCATCTGGCGCTTCCGCTGCGGCCGTCCGGTCCGCGACCCGGTGCAGGTCGGCGCCAACAACGTCTACGCCCTGGCCGACCAGTTCTATGCGATCGACCTGGCGACCGGGCGCGAGCAGGCGCGCTGGACGCTGCCCAACGGGCAGTATGTGCTCAGCGAGGTCGGCGAAACCGTGTACGTCCTGGGCAGGCGAAACACCCTGATGGAAGTGGATGCCACGCTGGGCACCGTGCATACGACGATCCCGCTGTCGGGCCTGAACCTGTTCGTGCCCAACGTCACCACCCAGGCCATCTACGCCGCCAGCACCGACGGACTGATCTGCTGCCTGCAGCCGACCAACGGCGGGATGTAGAACGGCCCCTTGGCGTTCTGGAAGGGAGTTCAAGGATGAACGCACCTGTACGTCGTGCGCTTATCAGCGTTTACGATAAGCAAGGGATTGCGGACTTCGCCCGGGCCCTGGCCGGGATGGGCGTGGAGATCCTCTCGTCCGGCGGGACCGCCCGGGCCCTGGCCGAGGCGGGCGTGCCCGTGCGGCAGATCCAGGAGTGGACGGGTTTCCCCGAGATGCTCGGCCACCGGGTCGTGACGCTCCACCCCAAGGTCCACGGCGGGATCCTCGCGCTGCGCGACGACCCGGCCCACCAGGCCGACATGGCCACTTACGGCATCGAGCCGGTGGACCTGGTGTGCGTGGGGCTTTACCCCTTCGAGAAGGCCATCGCCGCCGAGGGCTGCACGCTCGAACAGGCCGTCGAGATGATCGACATCGGCGGGCCGACGATGGTCCGCGCGGCCGCCAAGAACCACCGGTACGTCACCGTCGTCACGGACGCCGCCCAGTACGCGGCGGTCCTGGACGACCTGCGAGCCCACGACGGGGCGACCAGCGCGGCGCTCCGCGCCCGCCTCGCGCTGGAGGCCTTCAGCCTGACGGCCCATTACGACGCCGCCATCAGCGGCTACCTCGCCGCGCGGGCCGGCGACGAGTTCCCCGACCGCCTGACGCTGAGCTACAGGAAGGTCCACACGACCCGCTATGGCGAGAACCCGCACCAGGCGGGGGCGTTCTACCGGTCCGGCAACACCGAGGAAGCCTGCGTCGGCACCGCCAGGGTGCTCGGCGGCCGCGAGATCTCCTACAACAACTACTTCGACGCCAACGGCGCATTCGAGCTGGTCAAGGACTTCGACGAGCCGACCGTTGCCATCATCAAGCACGCCAACCCGGCCGGCTGCGCGATCGACGCCGACCTGGTCGAGGCGTACCGCAAGGCCTACTTCGGCGACGTCAACGCCGCCATGGGCGGGATCGTGGCGGTCAACCGCCCGGTGACCGTCGAGCTGGCCGAAGCGATCGCCTTCAGCTACAACCGCTGGGGCAAGGACGCCGGGGCCGGCGGCTTCTATGCCGAGATCATCATCGCCCCGTCCTTCGCGCCGGGGGCGGCCGACGCCATCGTCGAGGGCAAGGCGTGGGGCAAGAACGTCCGCCTCCTGGAAACCGGGGCGATCACCGGCGCCCGCAACCGGGAAAAGTACCTCAAGTACGTGGTGGGGGGGCTGCTCGTGCAGCAGCGCGACCTGACGGCCCTCAACGAGGAGAGCTGGTCCTGCGTCACCCGGCGGCGGCCGACGGACAAGGAGATGGAGGACATCCGTTTCGCCTGGCTGGTCTGCAAGCACGTCAAGAGCAACGCTATCGTGCTGGCCAAGGACCGGGCGCTGCTGGGCGCCGGCGCCGGGCAGATGAGCCGCGTCAACTCCGCCCGCATGGCGGCGCACCTCGCCCGCCAGTACGGCGGGACCGGCACGGTCGACCTGGCCGGGTGCGTCGTCGCCAGCGACGCGTTCTTCCCGTTCCCCGACGGCCTGGACGTCGCCGCCGAAGCCGGCGCCGCCGCCGTGATCCAGCCGGGCGGCGGCAAGAAGGATGAAGACGTCATCGCCCGCGCCGACGAACTGGGCCTGGCGATGATCTTCACCGGCACGCGGCACTTCAACCACTGACCAATACGCGGCTTACTTCTTCACGTCCGCCGACCAGAGCTCTTCGGCCATGTGGGCGTTGAAATTGGCCAGGCGGGCGGCGGCGAAGAGCATGTCGCTGAGGCGGTTGAGGTACCGGACGGCCAGCGGGTCGTGGACGAAGTCCTCGTCGCGCGGGTTGAGCAGATGCACGACCGCCCGTTCGGCCCGCCGGCAGACCGCCCGGGCGATGTGCAGGCGCGTCGCCAGCTCGCAGCCGCCCGGCACGATGAAATGCTCCAGGGGCGGCAGGCCGTCGCAGATGGCGTCCGTGCGGATCTCCAGGCGCTCAACGGCGTCCAGCGGCAACTCCCGCGGGGGACGACCAGTACCGAGCGCCGCCAGGCGGGCGCCGAGGGTGAACAGGTCGGTCTGGACTTCCCCCAGCGCCTCGCCGATGGTCTGCTGGCCGGTCCGGTCGGCCTCGCCGAGGCAATGCCCCAGCCAGCAGTTCAACTCGTCCACGACCCCGCACGCCTCGATCCGCGAATCGTCCTTGCGGACCCGGTGGGCGCCCAGCAGGCCCGTGAAGCCCGCATCACCTGATCTCGTATAGAGTTTCATCGCCCGAACCCTCTTGATCCCGTCGTTGATCCGTCCGCCGCGACGCGTACAATAGCACAATCGGTTTTCCCGGGCCACCGGACCGTCGGACGGCCGTGGGACAGGATGAACGAGATGACGCGCATCGATTCCATTCGCAAGCTGCTGGCCGCGTCGCCGGACGACACGTTCTTATTATACAGCCTCGGCATGGAGTTGATGACCGCCGGCCGGGCCGTCGAGGCGGCCGAAGCCTTTGAGCGTGTTCTCCGGATCGATCCGGACTACCTGGCGGCTTACGGGCAGTTGGGGCGGGCTCTCGAGGCCGCCGGCGACCGGGATGCGGCGGTCGAGCGGTACCGCGCGGGTCTGGCCGTCGCGCAGCGGCAGGGGGACCACCACGCCGCCGACCGGTTCCGCCTGTGGCTGGCCGCGGCCGGGGGCGGGGCGTAGCCGTCGGCGTCGTCGCCACTTACAAAAGCCGAACCGCCGAGGGTTCCGGCCGGATTTTCGTTGAATGTTCGGGGAAGATTCTGCGATAATGGCGCGTTTGAAACCGGCATGAGCCAACGGATAGACCCCGCGCCCGCCAGGGCGCTGCATGGATGCCAAGAGGAGTTTGGGACTGTGGCCAAGAAGCAGACCTCCGACGTGAACTACGACGAATCCAAGATCAAGGTCCTTGAAGGACTCGAGGCCGTTCGCAAGCGGCCGGGCATGTACATCGGCGACACGACGTTGCGGGGCATGCACCACCTGGTCTGGGAGATCGTCGACAACTCCATCGACGAGGCGATGGCAGGCCGCTGCGACAAGATCACCATCCGCATCAACGTCGACGGGAGCGTCACCGTCTCCGACAACGGCAGCGGCATCCCCGTCGGCCCGCACCCGCAATTGAAGATCTCCACCCTGGAGGTCGTCATGTGCAAGCTGCACGCCGGCGGGAAGTTCGACCATGACACCTACAAGGTCTCCGGCGGCCTGCACGGCGTCGGCGCCAGCGTTGTCAACGCCCTGAGCGAGTGGTGCGAGGTCGAGGTCGCCAAGGATGGCACGCTGTGGCGCATGGAATTCGAGCGCGGCCACAAGGCCAGCGAACTGAAGAAGATCGGCGAGCGCAAGGCCAGCGGGACCACCGTCACCTTCAAGCCCGATCCCCAGATCTTCCCCGATACGACCTTCAAATACGAGGTCCTGCTCACCCGCGTGCGGGAACTGGCCTACCTCAACGAAGGGCTGACCCTCGGCCTGCAGGACGAGCGGGACGGGCGCAAGGACGAGTTCAGGTTCGACCAGGGCCTGATGGCCTTCGTCAAGCACCTCAACGAGGGCAAGGAGACTCTCCACCCGCCGGTGGTCATCGCCAAGGCCGACGAGGCGACCAACCTGGAGATGTCGATCGTCTTCCAGTACAACGACGGGTACAACGAGACGCTCCTGTCGTTCGCCAACAACATCCACACCCTCGAAGGCGGCACGCACCTCAGCGGGTTCCGCACCGCCCTGACGCGGACGCTGAACTTCTATGCCAAGCAGCAGAACCTGCTGAAGAAGGAAGCCCCTCCCTCCGGCGACGACCTGCGCGAAGGACTTACCGCCGTGGTCACCGTCCGCGTGAGCGAGCCGCAGTTCGAGGGCCAGACCAAGACCAAGCTGGGCAACAGCGAGGTGGAGAGCTTCGTGGTGCAGAGCGTCAACGAGCTGCTCAGCGCCTGGCTGGAGGAGCATCCGCCCCTGGCCCGCAAGATCGTCAACAAGGGCATCGCCGCGATGCAGGCCCGCACCGCCGCCCGCAAGGCGCGGGACCTGGCCCGCCGCAAGGGCGCCCTGGCCAGCGGCAACCTGCCCGGCAAGCTCGCCGACTGCCGCAGCCGCGACCGCGACCGCACCGAGATCTTCCTCGTCGAGGGCGATTCGGCCGGCGGGCCGGCCAAGCAGGGGCGCGATTCGGCCATCCAGGCCATCCTGCCCCTGCGGGGCAAGATCCTCAACGTCGAGAAGGCCCGCATCGACAAGATGCTCAGCCACGAGGAGATCCGCCACATCATCTCCGCCCTGGGCTGCGGCATCGGCGCCGACGAGTTCAACCTCGGCAACCGCCGGTACGGCAAGATCATCATCATGACCGACGCCGACGTCGACGGCAGCCACATCCGCACGCTGCTGCTGACGTTCTTCTACCGGCACATGCGGCCGCTGATCGCCAACGGGCACGTCTTCGTCGCCCAGCCTCCGCTGTACCTGGTCACCCGCCGGCGCCACAAGCAGTACGTCCTCAACGAGGCCGAGATGCGCAAGACCCTGCTTGACCTTGGCCTGGAAGGCACCACGCTGACCGTCTACGACACCTCCGGCAGGAAGCCCAAGTCCGTCGCCGAGTTCAACGGCGCCAGGCTACGCGACCTGGCGACCCTGCTGGGCCACCTGGCCGACAACGTGGCCATCCTCGAACGTCGCGGCCTGGACTTCGCCGACATGCTCGCCCGACGCGACGCCAAGGGCAACCTGCCCGGCTACTGGGCCCTGGCCGACGGGCAGGAGCACTTCTTCTACGGCGAGGAGGACTACGACGCGTTCCTCGCCCAGTTCAAGCCCGTCGAGGGTGAGACGGCCGAGCAGGCCGGCCAGACCGCCGACGCCGAGACGGTCGAGGCCGGGGGCCATCGCCTGGAGGTCCACGCCGAGCTGCACGAGATCAGGGACATCCAGAAGATCATCGAGCGCCTGCGCGGCTTCGACCTGTCGATCGACGACTACTACCTCGTCCGCGAGGAGTCCGTCACCGGCGAGAAGGAGCCGGCCAAGTTCGTCTTCGCCAGCGACGGCGACGAAGCGGCCGTGGACGGTCTGGCCGGCATCGTTCCGGGCATCCGCGAGCTGGGCAGCCGCGGCATGGAGATCAAGCGCTTCAAGGGCCTGGGCGAGATGAACGACGACCAGCTCTGGGAGACCACCATGGACCCCGCCCGCCGCGTCCTCCTGCGCGTCCGCGCCGAAGACGCCGAGGAAGCCGAGCGGATGTTCACGGTCCTGATGGGCGCCAACGTCGAGAAGCGGCGGGAGTTCATCGAAGACCATGCCCTGGAAGTGAAGAACCTGGATGTTTGAGCAGGCTGCCAGAAGTGCTGTCAGGCTGGACCGCAGGCTATTGGACTTGCGGCCCCGTGCGGCGGAAATCCCAAGCACGAAACTCGAAATCCGAAACAAATCCCAAACGGCAAAACGGAACCGAAAAGCACCAAACCCCGGGGCTCAGCCGTTTGGCTGTTTGCCGTCTTTCCTGGCGTTTTGAGTTTGTTTCGGATTTCGTGCTTCGGATTTCGGGCTTGCGGGTCGCGCCGCACGGCTCGAT
>JAAYZK010000482.1 GCA_012514895.1 Planctomycetota bacterium | reverse complement strand
TTCCGTTCCGTTTTGCCGTTTGGGATTTGTTTCGGATTTCGAGTTTCGTGCTTCGGATTTCCACCACACGGGGCCGCAAGTCCAATAGCCTGCGGTCCAGCCTGACAGCACTTCTGACAGCCTGCTCAGGGAAACCGGGGCTTGACGCTCCCAGAGATGTCCCTTATAAGGGGTGCGCCGGGGGGGTCACGGGTCAAGGCGGGCCTTGGTGGAGACGACTGGGGCCCGCCTGATTCACCGGTCGGCCCGGAACGGCAGGCTGCAGGCCTGTCGTTGGTCAGACGACGGTGGGCATGGGCAGGGGGACGATGAATCTGCCGCGGTAGCCCATCTGGTCCCGGAAGGTTCGGATGATTTCTTCCTGGAAGTTCCACGCGCCGATGAGGACGTACTCGGGGTTCATGGCCATGAGGGCGTCGGGGGCGACGACGGGCATGCGGACGCCGGGGCACAGCAGGCCCTGTTTGCGGGGGTTGGCGTCGCCCATGGCGGCCAGCAGGTCGGGCGTGACGGAGCAGAAGTTGAGCATGGTCATCGCCTTGGCGGCGGCGCCGTAGCCGACGACGCGCCGGCCCTCGCGATTGAGCCGTCCCAGCAGGTCCAGCAGGGCCGCCCGCTGGGCGTGGACCTGGCGGCTGAACCGCAGCCAGCCGGCGGGGCGGTTGAGGTCGATGAGGTCCTCGAAATCGAGGGCGGCCTGGACGTTGGAGGTCAGGTCGGCCGAGTCGTGGGCGATCTCCAGGACGAACGACCCGCCGTTCATGCGGCAGTAGCTCACGTCGGTGATCTTCATCCCGTGGCGGGCCATGAGGGCGGCGACCGAGCCGATGGTGAGATAGGACAGGTGCTCGTGGAAGACCGTGTCGTACTGCACCTCGTTGCGGAGCATGAAGGCGTAGGGCGACTCGACGACCATCCGGCCGTCCGGGGCCAGCAGGCGTTTCATGCCGGCGACGAGGTCCTGCAACTGGCAGACGTGGCCCAGGACGTTGCGGGCGACGATGACGTCGGCGGGCCCGCGGTCGGCGAGGATCCGCTCGGCGATTCGGACGCCGAAGAAGTCCTGGATGGACGGCAGGCCCCGGGCGTCGGCCTCGGCGGCGAGGTTGGAGGGGTCGACGCCGAGGATGTCGAAGCCGTCCTGGCGGTAGTGTTCGAGGAAGAACCCGTCGTTGGAGGCGATCTCGACGAGGAAGGGGCGGCGTGCGGGGTCGTAGCGCTCGGCCAGACGGCGCGAGAACGAGCGGGCGTAGGTCCTGGCGGTCTGGCTGGTGTCGATGACCCACAGGTAGGAGCCGAACAGTTCCTCGCGGTCGATGGCTTCCTTGATCTGCACCAGCCCGCAGGCGGCGCACATGACCAGCGTGAGCTGGTGGCGGCGCTGGTCGAGGGTGTCGGCGCGGTCCTTGACGAAGGCGTTGGCCAGGGGCAGGCGGCCCATGTCCAGCAGGAGGCAGGTCCGGTCCGATCCGCAGCCGCGGCAGTGGAAAGCGGGGCTGTCCGTCGTCATGGTTGGCACTCCGTAGGGGCGGCCCAGGGGATCCCTTTGTCCCGGGCCCGCGCGGTGTAGCGTTCGATCTGTTCGCGGGTGAGTTCGAACATGTCCTCGTCGGGTGTGGCGGCGGCGACGAACCACTCGACGATGGCGTCGAGGGTCTGGTCGAGGTCGTAGGTGGGCCGCCAGCGGAGTTCGTGATGGGCCTTGGAGCAGTCCAGTTGGAGCAGGCGGGCCTCGGCGCCGGTGACGTCGCGGTTGATGACCAGTTGGGTGTCGGGCGGGCGGAAGCGGCGGATGAGTTTGCTGACGAGGTCCAGCACGGTGTAGGCCCGCCCCTCGTCGGGTCCGAAGTTCCAGCTCGTGCGGAGCCGCCGGTCGCCGTCCAGCAGCGCCCCCAGCCAGAGGTAGCCGCTGAGGGGTTCCAGCACGTGCTGCCAGGGGCGGGTGGAGTCGGGGTTGCGGATTTCCAGGTCGCGGCCGGCCTCCATGGCGCGGATGAGGTCGGGGACGATGCGGTCGCGGGCCCAGTCGCCCCCGCCGATGACGTTGCCGGCCCGCGCCGAGGCGATGGCCAGGTCTCTCCCGGCCGAGACCCGCTGGAACCGCTCGTTCTGGTAGACCTGGATGGCCAGCTCGGCGCAGGCCTTGCTGGCGCTGTACGGATCATGCCCGCCCAGCGTGTCGGTTTCGCTGTAGCCGTGCTCGCGGCCGACGTTGAGGTAGCACTTGTCGGAGGTGATGGCCACGACGGACCGGACGCCCTCGCAGCGCAGAGCGGCGTCCAGCACGTTGACGGTGCCCAGCAGGTTCACGTCGAAGGTGAACCGCGGCTCGCTGAACGACGTCCGCACGAGGGGCTGGGCGGCCAGGTGGAAGATGATCTCCGGCCGGTGCTCGCGGATGGCCCGGTCGAGGCAGTCGAAATCGCGGACGTCGGCCCGGATGTCCAGGACGTGGCGGGCCAGGTTGGACACCACGAAGACCGACGGCGCCGTCGGCGGCTCGAGGGAATAGCCCGTCACCTTCGCGCCCAGGTGGTGCAGCCAGATGGCCAGCCACGAGCCCTTGAAGCCCGTGTGGCCGGTCACCATCACGCGTTTGCCGCGGTAGTATCCGTTGAACGTATCGAACATGAACTCTCCACCTGACTGTCCAAAGATCCGGCCGTCCCGCCGGTCACGACCGCCGGCGGCGCCGCCGGGCGCTGGCGCCCGAAGACCCGGCGCACCACGGCGGCGGGGGTTTCCAGCAGGATGCGCAGGTCCAGCAGCAGCGACCGGCGCGCGACGTAGAGGCTGTCCAGGGCGATCCATTCGGCGAAGGTGGGCGTCAGGCGGCTGCGGACCTGCCACAGGCCCGTCGCGCCCGGCCGGACGCTCAGCCGGATGTCGCGCCACGCGGCGCCCAGGGCCATCTCGTGCGGGGCCAGCGGGCGCGGGCCCACCAGGCTCATGTGGCCGCACAGGATGTTGATCATCTGCGGCAGCTCGTCGATACACGTCCTGCGGAGGACCGCCCCCACCCGCGTCACCCGCGGGTCGCGGGCCATCTTGAACATCGGCCCGTCCACCTCGTTGGCCTTCTGCAGGTCCGGCCGCCTGCGCTCGGCGTCGGCGACCATCGTCCGCAGTTTGAGCATGCCGAACACCCTGCCGCCCCGCCCGCAGCGGTTCTGCCTGAAGAAGATCGGCCCGCGGGAGTCCAGCACGATGGCCGCCGCCGCCAGCAGCAGCAGCGGCGCCGTCGCCAGCAGCACGGTCGCGGCGACGGCGACGTCGGCGGCGCGGCGGGCGCCGTCGGCCGCCCGGCGGCGCAGGGACGGGCGGCTGAGGGGGTGCAGGCGGCGGCCTTCGGCCACCAGCACGCCGGCCGTCGCCCCGCCCAGGTGGTTGAGCCGCCCGCCGCGTCCGGCGACGACGACGGCGCCGTCGACCCGCCCCTGCGGCGGGAGGGCCGCCCCGTCGGTCAGCACCGCGTCGGTCGCCGAGGCGCCGCGGCCGACCGTCACGCCGTCCCACAGCACGCAGCGGCTCACCGACGCGCCGGGCCCGATCGTGCAGCCCTCGCCGATCGCGACCGGCCCGACGAGGCGCGCGCCGTCGCCGACGGTGCAGCCGGCGCCGATCAGGACCGGCCCGGCCAGCACCGCGTCCCGCCCGAGGCGGACGTCGTCGGCCGCCCACACCCGCGGGGCGATCCGCCGGTACCCCGGCTCCTCCGTCAGCATCAGCCGCAGCACCTGTTCGTTCTGCCGGCGGTACCGCCGGGCGCGGCCGGCGTCGTCGGCGACGTGGCGGGAGCGGACGGCGTGCACGGTGCGGCCCTGGTCGACCAGTTCGGGGATCATCTGCTCGCGGATGCTGTAGAAGCCCGTCGCGGGTATCCGCCGCAGCGCCGCCGGGCCCAGCAGCCACAGCCCTTCGCTCGTCCAGTCGTCCGGCGACCCGTCGCCCAGCCGCGCCCCCGTCACGCGCCCCTCCGCGTCCAGGTCCAGCGTGTCGACGGGACGTCCGGCGGCGCGGCTGACCAGGACGGTGGCGTCGGCCCCGGAGGCGAAATGCAGGTCGCGCAGCGCCGGGGACACCCACGAGGGGCGGATGTGCCCGCAGGCCACGAGCACGTGCTCGTCGGGGCCCGGGCTGCCCAGCGCCCGCAGCGCCCCGCCCGTGCCGGTCGGGGCCGTCTCGACGGCCCAGCGCAGCACCATCCCCAGCGCCTCGGCCTCAAGCCGCATCCGCCGGGCCTGCGGCCCGTCGCCGGCCTCGCCGCCGCACACGATCACCTCGCCGATGCCCAGCGCGTGCAGCGCCCGCACCAGGTGGACGCCCGCCGGCTCGTTGGCGATCGGCCAGAGATAGCTCGGCCGCACCGCCGCCAGGCCGCAGCGGCCGTTGCCCGCGGCGGCGCCCAGGAGCACCGCGCGGGTGAGCACCGGCCGCGGCCCCGCCGCCCGGGGCGCGCCGGCGGCCGGCAACCTCTTACCGGCCGGGATCGGAGCTCTGACGGATTTTCTCGTCGCCATCGTACTTATCCTTGCAGGCACGGCCGGCCCGCACGGGCCGTTCGGGCGGCGTCGCGCAGCATCAGCAGGCGCTGCTCGTACGCATCGACCATCCCTTCGTCGCCGAACTGAGCGGCCCGGCGGCGGCCCATCGCCGCGCACCGCGCCCGAAGCTCCGCATCGCCCAGCAGCCGCCGGATCGCCCCGGCCAGGGCCGCCGCGTCGGCCGCCTCCACCAGCAGCCCCGCGCGGCCGCCGTCGCAGGCCAGCAGGTCGGCCTGGGCGGGGATGTCGCTGGAGACGACGGGCACCCCGGCGGCCAGGGCCTCGATCAGGGCGATGCTCATGCCCTCGTGCAGGGAGGGCATCACGAAGGCGTCGGCGGCGGCCAGGAGATCGGCGACCTCCTGGCGCGTCCGCTGGCCGAGAAACCGCACCCGCCCCTCCAGGCCGAGCCGGCGGCACTGCGCCTGCAGCATCGGCCGCAGCTCCCCGTCGCCGACCAGGGCGAGCTGCGCCTCCGGGAGGCGCGCCAGGGCGTCCAGGGCCGTGCGGTGGTTCTTCTGGCCGACCAGCCGTCCCACGCACAGCAGCAGCGGCCGGCCGGCGTCCAGGGCGTGGCGCTGCCGCGTGGCGAGCCGGTCGGCGGCCGGGGCCAGCGTGGCCAGGCCGTTGGGGATGACCGTCAGCTTGCTGCGGTAGCGCGGGTCATGGCCTGCGAAGGAGTCGGCCACCGCCTGGGAGACGGCCACGATCTGCTGGTAGACGTCCGTCCGCCCCACCGCCGCGTCGAGCCGGCGTCCCAGGCGGGGAAACGACCACGCCGGGTTGTGATGCGTCGCCAGCCGCACCGGCACGCCCGCACGGGCCGCGGCCAGCAGGCCCAGGGCGTTGGCGTAGTGCGTGAAGCCGATCGCCGCGTCCGGGCGGTGCTCGCGGAGCAGACAGCCCAGCCGGCCCACCAGCAGGACCGCCCCCAGCGGCGTCCGCGGCCTGCGCGGGCGGACGACGCGCAGGTGGGGTTCGTCGCGGTAGCATTCCCGCTTGCGGTAGAGGAACCACGTCTGCACGTCGTGGCCCCTGCGGCGCAGCCCGTCGGCCAGGCGCATCGCCACCCACTGCGCCCCGCCGACCTCCAGTTGCGTCACGATGTGCACGATTCTCATCGGGCGAGCACCAGCAGCGAGAACCCGCCCAGCAGGCGGGCGGCCAGGTCCCTGTTCAGCGCGAACAGCAGCCGTCGCGGCAGCCGCATCAGGCGCTGGCGGATGCTGAAGGCTTCCAGTTCCAGCGACGGGCGGGTGTACGCGTGGTCGACGATCTCGTAGCCGCACTGCTCCAGGGCCGCCAGGGCCGTGTCCCGCGTGAAGTAGTGCAGGTGGCCGTACCGCTCGCGGAGGATCCGCAACGGGCGCCGCCGCAGCAGGGCCTGGGCGCTGAGGTCCAGCGGGATGTGCAGCAGTTTCCAGGTCGCGCGGCCTCGCAGGGCCCGCAGGAAGCCGAGGTAGTCCTCCACGTGCTCCACGACGTCGACGACCAGCAGCAGGTCATAGGCCGGCACCTCCGGCGGCGCGGCGGCCAGGAAGTCGTCGCAGAGGTACGTCAGGTTCGGCGCGGCCTTCGCCCGGCACCGCTGGAAGGCCTGGGGCGAGGTCTCGAAGCCCGTGCAGGCCACGCCGTCGCCCAGCAGGCCGGCCAGTTGGCGGAGCACCTCGCCGGCGCCGCAGCCGACCTCGGCGACGGTGCGGATGCTCAGCCCGTGCTTGCGGATCATCTCGGCCAGGCGGCGGGCCTTCCAGGGCGAATCCTCCTCGTGCCAGGTGGGGTTGTTGGCGAGGTAGGTCCCGTCGTCGTAGATCGCTGGATGGGTCGAAGCCCTGCTCAAGCCGGCTCTCCGCCTGTCCGATAGTCCAACGGGGACGGCAGCCGCCGTCCGATGGAGGTACCGCTCATGCCGACGGCCGCACCTGTCACGCCCGCCACGTCCGTTTCGGCCGGCGCCTCGGCCGGCGAGGCGCTGGACGCGATGGACCGCCTCGGCCGCGACTGGATCGTCGTCAGCCGCGACGGCCGCGTCGTCGGGATCGCCGATCGCGGCGAGTTGGCCGCCCTCGGCCGCCAGTCCCGCCTGCCGGCCGGTCTTTCCGCTACGGCACTGCGCTGGCTGACCCCGCCGGCTGCCGGGGCGACCACCCGCGTCGCGTGACGGCCCGCCGCTCCAGGGCCAGCCGGTACGCCCCCAGCACGCCGTCGAGGTGCTGCCGGGGCGTCCACGCCGCACACGCCTTCTCTCTGGCCGCCCGCCCGAGCCGCCGCGCCAGGGCCGGGTCGTCCCACAGCCGCCGCAGGGCCCCCGCCAGTTGATCGGCGTCACCGGGGTCGACCAGCAGGCCCGTGGCGCCGTCGTCCACCAGGCACGCCAGCGCCCCCTGCCGCGAGGCCACCACGGGCAGCCCGTGGCTCATCGCCTCGGCCGCGACGATGCCGAACGTCTCGTACCACAGGCTGGGCATCGCCAGCAGCCGCGCGCCGCGGTAGTAGGCGGCCAGGTCGTCCGGTCCCCGGTTCACCGTCACCTCGACGTCGTCGGGCAGCGGCACGGTGACGAAGTGCTTGACGTGGCGGTTGATCCGCACGGGCACGCCGGCGCGTCGGGCGGCCTGGAGGAAAAGGCTCACGCCCTTCTCCGGCACGAGGCGCCCGGCGAAGGCCACGTACCGCCCCGCCGCCGGGTCGACCGGCTCGGGGGGGATCCGGATCGCGTAGGGCACGGTCGTCACGCGGTCGGGCTCGGCGCCGTACCGCTCGATGAGCCACCGGCGGGTGAACTCCGACGGCGCGATGGTGTGCGACACGCCCCGCCGGTAGAGGCCCGCCAGGCGGAACAGCAGGTTGTAGCCGGCCACCACGACGTTCTCGGGGATGTTGCCGCGGCAGTTGTGCAGGATCGCCTGCCACTCGCGGCCGCCCAGGCACCGCGTGCAGATCCGCCCCCGGACGAAGTGGCTGCGGACGGGGCAGGTCAGGTGGTAGTCGTCGCAGGTCATCACGACGGCGATGCGGCGGCGGGCGCAGCTCCGCAGGATCCACGGGGAGATCAGCGGGAACAGCTCGAACACGTGGACGACATCGGGCGCGAACCGCTCCAGCAGGGCGTCGAACTGGCCCAGCGTCCGGCGGGGGTAGAACGCCGACGTCCCCGCCCGCAGGCGCCCGCGCAGCCCCGGCGGCAGATCCTCGCTGCGGCGGCGGAAGACCTCGACCTCGGCGCCGCTGCCGGCGACCAGCTCGATCGTCGCTTCCGTCCCGGCGACGCCGCCGCCCCCGCTGCGGGGTTCATTGTAGGCGTACAGAACTCTCATCGCTCACACCGCGGCCCCGCCGGCCGCGCGCTGCTCGCAGACAAACCCCATCCGGGGCGCCCGCTTGGGAAACCGGATCGCCCACCGCGCCAGGGCCAACCCCATCGCCGCGCGCCGCCGCGCCTCCCGCGACAGCAGGGCCGGCAGGCCCCACACGGCCAGCCTCGCCGCCGCCGCCGCCGCCACCAGCAGCGCGAAGGCCGGCGCCGATGGGAAGGGCTCGTGCTTGCGGAAGTAGACGTACAGCGCGTGGCACTGCATCGCGTAGAGGTCGCCGGCGCGCTTCAGCCGCGACGTGCTCCGGCCGGCCAGGTGCGTGACGGCCGCGTGCGGCAGGTAGTGCAACTCGCACCCGGCGTCGCGGATGCGGCGGCAGTAGTCCATGTCGTCCAGGTACAGCGGGACCGCCTCGTCCAGCAGCCCCACCCGGCGGACGACCTCCAGGGGCATCATCATGCACGCCCCGCACAAGGCCTCGACGCTGCAGGCCGCATCCCGGTCCCAGTAGAACAGGCAATACCGGTCCAGCAGGAAGCCCCTCGGCGGCGGGTCGGCCACGCTGCGGCGGCGCTGCCGGTGGAGGAACCGCCACTGCAGCTTGTCCAGCAGCAGCATCCACGGCACGATCCGCCCCAGCGTGGGCAGGTTGCGGGCGGCCTCCAGTTGGATCGTCCCATCCGCCAGGCGAAGCGCCGGCCCGACGGCCCCGACGGCCCCGTGGCCGTCGAGATAGCGCACCATGGCCTCCAGGGCCCCCGCGTGCACGACCGTGTCGGGATTCAGCAGCAGCACGCAGCGTCCGCGGCACAGCCCCAGGGCCGCGTTGTTGCCGGCGGAGAACCCCAGGTTCCCCCGCCCCTCGATCAGGCGGACGCCGGGAAACTCGCGCCGGACCATCTCGCCGATCGGTTCGCTCGACGCGCTGTCGACGACGAACACCTCCAGGCGAAGCCCGCCCGACGTGCGGTGCAGCGACGCCAGGCAGTCCCGCAGCAGGGCCTCGCCGTTGTGGCTGACGATGACGACGGAAAGGTCCAGGTCGGTCATGCGTTGAAGAGCAACTGCTTCATCACGCCCAGGACGAACCGCGTGTTGTAGACCAGGTATCGCCGGGCGAGCCGCACGGGCTCCTGGCCGAAGCGGTGGAGCCACTGCAGGCCGTGCCGTTTCATCCATTCGGGCGTCGGCCGGCTGCGCCCGGTCAGCAGGTCGAACGACGAACCCACGCCGACCATCGGGGCGGCCACGAGGCGGACGGCCGAGCGCATCCAGACATCCTGGGCCGGCGTGCCCATGCCCACCCACACGACGTCGGCCTCGGCGGCGGCGATGGCGTCGATGATCTCCCGCGTGCGGGCCGCCCCCACCGGACGCTGCGGGGTGGCGGCGGCGCCCACGACGTTCACGCCGGGATAGCGCCGTCGAAGCGCGTCGGCGGCGGCCTGCGGCTGGCCTACCCGCCCGCCGACGAGGTAGTGCCGCCAGTGGGGAAATCGCTCGCAGCAGGCGAAGAACAGGTCGTCATTGTGCACCCGCTCGGCGGGCAGGGCCGCCCGGCGGAGCACCCACACGATCGGCATGCCGTCCGGCGTCACGAACGCCGCACCGTCCAGCATCCGCTGGTAGGCGTCGTCCCCCTGAGCCAGCGTCACCGAGTAGGCGTTGGCCGCACTGACGTAGCCCCCCCGCCGCCGCTCGACCAGGGCGGCCAGGGCGTCGACAGCCTGGTCGAACGAGCCAGCGAACACCCCCGTCCGCAGCACGCGGCCCCGCGGCAGCCCATCGGACGGCGCGGGCGGCGGGGCCTCGCCCGCCAGGCGCCACTGCGGGCGCTGCACGAGCCGCCGGACCCGGCGGCCCAGGAGGACCGGCGGACGCGAGGCAAGATACGCGACCGACCCCCGCGTCAGCAGCCGCCGCACGCCACGCCGCCGCAGGCCCGGCCGGCGAAGCTCGCCCAGCGCCCCCAGCGTCTGGTGGACCCGCACGCGGCGCTCGTCGCCGCCGAACGTCCTGAGCAGCCAGACGATCTCCCGGTGCATCCGCAGGTCGACCCGGCGGGTCATGTTCCCCCCGTGCACCCGGTAGCGGCACACCGGCTGCTGCACCGCCCGCGCCTCGTGGCGGCGGACGGCGCACAGGAAGAGCCAGTAGTCCGGCGTCACGTGGATCCGCCGCAGGATCGGCAGCCCCCCCTCCAGCGCCGACCGCCGCAGGACCGCCGCGCTCATCGCGATGAAGCACGCGTGCAGCAGCGCCGGCCGGATGTCGCCTTCGGGCAGCGGGCCGAACTCGCGGCGGTGGTCGTAGTCGCGCCGGCGGCCGGCCCCGAAACGGACCGTCCGCCCGTAGATGAGACCCACCCGCCCGTCGGAGTCCGCCAGGGCGAGCTGGGCCTCCAGCTTGCCCGGCAGCCACACGTCGTCCTGGTCGAGGAAGGCCAGCCACTCGCCCCGCGCCTCGGCGATCGCGGCGTCGCGCGCCCGGCCCAGCGGCACGTCGAGGGCCGAACGGAACACGCGGATGCGCGGGTCGTCGTACAGCCGCACGACCTCCGCGCTTCCATCCGTGGAGTTGTCGTCCCAGAAGATCAGCTCCCAGTCGTCGAACGTCTGCGACAGGACGCTGTCCAGCGCCTCGCCCAGGTAGGGCTCGCCGTTGCGGACGTTCATGATGATGCTGACGGTCGGTGCGGCCATAGGCTCACAACAGCAGGGCGCCGTACCGGACGCTGCCGGCCAGCAGGATCGCCACCGAGACGCTGTCGCGCACGAAGTGCGCGCCCAGCCGTGCCAGCCGTCCCAGCCCGCTGAAGGTGCCGCTGGACTGGCGCAGGCGGAACACCAGGTACGGCGCCGCCGCCGGCAGGGCCCAGGGCCACAGGATGCCCGCCAGCAGGGCCGCCCACGCCAGGGACGCCCAGGCGTGGGACGGCTCGAAGAAGAACCCCGACCACATGAACCGCCGGATCTGCGGCCAGCGGCGCACCAGGCGCGGATAGACGAACAGTTGCTTGTTGTACACCCACCGCCACAGCGACAGGCGGACCACCGGGTGGACCACCTCGGCGCCGCCGGCGAAGCGGCTGGCCCAGCCGTTGCCCTTGACCTGCCTCCCCGCCCAGCACCCAGAAGCGCCCCCCGTGCGGGTCGGCGTGGAAGCCGTCCGTCTGGAAGAACGCTTCCCGCCGGTAGAACA
>JAAYZK010000481.1 GCA_012514895.1 Planctomycetota bacterium | reverse complement strand
GTTTTGCCGATCCGGCAAGGAGCGGAGGCGAAGGCGTATCCAGGGGATACGTCGAGCCTTCGGCGACGCGGCCGGGCGGCAAAAGAACCGCTTGCAGCCCAAATGAGGTTATGAAACAGCTTCTAATCCGCCACGGCCGGGGCGGCGACGGTGGCGAGCTTGAGGTGGCGGCGGCTGACGCGGAAGTAGAGCGTGGCGGCGTTGACGGCTACCGTCACCTCGCCGCGCCCGCTGCGGTTGACCTTGAGCAGATCGATCGGCAGGCGCGAGAACGCCGTCGCCATCGCCAGGTGGCGGACCGGCGGCGTCGTGACGGTCAGCACCGACTCGGTGAGCTTGCCCACTTCGTGCGCGGCGGCGGCCAGTTCGATCGGCTCGTTGGCGACGACGCGGAAGTGCAGCCCCGTCCGGCGCCCCACGATGGTGCCGCTGCTGCCGCGGACCGACAGTTGACCGAAGGTGTGCCAGTAGGCGGCGATCTTCTCGGCGGTGCCGTTGGCGATCTCGTCGAGCACCACCACCGTATGCCCGTCGCCGGAGCGTTCGTCCAGCAGCATGATCACGTGCCGGTTGAAGCGGACGGACGGCCCCAGCGCTTCGCCGGCCGCCGCCGCCACCCAGCGGTAGGTGTCGTTCATCTCCGCTTCCAGGATGCGTCCCTGGGCGTCGATGCGGTGGTCGCGCTGGTCGGCCATCAGCGTGTTGTGGGCCTGGGCCTGCACGTCGTACATCGCTTCGGCGGGCACCGCGGCCGCGTACGCCGTGGGCGACGGCGGATTGCCCACGTCGCACAGCAGCGCCTCCCCGTCGACCTGCACCTGGATGGAGTTCATGTCCAGGTGGCTGTGGTGGGCCGACAGGTCGCCGGTCTTCAGCGACACGTACAGCGACGGCTCCGGCCAGCGGTCCGAGATGGCCGCCCAGCCGATCTCGTTGAACACCCGCAGGGGCTGGAGCTTCGGCGCCGGCTCGGCCGTCATGGTCGTCGGGCGCAGCAGGAGGCCCAGCCCCAGGTCCGACCAGCCCGTGCTGGACACGTCGCGGTGGAACGCCCACCGGTCCAGCCACCAGCACACCTCCCGGTTGGCGTAGCGGTCGGCGATCTCGTAGAGCGTCCCGTACAGCGGCACCGCCGGGGAGTCGCCGAACCCCATGTTGTGCCCGCGGGGGGTGAAGTAGATGCCGAACTGCCCCGTCGTCTCCATGCCGCGCTGGTGGAAGATGAACCGGTCGTTGGTCGTGCGATCCAGCGCCAGCCCGAACAGCAGCAGGTACCGCATCGCGTAGCCCCAGTAGCTGATGCCTTCGTCCCACCCGCCTTCGCGCCCCAGCGCCGCGAAGAAATGCTCCAGGCCCTCCTTGGCCCACTGGACGGCCTCGGCGGCCTGGGGGTTCTCGTCGGCCAGCGCCGCGGCCCCCAGGCCGCACCCGCTGTTGATCACGGCGTTCCAGTTGTGGTAGCAGGTGTACCACCACTCCTTCCGCCCGACCGCCTCGCGATAGGGCCCGATACCCCTGGTGAGCAGGGCCCGGCGGCACCGGGCGCGATCCGGTTCGGAAAGGTCCTCGGCCAGCCAGTCCAGCGCGACGGCCATCGTCGCGCAGCACTCGGCGGTGCACAGGTCCGCCAGGTCCTCCCGCCGGTGGGAGGGGTCGAGCCACTGGGTCCATCCGGCCAGCAGGCGCACCTCCTCGATCGCGCGGTCGCGGTAAGCCCCGTTGGGGTCGATGTGGTGGCTGATCAGCAGGTCGAACACGCGCCCCTGGCAGGTCCGGGCGGCGTTCAGCGCCGCGGCCTGGACGCCCTGGGCATGCTGAGCCTGCCAGTCGGTCTCGGTGACCGGACGGCTCTCGAGAATCAGGGCGCATCGCTTCTGCAGCAGGTCGAACATCACGTCGTAAGGGCGCCGCCCTATGCGACCGCGAAGGTTCCGCAGGTCCTCGACCGTTGCCAGCAGTCCACGATTCACCGGGCTTCTCCCTGTGCCACAGGAAACGTCGTGGTCCATACACTTAAGCATAGGGGTCCGACGGACGGCCCGCAAGGGCGCGGCCGGGGCGGTTTGCCCGTGTTGCCGGTGCGGTCCGGCGGCGCGACGGATGAAAAGACTTGGCCCCGACCGGCGCGCGACGTAAGATGCGCTGCGGTAAGCCGTCACTGACGGGGCGACGGTCGGCGGGGCACGATGGCGGGGCAGGACATGGCGTGAGTAACGATTCGCAGGCAACCTCAACGGAACTGGCGGACGAGGAACTGCTCAAGCGGCACCTGGAGGGCCAGAGCGACGCGTTCGACCAGCTCGTGCGCCGCCGGGGGGGCGAAGTCTATCGCTTTCTGGTGAGGTTCCTTGGCGACCGGGCCCTGGCCGATGACGTCTTCCAGGAGACCTTCCTCCAGGTGCACCTGGCCGCCGACCGCTTCGATCCCAAGCGGCGGTTCAAGCCTTGGCTGTTCACCATTGCCGCCAACAAGGCCCGCGACGCCATGCGCAGCCGCACCCGTCGCCGGGCGGCCCCCCTGGACGCCGAGGTGGGGGGGGCGGCATCTGACGAATCTGCGGCCTATGTCGACCTGCTCGAGGCCAACATTGCGTTGCCCATAGAGGATTTGCAGAACAAGGAACTCAGGCAGGCCGTACAGAGCATAGTCATGGGGATGCCCGAGCATCTTCGTGAGGTGATCTTGCTGACGTACTTTGAACAATTGCCTTACAAGGACGTGGCGGACATCCTGGACGTCCCGCTGGGGACGGTGAAAAGCCGGCTGCACGCCGCCGTCAAGCACTTCGCCCGGCGGTGGGAGTCGGTGGGCAAGCAATTCAGGCGAGAATCGTAAGATCATGGTGAGCCTCGTGATAGGCCGAGAACGGACGATGGTGCAATGATGTCTGAGACGCCCTCGATGCACGAAGACGATGAGATTCTCGTAGACTATCTTGCCGGGCAGGCCTCCGTGCAGCAGCGCGAGGACATCCGGCGGCGCCTGGCGGGGGACGAGGCCTTCACCCGACGGTCGGCCAGGATCGGCGACCTGTTCAAGGTCCTGGACTGCCTGGACGGGCCCGAGCCCGGCGAGGCGCTGATCCAGCGAACCCTCGCCGCAGCCGCCGCGGCGGCCCGAACGAGGGCGCTGATCGACCGCGAAGCCCTCCGCATCCATCCCGTCGCCCGGGCCGCCTTCAGCCTCAAGGAACTCGGCGCCATGGCGGCGCTGCTGTTCCTGGTCGTCTCGATCCTGCTTCCCAGCTTCCGTGCCGCCAGCGAGTTATCGCGCCAGAACGCCTGCGCGGGCCAGGCCGGGAAGATCGGGACGGCCCTGACGCAGTACGCCAACGACAACAACGAGATCCTGCCCGGCATGGGCCAGGTCGACGCCAACTGGATGCATGCTGCCGGACAGGACACCTTCCGCCCCAACAGCCAGAACCTCTGGCGCCTCGTGGGCGGCCGGTACGCCACGCCGGACATGTTCCATTGCCCGGCCACCGGCCGGTGCGAGCCGATCGACCAGGCTAAGATGGGCCAGTTCAACGACTTCCCGGGCCATGAGTACATCGGTTACAGTTACCACAACGCCGTCAACGGCGAGCCGCTGGGCCTCAACACGTTCGACGCATCCGCCGCGCGGATGGCGATCCTGGCCGACTGCAACCCGGCGTTCCACCAGGGGCGGTTCCAGCCCGCGCTGGTCACCGCCAACTCGCCCAATCACGGCGGGCGGGGCCAGGTGGTGCTCTACCTCGACGGGCACGTCGAGTGGACCCGCAGCAGCACGGTTGGCGTGAACGGCGACAACATCTGGATCATCGACGGCGTCCACACCTACACCGGCCGCGAGCGGTCCACCAGGGCGACCGACAGTTTCCTGCTGCCTAACTTCGGCGGAGGAAGCAGGTAAGCGACGCCGGCCTCGAAAAGCCCGCCCGATCGTCCCCGAACGCCCCCGCCTGGGGGCGTTTTTCATGGGCGCACGCCGCCGGTTGTTTATGGGGGTGAGGGGCCATAGAATGCCCCGATCGAGGAGAGGATCGATGATCCATCGCCGTCAACGTCTGTTCCGTCGGGAACTTGTCGTCGCCGTGCTGCTGGGGGCGCTCGGCGGGGCCCGGGGCGAGGAACGCTCGGCCCCGGCGCAGGCCGAGGCGCTCGAGGACCAGGGCTTGGTCGCTCTGTTGACGCGGACGGCCGCCCTGGGCGACGAGGACCGGCTCCTGCAGGAGGCGGCCTTTGCCGGCGTCGAGGCCATCCTCGCCGATCCCGAGGCGCACCGGGACGGCCCGGTGGCCATGAACGTCGTTGTCTGGCGGGTGACGGCCCTGACGCCGGAGGCGGCCAGGCGGTCGCACATCGGCTACGCCCCCGGCTGCCCCATCTGGCGGGTGGACTGCACCCAACGCCGTCCGGATCGGTACCGCAACGGCGACCCGCTGATCGTCCTGGTGAGCGACCTGCCCGAGCGCCTGACCGAGACCGAGTACCCGGCGGGCATGAAGGCGACGGTGTACGGGCTGCTTCACAAAGTGGTTACGCTCCAGACCGAGCGCCCCGAGCAGGCCGCCGCGGCCGCCAGAGCCTATCCCGTCCTCGTCGCCCGGACACTGTACGGCGTGGGCGCCGCGCCGGGGCGATGGGGCAAGGCCGTCCTGGGCGTCGGCCTGGTGGTCCTGGGGATCGGCTTCGTGCTGGCCCGCCGGGCGGCCCGGCGTGCCGCCCGCTGGACGGGCGAAGGAGTGAACCGATGAGAACCGTGACCGTGGCGCTGGGCGAGAGAAGCTATGACGTTCTCATCGGCTCGGGTCTGCTGGCCGCTGTCGGCGAGCGGACGCGGGACGCCGCCGGCGGGCGCTCGGCGGTTGTGATCACCGATTCCAACGTCGCCCCCCTGTACGCCCCGGCGGTGGCGGCGTCTCTCGCCGGCGCCGGCTACGTGGCGCACGTGGCGACCTTCCCGGCCGGCGAGCCCCACAAGACGCTGGCGACGGTGGCGGACCTGTTCGACCAGGTCTTCGCCCTCCCGACGCCGCCCGAGCGAACCACCGTGGTGGTCGCCCTGGGCGGGGGCGTCGCCGGCGACATCGCCGGCTTCCTGGCCGCGACGCTGCTGCGGGGCGTCCCGTTCGTCCAGGTGCCCACCAGTCTGCTGGCGATGGTCGACAGCTCCGTGGGGGGCAAGACCGGCGTGGACCACGCCGCCGGCAAGAACCTCATCGGCGCGTTTCACCAGCCCCGCGGGGTCTTCATCGACACCGACACCCTCGCCACGCTTCCCCCGGTCGAGATGGCTTCGGGGCTGGCCGAGTGCATCAAGCACGGGATCATCCGCGATGCGAGCCTGCTGGCGTGGATCGAGCAGCACGCACCCGCCCTGGCGGCCGGCGACCGCGACGCGCTGGGCGAACTGATCGCCCGCAACGTGGCGATCAAGGCCGCCGTCGTCGCCGCCGACGAGCGCGAGGGCGGCGTGCGCGCCCATCTGAACTACGGCCACACGATCGGCCACGCCATCGAGGCCGTCGCCGGCCTGCGGGGCGGCGCCGACACCGGCGACTACCTCCGGCACGGCCACTGCGTCGCCCTGGGCATGGTCGCCGCCGGCCGCATCGCCGTCGCCCGCGGCCTGCTGGGCGAGAGCGATGCCCGGCGGGTCGAGTCGATCCTGGCCGCGGTGAACCTGCCGGTGCGCCTGGCGGGCCTGAACGGGGCGGAGCTGCTGGGCATCATGCGCCGCGACAAGAAAGTCCTCGCCGGCGCGATCCGCTTCGTCCTGCCCGACCGCGCCCTCGGCCGCGCCGCCGTCTTCGCCGACGTCAGCGACGCGGAGATCCTTGATGCGATCGCCTGCCTGTCCTGATCGGTCGGCACAATTCCTTCATCGGGTGTAAGATGTACGCCCGGTCCGTCGACTGTTGGGGTGGACGGCAGGTCATCTTGGGTCGTATCGAGCACGTGCCTATGGCGGATTGGCCAAGCATT
>JAAYZK010000480.1 GCA_012514895.1 Planctomycetota bacterium | reverse complement strand
GGTTGATCTCGTCGGCCAGGATCAGGTTGGCGAAGATCGGCCCGGGCTGGAACTCGAAGGCCTTGCCGCCCCGGTCGGTGGTGATCACCACGTTGGTGCCCGTGATGTCGGCGGGCATCAGGTCCGGGGTGAACTGGATCCGCCCGAACGTCAGGTCCAGCACCTCGCTGAGCGTCCGCACCAGCATGGTCTTGCCCAGACCCGGCACCCCTTCCAGCAGCGCGTGGCCGCCGGTCATCAGGCAGATGACCGCCTCGTCCACCACGCCGGCGTGCCCCACGATGAAACGGTGGATCTCGTCGGCGATCCTGCCGTAGTCCTCCTGGAACTGACGGACCAGCGCCTGCACATCCGCGTGCTGCTGTTCAGCCATGGTCGATCCTTGCAGGGAACGGCAGATTGCAGGCTTCAGGCTGCAGGGGCTGACATCGCCTGCCGTCTGCTGTTGCTGTTCCTGCAGCCTGTGGCCTGTAGCCTACAGCCTGCCGTCCTCCCTGTCGAGACCGAACAGGGCCGCGGCGTTGGCCGTCGTCGTCCGGGCGAGGTCCTCGACGGCGACGCCCCGCAGTTCGGCCAGCAGCGCGGCGGTATGCACCACGTGCGCCGGAACGTTGGGAAAGACCTTGCGCACGGGTTCGGGCGACAGGTACGGCGCGTCGGTCTCGATCAGCAGCCGGTCGGCGGGCACGAGCCGCGCCGCCTGGCGGTTGGCCTGGGCGCCCTTGAACGTGACGATCCCGGCAAAACCGATGAACCAGCCCTGGTCGAGGTAGCGCCGCACCTCGTCGGCGTCGCCGGTGAAGCTGTGAACCACCCCGCGGAGGGTTCCGGCGCGGGGCGCCAGGGCCGCCAGCATGTCGGCCGTCGCCTCCCGGGCGTGGAGGATGACCGGCTTGCCCAGGCGGCCGGCGAGGTCGAGCTGCTCGTCGAAGACGCGGCGTTGGACGTCGCGGGGGGAGAAGTCGTAGTGGTAGTCCAACCCGATCTCGCCGATCGCCGCGCAGCGGCTCGCCCCCGCCGCCGCCAGGTCGGCCAGGCGGTCGAGGTAGTCGCCCGCCGCATCCTTGGCCTCGTGGGGATGCACCCCGGCGGAGAACATCACGCCGTCATGCCGCCGCGCGATGCCCATCGCCGCCGTCGAGTCCGCCACCGACGTCCCGGCGGTCAGGCACCGGCCCACCCCCACGTCGCGGGCGGCCTGCAGCACCTCGCCGACGCGGCCGGCGAACTTGCCGCTGGTCAGGTGGCAATGGCTGTCGAAGAGAGCAGGACGCTTGGGCTGGGAGCCATCGGGCATGACTGAAACCTCCTGGGCCCCTACCTGAACGCATCGGGGATATGGCGGATGACCGGCCTGGCTCCCCGGGGCAGCACCACCGCCACGATGTCGAAGCGGACCGCCAGGTCCGAGCGGCCGATGGTGCGGAGATAGGAGCGGGCGACTTTGTGGTAACGTTCGCGCTTGGCCTTGTTGACCGCCAGTTCCGGGTCGGCGTACCGATCGGTCGAGCGCGTCTTGACCTCGGCGAAGACCAGCGTGTCATCCCCCGCCAGGGCGACCAGGTCGGCTTCGCCCGCCGCGCAGCGGTAGTTGCGGGCGAGAATCGCACAGCCGGCCCGCTTGAGGGCCTTGGCCGCCAGGCGTTCGCCGCGACGACCCGTCGACAGGTTGCGTCCGAACGGCCACATGTTCACCCCCGTCAACGCAGACGGCCCCGGTCGGACCGGCAGCCATGGCGGCGGGTCCGGCCGGGGCCGTCTGACCGAGGCGCCGGGTCACGCCTCCGTGGTCTGCTCGGTCGGGGCCTGGTCGACCGCGGCCTGTTCGGCCCCCGGGACCTGGACCTGGGTGAGGGTGCGGCGCTTCTCGCGCAGCACCGTCGCCTTGCCGATCCGCTTGCGGAGGAAATACAGCTTCGCGCGGCGGACGTGGGACTTGCGGATGACCTCGACGCCGGCGACGCGGGGCGAATTCAGCGGGAAGGTCCGCTCGACGCCCTCGCCGGCGATGATCCGCCGGACGGTGAACGTCTCGTGGATGCCGGTGCCCTTGCGGGAGATGACGATCCCGGTGAAGACCTGGACGCGCTCCTTCTCGCCCTCGATGATCCGCACCGAAACGTTGACGGTATCGCCGATCTCGAAATCGGGCAGGTCGGTTTTCAGGCTGGCCGCGACGGCCTTGCTCATCAATTCTGTCGACACGGCAGTCTCTCCTGGTTGTCTTGGCGTCCCGGCTGTTACTCCCGCCGGGTCGTGTCGTTGTAGTCGGCCCACAGATCCGGCCGCCGCTGCTGCGTCCGCAGCCTGGCCTGCTCGGCGCGCCACGCCTGAATGGCGGCGTGGTTGCCACTGAGCAGCACGTCCGGCACGTCCATCCCGCGAAACGATCGCGGCCGCGTGTACTGCGGATACTCCAGCAATCCGCCGGCGAAGGACTCTTCGTCCAGGCTCGCCTCGCTGCCCAGCGCCCCGGGCAGCAGCCGGACAACCGCGTCGGTCACCGCCATGGCGGGGATCTCCCCGCCGGACAGGACGAAGTCGCCCAGGCTGATCTCGTCATCGGCGAGCCCTTCGCGGACCCGCTCGTCAAAACCTTCATAACGGCCGGCGACCAGAAGGATCCGGTCCAGCGCGGCCAGTTCCCTGGCGACCCGCTGGGTGAAGGGCCGTCCCTGGGGGCTCATCAGGATCACGCGCCCCGGACGTCCGCCTTCGCCCTGCAGGTGCTCGACGGCATCGTAGAGGGGCTGGCACATCATCACCATGCCCGGCCCGCCGCCGAACGGGGCGTCATCCACTTTTCGGTAGGCGTCGGTCGCGAAATCGCGCAGGTTCGTCGCGACGATCTCAACGACACCGGCCTGGCGGGCCCGCTGGACGATGCCCATCCCAAGGGGCCCGTCGAACATCTCCGGAAACAACGTCAGAATATCGATTCGCATCGGCACCGCCGGCGATCGAGCCGTTCTACTGGGCGGCCGCTTCCGCCGCAGGCTTGCCCCGTTCGATCCCGTGGCGCTTGAGCAGATCGGCAACCGTGTCGGACGGCTGCGCGCCGACGTTGAGCCAGTACTGGATCCGCTCGACGTTCAGATGGATCTGCTTGTCCGGGTTCTTGTTGCACGGGTCGTACCAGCCCAGTTGCTCGATGGCCTTGCCGTCCCGGGGGGAGCGGCTGTCCATGGCGTTGAGCCGGAAGAAGCTGCGGTGCGTCCGTCCCATTCTCTTGAGCCGTAGCTTTACTGCCACCTGCTGACCTCCGAAGAGGGCGATACACGCCCATCGCGTCCGTTCTACAATGGTTGAATCGGGCATTCTAACAAGCCTGCGCCGGCAGGCAAGAGGGTTTCTCAGAAATCCGTCGCTTCGTCCGCCCCGCCACCCCCCCCGCCCGCCGATTCGCTGCAGCCCCGCCAGGGACGGTGCCGATGATGGACGGTGGATCGTCGGGGACGCGGAGGTGCGCCGGCTATGGTTTATGTGGCGTTCGCATTCTGGTTGTTCGCGCTGATTTTCGCGGCGCGGTGCATCGTCCTCATGTGGGGGCAGATGGTCAAGCCGCGCGTGCTGGCCTGGATCCTGCTGCCGGGCACGCTGACGACGGAGCTGGCGTTCTATCTCGCGTCGCTGCTGAGCGGTGCGGAGTTCCGCCTGCCCAAGAGCGGCGAGAAGGCCGACGGCAAGGGCGGGCTGGGCGTCGCGTCGGGGGGCGTGCCCTATCTCACGCCCCTGCTGACCGGCCTGATGCCCGTGCTGGCGTGCATGGCGCTGATCCTGGTGCTCGTCACGCGGTTCGGCGGGGCGGTGTTCGAGCGGTTCAGCCTCACCCAGGCCGCGGCGCCCATGAACCTGCCGCTGCTGACCAGCAGCACGATCTGGGATGTGCTGATCGGCCAGGTCCATCTGCTGCAGGGCGCCTGGGCCGCCGTGACTGGCGTCCTGGCCGACTGGCCCTGGAATGCGCCGCAGGCGTGGCTCTTCCAGTACCTGGTGGTCTGCCTGATCGTCCGGATGGCCCCGGTCCGCCGGCCGATGCGGCCGGTGCTGTTCGGCACGGCCGTCGTCGCGATCGTGATCTCCCTGGCCGTCCAGATCCTATCGGTCGGCGGAAACTGGCTTTACGACATCTGGCCGCTGCTGAGCTACGCCTGGGCGACCGCCCTGCTGCTGATGGCGCTGACCCTGGCGGTCCGCGGGGGCGTGGCCCTGACGCGGATCGTGATGGGCAAGGAGTAGCCTCACCCCGCGAAGGCCGTCTCGAATCGGCGGGCGAGTTCCTCGGCCGTCATGCCGAAGGCGATGGCGGTGAACGCCGTGGCCGGCTCCAGGCCGCTCCGGGCCGGGCCTTCTTCCTGGTCGCGGCCGACACGCTGGAGGAAGCGGCGGCCGCAACTGAAGTGAACGTTGCCCTTCAATCGTAACAGTCGATTTCCCAACTCGTTAACAATGGCATCGAAACGGGCCCGGTCAACCGCCTTCGCCGAACGGATGGACGCGGCGACCACCTCCGCCGGGGCGCACCGCCGCAGCGATTCGGCCGAAGGGACGTGCCGCAGCCCGTCGAGGAAGGATGGGTCGATCGCCCCGTGGAGAACCGCCGTCCGGGGGGCGCGGCCGTTGATCTCGGCGAGCACGGCCTGGAGCACCGCCAGATCCTCGTCGCTGACGCGGTCGGCCTTGTTGATCACGATCCCATCGGCGGCCCGCACCTGGCGGCGGCACGCCTGCATGAACGGCGCCACCTGCGTGAAGGCCGCGGCATCCACCACGCACAGCGTCG
>JAAYZK010000479.1 GCA_012514895.1 Planctomycetota bacterium | reverse complement strand
GACTCTGGCAGCGTAGAGCAGCACTCGCTGCCCGACCAAATCGCCGCCGACAAGTACCTCGAGTCGAAGAAGGCCAGTCGCGCCAAGGGGCTGGGTGTCAAGTTCGCGAAGCTCTCGCCGGGAGGGACCGTCTGATGTGGCCGTTCCGAAAGATCAGGAAGGCCCTTCGGTCCCTCCCGGCCATGGTTCGGGCTCGCTTCGATGCGGCTCAGACCACGACCGACAACGCCCGCCACTGGGCGATGGCGGATTCCCTGTCGGCCGACGGGGCTGCTTCGGCGGATGTTCGACGGAAGCTACGTGAACGGGCGCGGTATGAGGTCGCCAACAACAGCTACGCCAAGGGCATCGTCCTGACGTTGGCCAACGACTGCGTCGGGACGGGGCCGCGCCTTCAGCTGCTGACCGACGACAGCCAGACCAACAACACCGTGGAGGCCGCCTTCGCCGACTGGTCGCGTGCGGTGAACCTGGCCGAGAAGCTCCGCACCATGCGGATGGCCAAGGCCACCGACGGCGAGACATTCGCCGTGTTGACCGCCAACCCGCTGGTCGATTCGCCCGTGGCACTGGATGTTCAGTTGGTCGAGGCTGACCGGGTGGCGTCGCCGGTGCTGTCGGTATTCCCCAGCGACGATATCGACGGGATCACCCTGGACGCCTTCGGCAACCCGCAGACCTACACGATCCTTCGCGACCACCCCGGCGACATGCTGGCGTGGAAGACCCGTTACGACCGCGTGCCCGCCGACGCGGTGGTTCACTGGTTCCGTTCGGACCGACCGGACCAGCACCGGGGCGTCCCCGAGATCACGCCGGCCCTGCCGTTGTTCGCCCAACTGAGGCGCTACACGCTGGCGGTCATCGCCGCGGCCGAGACGGCCGCCGACTTCGCGGCCGTCCTGTTCACCGACTCGCCGGCCAACGGCGAAGCCCAGGCCCTTGAGCCGATGGACGTGGTCTCGCTGGAGAAGCGGATGGCCACGGTACTCCCCGATGGCTGGCGGCTGGGGCAGGTCGAGGCCCAGCAGCCGACGACGAGCTATGCCGAGTTCAAGCGGGAGATCCTCAATGAAATCGCAAGGTGCCTGAACCTGCCCTACAACATCGCCGCCTGCAACAGTTCGGGCTACAACTACGCCTCCGGCCGCCTGGATCACCAGACGTACTTCAAGGCGATCCGCGTCGAACAGGCCCACCTGGCCGAGACGGTCCTCGACCGCATCTTCGCCGCCTGGGTGTATGAGGCGATGCTGACGACGGAACTGGCCTCACTTCGCACAATGCGAAGTGTGCCGCACCAATGGTTCTTCGACGGCACCGAACACGTCGACCCGGCCAAGGAAGCCAACGCCCAGGCGACCCGCCTGGCCAGCAACACCACCACGCTCGCCGCCGAATACGCCCGCCAGGGCAAGGACTGGGAGACGGAACTGCATCAGCGGGCCAAAGAAAGGCAGTTGATGGAGAAGCTGGGCCTGACCGCACCGCAGGTGACACCCGAGCCCGCAGAAGATGAAGACGAGGAGATCGACACGGATGTCGAACACCAAGCAGCCTGAGTACCTGACCTTCCGCTGCCCCCTGACCGTCGAGGCGGCCACCAGCAGCGACAAGCCCATGCCGAGCTTCCGCATGGTCGCCTACACCGGCGGCGTCATGCGGATCAGCGGCTTTCCCCACCCGGTCGTGGTCGACCTGGAGGGCCTGGCGCTGGATCGGCAGGACATCCCCGTCCGCCTCGACCACAATCCCCGCCAGGGCGTGGGCCATACCCAGCGCGTCGCCATCGAGAACGGCAAGGTCGTCGCCGAGGGTCTGATCAGCCGCGACACGTCCTGGGCCCGTGATGTCGCCAAGAGCGCCGCCAACGGGTTCCCCTGGCAGGCCAGCATCGGGGCGGCGGTCGTCGATGCCGAGTTCGTTCCCAACGGCCACCAGGTGAATGTCAACGGCCGGACCTTCGTCGGTCCGCTTCACGTGGTCCGCCAGGCGGTCCTCAAAGAGATCTCGTTTGTAGACAGCGGCGCGGATGCGGCCACGTCGGCCCGCATCGCCGCCCAACAGAAGGAGCAGTCCTCCATGACGAAGCCCAATGCCACGTCCACCGAATCCCAGCCCGACGCGGGGCAGACCGATGGGAACACCGACACCGCCGAAACCACGGCCGACGTCGCCACCGAAACGAAGGCGACTGAAACGCCCGCGCAGGAACCGAAGGCCGCACCTGCTGCCCCCGCAACGCCGGCGACCGTCAACGCCGCGGCCGATGACGACATCCTGACGAAGATGCGCCAGCGCATGGCTGCCGAGACCCGCCGCGTCGAGGCGATCCGCAAGCTGTGCGGCGGCAAGCATCCCGACATCGAGGCCCAGGCCATCGAGGAAGGCTGGGACGAGACGAAGGTCGAGCTGCACATCCTGCGCGCGTCGCGTCCGGCGTCCCCGGCCGTGCGCACCACGCCGCGCAACACCAGTCCCCAGGTCTTCGAGGCCGTCGCGATGATGGCGTCGGGGCTGCCGAACTCCCAGGTCGAGGCGCTGTACGCCGAGCCGGTCCTGGAGGCCGCCGACAAACTGCGGGGCGTCGGCATCCAGGAGTTCTGCGAGCTGGCGTCGGGCCAGCACCTGCCGCGCTTCCGGCGGGACGCCACGGGCTGGCTGCAGGCCGCCTTCAGCACCACCAGCCTGCCGGGCATCCTGTCGAACATCGCCAACAAGATGCTGCTGGAGGGGTACAACTACGTCGAGGACGCCTGGCGTCGGATCGCAAAGATCGCCAGCGTCAACGACTTCAAGGAGCACACCCGCTACCGGATGACCGGCAGCTTCCAATTCCAGCAGGTCGGGCCCGACGGGGAACTGAAGCACGGCCAGCTTGGTGAGCAGCAGTTCGGTCAGAAGGCCGACACCCACGGCATCATGTTCGCCCTGACGCGCCAGATGATCATCAACGATGACATGGGCGCGTTCACCGACATCCCGCGCCAGATCGGCATGGGTGCCGCCGAGGCGATCGCCGATGCGGTGTGGGGCCTGTGGCTCCGCAACCCGGTGCAGTCGGACGGCAAGGCGTTCTTCCATGCCGACCACAAGAACTACCTCACCGGGGTCGATACGGCGCTGACGGTCGACAGCCTGACGGATGCGGAGGTCGCCTTCGCCAGTCAGACCAAGCCCAACGGCAAGCCCCTGGGCATCGCCCCCAGCCTCCTGCTGGTGCCCACGGCGCTGAAGGTCCCGGCCGAGATGCTCATGAAGAGCCTGCTGCTCAACG
>JAAYZK010000478.1 GCA_012514895.1 Planctomycetota bacterium | reverse complement strand
GCCAGGGCCGCCCGCAGAGAACAGTCAAGGAAACCGCGCCGGCTGACCGACGATGGGTCAGGAGTCTTTGACGGGTTTTGCGGGCGGCCGTACGCTTCCAGGGTCATAGGATGAGGTATCGGCCAAGCCGGGCCGATCGTTGCAGTCCAGCTCAGGCGGAGCAACACCATGGCGACCAAGGACGTAGTGCAGCGGACATTGGCGGCCCACGGGCAGGACCACCTGCTGGCGTTCTATGCGCAGATGGAATCGCCCCAGCGGGCGGTGCTGCTGGAGGAGATCCAGTCGGTGGACTGGGACCAGCTCGGCCGCCTGATCGCCTCGCACGTCCTGCGCGAGCCGGTCGCCCGGGACCTGGCCGCCGCCCAGCCGCCGGAGATCCTCCCGCCGGCCCACGAGAACCCCCGGCGCTACGCCCAGGCCCGCAAGCTGGGCGAGAAGCTTCTCAGCGAGGGCAAGGTGGCGGCCCTCACCGTCGCCGGCGGGCAGGACACCCGCCTGGGCTTCGACGGGCCCAAGGGCTGCTTCCCCTGCACGCCGGTCACCGGCAAGCCCCTGCTGACCACCCTGGCCGAGCAGATCCTCGCCACCGGCCGGCGCTACGGCCGCCCGGTGCCGTGGTACGTCATGACCAGCGCCACCAACGACCGGGCGATCCGCGCGTTCTTCGCCGAGCACGGGTTCTTCGGCCTCGACGAGGGGAACGTGACGTTCTTCACGCAGGGCATGATGCCCGCCATCGGCCTGGACGGCAAAGTCCTCCTGACCGACCGTGGCCGCCTGGCCATGAGCCCCAACGGGCACGGCGGGGTCCTGTCGGCCCTGGTCGACAGCGGCGCGCTGGAGGCCATGGCCTCGCTGGGCATCGAGCAGATCAGCTACTTCCAGGTCGACAACCCGCTGGTCAAGGCGCTGGATCCCCTGTTCATCGGCCTGCACGCCAAGGCCGGCGCCGACATGTCCTCCAAGGCCGTCCCCAAGCAGAGCCCCACCGAGAGGCTCGGCACCTTCTGCGTCATCAACGGCAAGGTAGCCGTCATCGAGTACAGCGACCTGCCCGACGCCATGGCCTCCCGGACCGACCCGGACGGGCGCCTGCACTTCGCCGCCGGCTCCGCCGGCGTCCACATGCTCAGCCGCGCGTTCGTCGAACGCCTCAATGCCCAGGGCGCCTGCCGTCTGCCCTACCACCGGGCCGTCAAGCGGGTGCCCCACCTGACGACCGACGGACGGCGGGTCTTGCCCGCCGAGCCCAACGCCGTCAAGCTGGAGATGTTCGTCTTCGACGCCCTGGAGTACGCCGACGCCGCGCTCATCCTGGAGACCTCCCGCGTCGAGGAGTTCAGCCCGATCAAGAACGCCGCGGGCCCCTCCAGCCTGGCCACCTCGATGGCCGACCAGAACCGCCGCCACGCCGAATGGCTCGAGCAGGCCGGCGTAAGCGTCCCGCGGGACGCCGACGGGATCGTCGCGGCCGCCGTCGAGATCAGCCCGCTGTTCGCCCTGGACGTCAAGGAACTCAAGGCCAAGGTCAAGGGCCTCACCATCGAGCCCGGCCAGAAGCTCTACCTCG
>JAAYZK010000477.1 GCA_012514895.1 Planctomycetota bacterium | reverse complement strand
CGTGCTTGACGATCGCCAGGCCCAGCCCCGTGCCGCGCCCTTCCCCGGTATCGGTGCGGGACGGCTCGACCTGGAAGAACCGCTCGAAGACCCGCTCGTGCAGGTCGGCGGGGATCCCGCACCCGGTGTCGGAGACGCTGACCGCCACGCCGCGGCCCTGGCGGCTGACGGTGCACTCGACCGACCCGCCGGCGGGCGTGAACTTGATGGCGTTGTCGACCAGGTTGCGCAGGATCATCTGCAGCATCGTCCGGTCGGCCCGCACGGCCGGCGCGTCGGGGGCGACGGCGGCGGCCCAGCGGATGCCCTTGCGGTCCAGCGCCGCGGCGAAATGCTCGGCGATCCGCCCCACCAGGGCCTCGGCGTCCACCGGCTCGGCGACGACGCCGCGCCTGGCCGACTCGATCGAGTGCAGGTCCAGCAGGTCGCGGATCATGTCCTCCAGCCGCCGCGTGTGGCGGTCGAGCATCGCGGTGATCGTCCTGACCTGCTCGACGTCCCCCGGCCCGGCCGCCCCCAGGGCGTCGACGGCGGCGCGGAGGGTCGCCACGGGCGTGCGGAGCTCGTGGGAGGCGTTGGCGGCGAACTCGGCCTTGACGGCGGCCAGCGCGGCCAGTTCGGTGATGTCGCGCACCACCACCAGGGCGGCGATCCCCTCCCCGCCGGCGGGGCGGACGCGGATCGCGTGGACGTCGACGACGCGGTGGCGCCCGGCGATCTCGCCGGCCGCCTGCGTATCGACCTGGCGGGCGGTCCGGAGGGCCTCGGCGACGGCGTCGACCACCTCGGGCACGCGCACGCACTCCTGCAGGGGCCGCCCGACGCCGGCGGCGGGCGAGGCGCCGAACAGGCGGCCGGCGGCGGCGTTGAGCTGCACGATCCGCCCCTCGTCGTCGACGGCGACGACGGCCTCGCGGAGGTGGCTGACCACCGTCTGGAGGCCGCGGCGCTGCGCATCGATCAGGGCGATCTGGGCGGACAGGCTGGAACGCATCTCGTTGAGCGCCATGGCCAGGCGGGCCAGTTCCTCCGGCCCGCCGACGGGCACCGGCCGGTCCAGGTCGCCCGAGGCCAGGCGCCGGGCCGTCACGGCGGTCCGCCGCAGGGGCAGGTACCACAGCCACGCCAGCAGCAGCGCCGGTGCCAGCGCGACGGCGACGGTGCCCCCCGCCGCCCAGGCCACGGCGCCGCGCAGCCACCGGCCCTCGGCGGCCGCGTCGGCGGCCGGCAGGGCGGTCCGGATCACGCCGGCAACCCGCCCCGCCGGATCGCCGTCCAGGCGGATCGGCTCGGCGACGAACCGCAGCGGCGCCGCCGCGGACGGATCGGCCCGGACGGCTTCGACGCGGCGGCCGTTCAGCGCCTCGACCATCTCCGGGGACGGGCTGGCCTGGAACCGCCGCTCCACCTGGCCGGCTCCGACACGGTTGTCCCACAGCACGTTCCCGTCGGAGGCCATGAGCGTGACGCGGTAGGGCGCCCCGGCGAACAGGGCGTCGCACCGCGGGATCATCTCGGCCGGATCGTCCGACCAGAACTGCTCGACGGCCGAGCGGCCCAGGCCGGTGAGCTCCACCTGGCGGGTCTGGAGGGTCCGGCGGTGGATGCGGGCCAACGAGCGGCTGGACAGCACGACCGCGCCGCCCATGACGGCCGCGACCAGCAGGACGTTGCCCATCAGGAGCGTCAGGAGGAATCTAGGCCTTCTCATCGCCCGTACTCGCCAGTCGGTAGCCGACCCCGCGGACCGTCTGGACGTAGCCGCGCGCCGTCCCCAGCTTCCGCCGCAGGGAGGTGATGTGCACGTCGATGGTCCGGTCGGTCACGACGGCGTCCATGCCCAGCGCCTGGTCGATCAACTGGCTGCGCGTCAGCACCCGGCCCCGGGCCGCGACGATCGCCGCCAGGAGGCGGAACTCGGTCCGGGTCAGGTCGACCGGCTCCGCATCGACGTTCACGCGGTATCGCTGGCGGTCCACCAGGATCGGCCCGGCGGTCAGGATGTCGCCGCCCTCGGCGCGGTCGGCGCGGCGGAACACCGCGGCGATGCGGGCGAGGAGGACGGACATGCTGAAGGGCTTGGTGATGTAGTCGTCGGCCCCGAGGCCCAGGCCGAGGACCTCGTCGGTGGTCTCGCCGCGGGCGGTCAGCATGATGATCGGGACGTGGGCGATCCGCTCGTCGCGCCGAAGCTCGGCGGCCAGTTCCGTGCCGGACAGGCGGGGCAGCATGAGGTCCAGCAGGAGCAGGTCCGGCGCGTCGGCGCGGATCCGGTTCAAGGCCGTCAGGCCGTCATGGACGACCTCCACCTCGTAGTGTTCGCGTTTGAGGCGCATGGCGATCAGCTCGGCCATGTCCTTCTCGTCCTCGACGACCATGATCTTCCTGGCGCTCATTGCCCCCTATTCTATGCCCGCGATCGAATCGGCCGCAATCCCCACTGCCCAAACGTATTGGAAGGTTAGCGCCGCCTGAGCGCAAGCTGAACAGTCGCAGCTATCATGCTCTATTCGGGAGGGATCGGTGCCGTGTTAACCGTTTCTTCACAAACGCCGGCTAGGATTACTTCGCTCGAGGCGGTTCGGGGACGGCTCCGGCCGGCTCGAGCGTCCGCATGAAAGGACATCCGATGAAAGGACTCGCAACCGTCGCACTGCTCGGCATGATGCTGGCGCCTGCCCTGACGGCCGCGGTGGCCCAGGACGCCCCCAGGGTTCACATCCAGGTCCAGGGCTCCACGACCGTCGGCCCGATCGCCGACGCGTTCAAGGAAGCCATCGAGCGACAGGACAGGAACGTCTCGATCACGGTGAACAAGACCGGCAGCGGCGACGGGGCGGCCGCCCTGACCGACAGCCGGTGCGACATCGCCACGATGAGCCGGTTCATGCACGAAAAGGAGTTCAAGGACGCGGTCGCCAAGGGCGTCCTGCCGGTCGCCCACGCGGTGGCGATGGACGGCGTGTGCGTCATCCTCAATCCGGCCAACACCGTGACGGGCCTGACGATCGAGCAGCTTCGGGACATCTACGCCGGCCGGATCACCCACTGGAGCCAGGTCGGCGGACCCAACCTGGCGATCGTCCCGATCAGCCGCGACACCTCGTCGGGCACGTATGAGACGTTCCACGAGCTGGTGATGAACCGGCAGAAGATGGCCCAGAACGTCGAGTACGTCTCGTCGAACCCGCAGGCCAAGGCCCGCGTCGAAACCACCTCCGGCGCCGTGGCGTACGTCGGGCTGGGTTTCGTGGACGCCAAGGTCAGGGCCCTGCAGGTCAACGGCGTGACGCCCACCCGCAAGACGATCGCCTCGGGCACCTATCCCGTGAGCCGTCCGCTGTTCATGTTCACCAACGGCTACCCGACGCTGGGCTCCCCGCTCCACCGGTTCTGCACGTTCCACCTGACGGAGGCGGGACAGGACATCATCGAAGACAAGGGCTTCGTGCCGCTGACCGACTATTGATGACCTCCCTGCGCGGAGAGGAACACCTTGAGCACTCTGCCCGATTCCGCCCCGCCGGCTGAGCGGCCGGCCACGGCCGCGTTCGACCGGCCGCTGCAGTTGACGCCGTCACAGGACCTGCGCGGCTACGTCATCAGCCGCGCAGGTCGCCTGGCGCTGCTCGGCCTGACCAGTGCGTCGGTCCTGGCCGTGGTGATGATCTTCGTGTTCATCATCATCAAGGCCGTGCCGTTCCTCACCGACGCCAAGGCCGCCGAGTTCCTCACGTCCACCCGGTGGTACCCGGCGGACCGCGACCCCGTGTTCGGCGCCCTGTCGATCCTCTTCGGCTCGGTCCTGGTCACGGCCGTCGCGATCCTCCTGGCCGTGCCCGTGGCCCTGCTGGCGGCGGTGTTCCTCAGCGACATCGCCTCGTTCCGCTTCCGCCAGTTGGCCAAGCCGGTGATCGAGATCCTCGCGGCGATCCCGTCGGTGGCCTACGGATTCTTCGCCCTGCTCGTGCTGGCGCCGTGGCTGCAGGAGCACTGGGGCCTGCCGACCGGAACCAACGCGCTGAACGCCTCGATGGTGCTGGCGGTGATGGCGGTTCCAACGATCGTCAGCATCGCCGAGGACGCCCTCTGGGCGGCCGGGCGCGAACTGCGCGAGGGCGCCTACGCCCTGGGCGCCACGCGGGCGGAGGTGCTGGTCAAGGTCGTGATCCCCGCGGCGCACAGCGGGATCATCGCCGCGGTCATCCTGGGCATCATGCGGGCCATCGGCGAGACCATGCTGGTGCTGATGGCCTCGGGCATGGCCGCCCAGATCCCCACCCCCTGGTGGGACCTCACCGCGGCCATCCGCACACTGACGGCGACCATCGCCCAGGAGATGGGCGAGACCGCCCACGGCACGCTCCATTACCACACCCTGTTCGCCCTGGGCCTGCTGCTGCTGGCGATGACGTTCGCGCTGAACCTGATCAGCGAGCACCTGCTCAAGCGTTCCCGGCGGGCGGCGGGAGGGAAGGGCTGATGCGCACCTGGCAGCGACAGATCCTCAACCGTTCGTTCACCGCCCTTTCGGTGTCGGCCGTCGCCGGGATGGCGGCCGCCCTGGTCGTGCTGCTGCTGCCCATCTTCGTGCGGGGCGGCCGCGCGGTCGTGTTCCGGGGCACCGTCGAGTTCCGCCGGATGATCCACGAGCGGTTCGGGCGCGGCGACGGCGAGCGGCTCGAAGCGGAACTGGCCCGGGCCCGGCAGGCCCGCGAGCCGATGTACAGGCTGCTCGACGAGTTCGGCTCGCTGCTGAACCCCGACCGACTGTCGCAGGAGGCCGACCGCGTGTACGACGCGTACCGGGAAGAGCTTTCCCGGGCCGTCGCCACCGGCGCCATGGACCGCCAGGAGGAACGCGAGTTGAGGCGCGTGGCCAGGGACATCCGCAACCGCCTCGATGCGGCGTTCGCCTCGGCCGACCGCGACGAGGTCCTGGCGATTCTCGCCGGCGTGCTGGACGACCCCAACCGTGCCGTGCTGGTGGAAACGCCGGCCCCCGCGAGCCAGGCCGCGGGCCTGTTCGAGATGGCCCGGACCTACGCGCACGCCGTCCAAGGGCAGGCGGATCTGCACGGCCTCCGCCAGGAGTACGGCCAGGCGTACGGCGAGGTCGTCGCCGCCGTCGGCGAGCTGTTCGGGCCCCGGCCCGGGGAACCCGACCCGCAGCTCGACGAGTTCCGCTGGGGCGCCACCCGCATGGACCGGGCGGAGATCCTGCTGGACCGGCTGCTCTACGCCAGGGTGAAGCAGGAGGACACCGCCGCCGGCCAGCTCCAGCGGTACCACTGGATGCCGCGCGCCGAACAGTTCGCCGGCACGCCCCTGGCCGACCTGTTCCCGATGGTCGAGCGGGACCTCGACAGGATGCTCCTGCCCGAGCGGACGTTCTACTGGCGGTACTTCACGGACGAAAGCGTGGCCGGCAGCCTGTACGGCGGCGTCGGCCCGGAGGTCTGGGGCACGCTGATGCTGGCGGGCACCGCCATGGCGTTCGCCTTCCCGCTGGGGGTGATCGCCGCGGCGTACCTGGTCGAGTGCACCGGCGAGGGCCGTCTGGTGCGCGTGATCCGCGTGTGCGTCAACACGCTGGCCGGCGTGCCGAGCATCGTCTTCGGCCTGTTCGGGCTGGCGTTCTTCGTCCTGTTCCTGATCCCCCTGTTCGGCGGCCCGAGCAAGGCCTGCGTCCTGGCCGGCGGGCTGACGCTGGCGGTGCTGATCCTGCCGATCATCATCCGGGCGTCGGAGGAGGCGATCAAGTCGGTCCCGCGGTCGTACAAGGAGGCCTCGCTGGCCCTGGGGGCGGGCGGGGCCCGGACGTTCGTGACCGTGACGTTCCCGGCGGCCCTGCCGGGGATCCTGACGGGCGTGATCCTCGCGCTGAGCCGGGCGGCGGGCGAAACGGCGCCGATCCTGTTCACGGCCGCCGCCGCCTCGGGGACCTGGACCACGTCGCTGCTGAGGGAGACCCCGGCCCTGACCTACAGCGCGTACGTCTTCGCCACCGGCGATAACCTGGCGGCCAAGGCGCCGCACAACCAGTATGGGATGATCATGACGCTCATTCTGCTCGTGCTGATCATGAACATCGGCGCGATCGCGCTGCGGGGCAGAATCGCCCGCAAGCTCGCAGGACGATAGCATGGCAACAATCATGACACCCCAGGAGGATGACGCCACGATGGAATCCACCCCCGCGACATCGCCGGCGCCCCGGATGCCGGCGGCGGCGGCGACCCGCTTCGCCGGCGACGCCGACACCGGAGCGGCCGAGGCGCAGCCCATCATCCACTCGGAGGACTTCAGCCTCCACTACGGCGCCAAGGCCGGCGTCGAAAACATCACCATGGGCATCCTGCCCCAGTCGGTCACCGCCATCATCGGCCCCTCCGGGTGCGGCAAGAGCACGTTCCTGCGGAGCATCAACCGCATGAACGACCTGATTCCCCACACCCGCGCCTCCGGGCTGCTGTCGGTCAACGGGCAGGACGTCTACGACAGGCGGACCAACCTGGTCAACCTCCGCCAGCAGGTGGGCATGGTCTTCCAGAGACCCAACCCGTTCCCCAAGACCATCTACGACAACGTCGCCTTCGGCCCCCGCCTCCAGGGCGTGCGCGGCCGCGGCCGCCTGGACGCCGCCGTCGAGCGGTGCCTGCGCGACGCGGCCCTGTGGGACGAGGTCAAGGACGAGCTGCACAAGTCGGCCCTGGCCCTCTCGGGCGGGCAGCAGCAGCGCCTCTGCATCGCCCGGGCCCTGGCGACCGGCCCCAAGGTCCTGCTCATGGACGAGCCCTGTTCCGCCCTCGACCCCGTCGCGACCGGCCGCATCGAGGAACTCATCCGCAAGCTCCGACGCACCTACACGATCGTCATCGTGACGCACAACATGCAGCAGGCGGCCCGCGTGAGCGACCGGACCGCCTTCTTCTGCCTGGGCAGGCTGATCGAGTACGGCCTGACCCGCGACGTGTTCACCAACCCCGCCGAGGAACAGACCGAGGCCTACATCACCGGCCGATTCGGCTGATCGGGAGATCCACCGTGTCTGAACTGCAGGAACGGCTCGAACGGCTCTCGCTGAGACTGGACCTGATGGGCATGCGGGTCGAACAGGCCCTGGCCGACGCGCTGGCGGCCCTGCGCGACGGAAACGCCGATGCCGGACGGCAGGTCTACCAGCAGGACTCCGTGATCGACCGCGAAGAGGTCGAGATCGAACAGGAGTGCATCCGCCTGCTGGCCCTCTACCAGCCGGCGGCGATCGACCTGCGGACGCTGTGCACCATCATCAAGGTCAACAACGACCTGGAACGCATCGCCGACTTCGCCGCCGGCATCGGCCGCAGCGTCGCCGACGCGGTCGCCCACGAGCTGAGCTTCAGCCCGTCGGAGGCCTTCCAGACCCTCTGGCAGACGACCGTCGACACGCTCGGGCGGACCGTGCGGATGCTCCGCGCCGCCGACGCCCAGGGGGCGCGGAACGTCATCGCCTCCGACAGCGCGATCGACGAGGCCTACAGCGAGTTCGCCCGCAACGTCCTGGACGCCGAGGACCGCCGCGTCGGCGGCGCCGAACCGGCGCTGATCAAGATCAACGTCGCCAAGGCGCTCGAGCGCGTCGGCGACCTGTGCACGAACATCGCCGAAGACATCATCTTCCTGCGCACCGGCGACATCGTCCGCCACGCCAAGGCGTTCGGCGGCGAACACTAAGCGGGCTGTCAGAAGTGCTGTCAGGCTGGACCGCGGGCTATTGGACTTGCGGCCCCGTGCGGCGGAAATCCGAAGCACGAAATTCGAAATCCGAAACAAATCCCAAACGGCAAAACGGAACGGAGAAGCACCAAACCCTGGGGCTCGGCCGTTTGGATGCTTGCCGTCTTTCCTGCTGTTTTGAATTTGTTTCGGATTTCGTGCTTCGGATTTCGGATTTCTCGCTCGTCAGCCCCGAAGGGGCGT
>JAAYZK010000476.1 GCA_012514895.1 Planctomycetota bacterium | reverse complement strand
CGTTGGCTGCGACGGTCAGATCACGCGGATGAGGAAGTCCTCGACTTGGGCGGCCTGGGACTGGCGGACGAGGGTGCGCCGGCCCGCCAGGTCGGTCCAGAGGACCGAGGCGTAGCCCCGGGCGGCCAGGCCGAAGGGGCCCTCGTCGCCGGCGGTGTCGACCCTCTGCAGGACGGCCTTGCCGATCGTCCAGGCGGCGACGTTCGAGTCGATGAACGCCGGCCCGGTGTCCCCGCGGATCCCCCGGGCCGTCAGAACGCGGATCTGGGCCTGGGCGAGGGCGTCGAAGTCGGCGGCGTCCTGCGGCAGGCCGATCAGATCGTCGCGGAGGCCGGCCAGGACGTTGGCGTGGTCGAACCCGCCGGCCTGGAAGACGCCGATGGAGCCGTCGGTGCGGACCGTGCTGTTGCGCAACCACCCGTCGATCTGGACGGCGGCCAGCGAGACAGGCTGTCCGCCGTCGAGCACGAGATCGGCCTCGAAGTCGCCCGACAGGCCGCGCCGGCGGTCGCCGGCGATCCGCAGGAGGTTGATCTGCGGGGCGGTCACGGTCTCATGCGCGCCGCCGGAGTCCAGCCACGCCGCGGCCGTCAGCGTGCGGATCGGCGTCTGCGACGTCAGCGCCGCGTCGCTGACCTGGGCGAAGGACAGGACGGCCGCGACGTTGGAGCCCGCCTCGGCCGGGCCGATCGCCACGGTGTTGCCGCCGGCCAGGTCCCCCAGCGCCAGCGACCGGATCGTGCCGGAGACGCCGACGTCGCCCCGCAGGGCGATCCCGGGGGCGGTGAAACTGCCCAGGGACCCGTGCACGGTGACGTCGCCCAGGCCGGCGGCCCCGCGCGACACGACGCGGACGGCCGACGACAGGTCGGTCTCGAACAGCTCGACCGTGTCGAAGTCGCCGCCGGCCACCTCGCCGTACCCGTTGCCGCGCACCGTGAAGGTCGATTGCACGCCGGCCGAGTCGGTCAGGCGCAGCGCCACGTTTCGCCGGCCGTCGAACGTGCCGAACCGCAGCTTCATCGCCAGCGGATCGGCCGCCAGGGCCTGGTTGTTGGTTTCGTCGGCCTCGGTCACCGCGTCGGCGGCGTCGACCACCAGGACAAGCTGGTACTCCCCGGGCGCCATCGTGCCCGGAACGGTCGCCCGCAGGGGGTAGAGCCGCGACCCGCCGGCCGGCAGGACGATCCTCTGGTTGGCCAGCGACGCCAGCAGCACGTCATCGTCATCGCCGACGACGCCGTCGGGGGAGGCCCACAACTGCAGGTCCACCGCGCCGGAGGCCCGGACCGCGGCGAGGTTGCCGATCTCGGCGAAGACCACGCCCCGGTCGCCCGGCACGACCGTCGCCGGCAGCGTCGAGCGGGCGAAGCCGACCGCCAGGTCGGGGTTCTGGACGTTCAGGGCCGCCGGTGAGACGGCCGTGTTGTTCGCCTCGTCGCTCTCGTCGACCTCGCCGGCGGTGTCGATCCGAACCTGCAGGTCGTACGTCCCGGCCGGCAGTGTCGCCGGAACAGTCGCCACGGCTGCGAACACGCGAACCTGGCCCGCACCCATCGACAGCAACTGCCGAGGCAGACGGACCAGCAGCGTTTCGCTGGGGCCGTCCACGGCCCACAGTTCGATGTCCCCGCGCTGGGAGACGGGCACGTTGCCGCGGTTTGTCACGCGCAGACGCACGGCGAGGCGGTCCCCGCCGGTCGCGGGGGCGGCTACGGCCACCGAGTCGATGGCGGGCTCCAGGTCGATGAACGGCTCGGCGGAGATCAGCTCGTTCTGGACCAGCGCCTCGTTGTTGGCCACGCTCAACTCGGCCATCGGCTCAGTCGGAGCGATGCGGACCTCCAGCCGGTACTGCCCCGACGGCAGGCTGTCCGGCTGGAACACGGCAATCGCGGCCGCCTTCACGGCCCCGACGCCCAGGCCGCCGATCGCCAGGTTGGGCAGCGCGCCCACCAGAATCTCGGTCGGACCCGAAACCGCCCACACCTCCACGTCGGCCCGCCGTCCGGCCGGAACCGGCTCGTTGCCCGAGTTGGAGATCACCACGCGGACGCGGCCGACCAGGCGCTCGCCGGAGACGATGGCCTCGGGCAGGGCCTTGTCCAGCAGCGCCACCGCCAGGTCGGGCCCCACGGGGGGCAGGACGGTGACGGCGACGCTTGCCGTGGCGGTCAGGCCGTCTTCGTCGGTGACGGTGTAGGTGAAGCTGTCGTCGCCGAACCAGCCGGTCTGCGGCTGGTAGGTGACGCGGGCGCCGCCGGCCTCGATCTCGACCAGGCCGTGCGCGCCCTGTGTGACGGCGGTCACCGTCATCGCCTGGACGCCGTCGGGCTGCGTGGTGTCGTTGGCCAGGACGTCGACCGCCGTGGCAGGCGCGTCGGCCGGCACCACGAGGCTGTCGTCGGCGACCGAGGGCGCATCCGGCTGCGGCGTGACGGTCACGGTCACCGTCGCAGTAGCGGTCAGGCCGTCTTCATCGGTGATCGTGTAGGTGAAGCTGTCCTCGCCGTAGTAGTCGGCGGCGGGCTGATAGGTCAGGCCTGTCCCGCCGCCTGTGATGGCCACGGCGCCGTGCGCCGGCTG
>JAAYZK010000475.1 GCA_012514895.1 Planctomycetota bacterium | reverse complement strand
GCTGGTGCAGGTCCGCCAGGACGGCGGCGCCGCCGGCGACCTCGTGACGCCCTGCAGCTGGACCTACAGCCTCTACCCCCCGGAGACTGCCGACGTGTCCACCGCCACGCCGTTGGCCGAGCACTGCGTCCCCGCCCGCGCCCGCACCGCAGTCGGTCGCTACCGCGCCGCCGCCGACGGCACCTGGGGGCTGGCCACCCGCCACCCGCTGACCGGCGCCTGGCTCCTGCTGCTGGCCTGCGACGAGGTCGAGGCGGTCACCGCCTGTGACGATGGTGGGTCCCCGTGACACCCGGAGGCACCGATGGCCGGTGAACGCACGCTGCTGCCCGCGGGGACGCGGCTGATCGCCAGCGCCGGGCCGCAGGCCCTCTGCGCGCCCGGCGCGCCACCCTGCTGCCTGTGGTGGTGGGAGGTGGCGTGGTGCTTCTGGGATCTGGGCTTCATCGACGGCGGCCAGGCCGGGCAGCGGCGTCCGACGCCCATCACCGGCTACCCACCGCCGGACGACTGCTACGTCCTGGGCACCTTCCCCGCCGAGCCCTGGTCGCTGCATCACGGTGGCCTGACCGTGCGACTGCAGTTCGAGGACGACATGAACTGCGCCGACCACAATCCCTACACCCAGACGGCCGAGGCCCGCGCCACGATCGGCATTGGCGCGGATACGATCCTGGGCGTCGACTGGTTCGGGCGCGGCGAGACGCAGGACCCGGGCTACGAGGAGATGCGTCTGACGGTCCAGCAGCTCGAGCCCGTGGTCGGCCCCGCACTGCTCGTCGGCCGGGCGCACGCGCCGGGCGGCGGCCTGGGCTGCGCCCCGATGGGGGCCGTCGTGTCCGATCCGCCGCCCCCGCACGAACTCCTGCTGACGCCGGGGCGCTGGTTGCTGCGGCTGTGGGCCTCGACGAACGACCCCCTCTACCACTTCCACGCGGACGGCGATAGCGGCGCGTTCTACGAAGCGGCGCTGTCGTTCCGGCCGGCGGAGCCCGCCTGATGGCCCGACGCTACACCGACGCTCAACTGCAGCGCTGGAGCGCGCTGCTGGCCCCCGGTTGGCTGGCGGCGGTGCAGGCCGCCGGGCAGCGCGGCGCCGATGGCTGGCTGGTGCCGTGGCGCCTGGATACGGCCCTGCGGGTGGTGTACGCGTCGGCCGGCGCGGCGCCTGACCCCACGGTCGCCGCGGCCGGGGGCGCTGCCCGGCCCGCCGCCGACCGTGGCGGGCATCAAGCCGTTGCGGAAGACGCACGCTTGCGGCGCGTCGCGCTGTGCGACGGGTGTCCGCAACAGGTGCTGCGCGAGTACGACCGGCGGGCGTGCCGGCTGCTCGGCGCGGGTCGGCCCTGCCTCTGGCAGCGCGCCGTGTCCGACGCGCTGGCCCGATGCCCGCTGGGGCGCTGGGCGGCTGCTGAGACGACGCCTGAGCCGCCGCGTGCGCCAGCGCCCTGAGCGAATAATCGGTAGGGGTGGTTGACGCAACCCGCCGAAGGCCTCATAATGCCTATGTCGGTGCGGGAGCAGTATCAGACTCGGGGTCCCCGCGTCGATGAAGTACGCTACGGCCGGGACTCACGCAGGGGCGTGAGCATGCCGTGCCGGGGGTGCAGGGCGGGTCGCCTCTCCACCACCCGGGGGTTCAGTGGTTTGCACCGATCTGTCTCGGGAGGCTGTTGCTCCACCTCTGGGGCGTTCGGTCTGGTCTGATTGGCAAGCTCTGGTATGCCTGGCCGCGCGTCGG
>JAAYZK010000474.1 GCA_012514895.1 Planctomycetota bacterium | reverse complement strand
TCCCTGGGCGGCACGTGGAGCGTGCTGGTTGGCCACGGTGACGCGGCGATCTGGCGGCCCGATGTTGCCGCCGCCGCGGGGCCGTGGAAGCCCGTGGAGGTGCCGTCCGGCAACCTGGTGCTGCCGGACAGCGATGGGGATGGCGCCTGGCAGGCCGTGGGCGAACTGCACGAGCGGACGGGGTGCGTCTGGGTCCGCCGCACCTTCGACCTCGATCCCGTCCGCGCCGGCCGCGATGCTGTGCTCCGCTGGGGCGGCATCCGGTTCGGGGCGAGCGCCTGGATCAACGGACGGCCGGTCACCCGCCACGTGCCGATCGGCCCCCATGCGGCGGTACTGCCGCAGGAGCTGTTGAAGGCGGGGTCCAACGAGATCGTCCTCCGCGTTACCGGGTGGGCCGGCGTGCCCCGCAGCGCGAGCGGCTACCCGCTCCTGCCCGTCGGCGGGTCGACGCAGTCGTGGGGCGGCAAGGGGCCGGGGATCTACGCAGACCTCTGGCTGGAGTTCTACGACGACGTCTACGCCAAGTGGGTGCTGGCCATGCCCGACGTGGCGGCCGGGGCCGTCACGCTGCGCGTCTGGCTGGACGGCTCGCGCCCTGTGGCCGAGGACGTGGCGCTGGAAGCGATCGTCCGCGAGCCGGGGGGCCACGCGGTCCTGGCCCGCGCGACGGCGACGGCGCCGGCGGGGACGGGGTCGGCCGCCCCCGTCGACATCGTCTGCCGCCTGGCCGACGTCAAGGCCTGGACGCCCCGAACCCCGCACCTGTACGAGGCCGAGATCGTCACCCGTCTCGGCCCGGCCGTCTGCGACCGCGTCCGCTTCACCTTCGGCATGCGCGAAGTGACCGTCAAGGACGGCCGCTTCAGCCTGAACGGACTGCCCCTGTGGCTGCGGGGGTCGAACCTCGTCAACGAGTGGTTGTGGGGCGATCGCTACAACGACAACGTGGTCGACTACCTCATCGCCGAGGCCCGCGCGATGAACCTCAACTGCTTCCGCACCCACACCCAGCCCCCGCCGGCCGCCTGGCTGGACGTCGCCGACGCGCATGGCATGATGATCCTGGCCGAGATGCCCCTGCTGTACAACCACGCCGATTTCGGCTACACGCCCGAGGAATACGACGTCCTCCACCGCAACGCGATGCTCGACCTGACCGGCTGGATCACGCGGATGTGGAACCACCCGTCGATCATCCTGTGGGTGCTGTCCAACGAGTCCAGACACGACAATGCGTGGGAGTCCGGCCCGTACTATCGCTGCGCCAAGGCCCTCGACCCCACCCGCCTGTGCATGCGGACCGGCGAGCACGTGGTGGGCACGCCTGACATGGCGGATATCCACACCTGCTTCAACGTCGTCCGCGACGCCGAGGGCCAGCTCCTCCTGGACATGGCCCGGCTGGCCGAGCACAAGGATCCGACCCGCCCGCTGACCAACACGGAGTACATGAACCGGATGTGGGATCCGTCCGGCCGCTGGCTGCGACGGGCGAACCACCCGGACTACCCGCTGTACTACGCGGAGTGCGCCACCGAACACACCGAGGCGATGCGGCGTCTGCGGATCGACTGCCTGCTGCCGTACATGTACGCCGGCTGGACCCGCCTGCGCGGGGCGATGGACTGGCGCGACGACTATCCCACGCCGATGGCGGCCGCCCTGCACAGCTCGATGGCCCCGGTGCTGGCCAGCCTGGAGATGTTCGACCGCAACTATCCCGCCGGCGGGAGGGTCCCGACGCATCTGACGCTGATCAACGAGACGCACGACCTCGTCGAGGCGGTCGTGACGCTGTACGTTACGGCCGAAAACCCCCTGTTCGTTCCCGACGCCGGCGCGCTGGAGGCGGCGGTCTGGACCGATGCCTTCGCGGTGACGCTGGGGCCGGACTCCCTCCAGCGCCTGCCTGTCCGCGTGGCGATACCCGCCGCCGAGGGCAGCTACTACCTGGCAGCGGTGCTGACGCGCGAGGGCGACAGCCCGGTCGTCAGCCAGAGGGTGATCCACGCCGTCGACGCCGCCGCCAGCGTCGCGGGCCTGAGCGGACGGCGGGTTGCGCTGCTGGGCGGGGACGAAGCGATCCGCCGCTGGCTGGCCGACAACGGCTGCCGGATCGTCGAACCGGCGGCCGCGACGATCGACGCGGACGTCGTGCTGGTCTGGGACGCCGCCGCGCTCAGCGACGAGCAGCGCGCCCTGGCCCCGGCCCTGCGGACCTTCGCCTCAGGCGGCCGCCGCGTCGTGGTCGCCAACCAGACGGCGTGGACCTGGACCGATCTGGTCGACTGCCGGATCGGCCTGCCGTCGCCGGCAAACAGGAACCCGGTCATCTGTTCCCGCGCCCACGCCTACGAAGGCGCGTCCCATCCGCTGCTGGACGGTATCCCCGCCGACTGGCTGTGGCGCTGGAACGGGCTGCCGGGCGCCATCGCCAACGAGACCCTCCTGGACGGAGCGGCCCTCGCCGCCGGCAGGAAGATCCTCTGGGCCTCCCGCGACGTCTACCCCATGGTCCTCAGCGTCCCGGTCGGACGCGGCGAGATCCTCATGAACCAGCTCCACATCCGCGGCCGCATCAGCCCCGCCGCCGACGCCTGCGACCCCGTCGCCGAACGCATGCTGGCCAACCTGCTCACCCGCTGACCGTCCGATAGCGCCAGACGGTGCGGCAGGCCGCGTATCGGCGGCAGTTGAGCGTGGGGACAGTGCGCGGCGTGGCGGACCGTCTGGGGTGCGGGGACGATCACCCCCATCGGGCTCGACGGGGGAGGGGGCGGGAAAGCGCTCCCCATCGATGGGGAGGAATCTGCTGACAGGCAGGTTCGATACTCGCCGGTTCTTCCGGGCGGCTATTTCAGATTCACCCGCGCCTGGCGGGCGTTGGTGCCCTGGTGCGTGACGACGGTGGCAGGGTAGGGCACGCTGGCGCCGGCCGGGACGTCGAAGGTCGCCTCGATGGTGCGGTAGTCGAACAGGGTGGTGGCGATCTCGCTGGTGTAGTCGATGTCGCCGTCCCAGGCACGCCGCAGTTCGAAGCGGATCGGCGTGGTGCGGTAGTTGCGGACGGTGTCGATCCAGCGGGTGCGCTCGTCCCAGCCCTCGACCCACTCGCGGCCGTTGCGTTCGCGGCGGAAGGAGAAATTCAGCCGTTCGGTGGAGCTGTTGACGGTCTCGTAGACGACCAGGTCGTCGCTGCCGAGGTTGACCTCGATCTCGGCCTTGATGGGCACGTAGTTGATGCGCTGTTCGCCCAGGCAGGCCAGGCCGTCCTGGCCGTTGTCGCGGAAGACGCGGACCAGCCCGTCGGGCAGGGGGCTGTCGCCGAGGGCGTGCTCGGCGTCGTTGCGCCACAGGAAGAAACGGACCGGCCGCGGGCCGTACTGGTAGTCCCGCATGCGGTAGAGGATGTCGAAGGTCACGTCGTCGGCCTTGACGGCCCGCATCCGCTTGCTCCAGCCGTTGGGGACGGTCTCGGTGCCCTCGACGGAGAACATGAAGTACTCGCTGAGCCCCTCCTTGACGATGGCCCTGGGTCGGGCGGGCATGCCCGCGGCGGGGGCGGGGGGGGGTCCATGGCCAGTCCGGCCCTGTCGATCGCCTCGCTCATGACCGCCCGGTTGAGCCGGCGCGTCTCGTCGCGGCCGAGGTCTTCCGTGCGCAGACCCCTGCGCCGGGCGAGGTCGGCGATCTTCTCGACGAGGTTGATGGTGCCGACGATCAGGCGGACCTCGGCGTTCTCGTAGTCCTCGCCGGAGTTGTTGAACACCCGGACGTAGCCGCGGAACTGCATGGCCTGCTCGGCGGGGTCGACGATGGCGACGTAGTCCATGCTCCAGGTCAGGCCGCTGGTGAAGTAGGTCACCTCGACCAGCACCTGGCCCTCGTAGGCCGACTCGATGTTCCAGATGAGGTGCTGGGGCTTCTGGCCGGGGAAGACGGTGTCGGCCAGTTCGACCTCGTCGGCGTGGTCGACGGCGCGGAAGGTCACGCTGGTGGGGTCGATGAGGGTGCCGGCCCAGGAGAACTGCAGGCGGTTGGGGCCCTGCTTGAGCGTCACCAGCCGCGTCTCCTTGACGAGGGTCAGGTCCTCGCTGTTGTAGATGGTGAGCTGGACGGCAGCCCGCCGGGGCAGCGTGACCAGGTCGACGTTCTCGGCCAGGGCCGTTGCGGCGGCGGCCAGGAGCGCCAGGGTGCATGCGGTTGTCTTCAGTATCATGGTGTGCCTCGCGTGGGGCCGTCTACCAGAGGTTCTTGAGTGTCAGGTGGAAGGTGAAGGTCTGCTTGGCGACCTTCTCGTCGGCGTCCTTGGGGCGTGCGGGCAGTTCGACGCGGAGGATGGGCCGTGCGGTGCCCTCTTCCATGTTCAGGCGGATCGTCGGGCTGGTGCCGGCGCCGAGCTCCCACTCGACGTCGCCGTGGGGGTCGCCGCCGTACTGGCGGGCCAGAGCGTTGAGCTGTTCGACGATGTCGAGGGTGACGGGCTTGTCCTTGAAGTTCTCGACCTCGTACTGGATGCGGAGCTCCTGGTGGAACAGGTCGCCGCGGACGGCATGGCGCCTGTTGTCCTGGATGGTCCGGGTGCACACGACGTCGCGGGCCTCGCCGAGGTAGAGCTTCATCTCCCCGTCCAGGGGGGTGAGGGCGGCCCAGTCCTCGCCCAGGAAGGCCTCGCCGCCGCGCCCGTCGGCGATGAAGATCCGCACCTTGCCCGGCTGGAGGGGAAACACGCCCATGGCGTGGGCGGCGTCGTTGGTGAGCACGTAGTGCATGAGGACCTTGGAGGCCAGCGGCCTGTCGTCGTTGAGGGGCCCGTGGGCGTACCAGTCGAAGGTGTAGGTCTTGAGAATGGGGACGTCGGCGAAGGTCTGCAGGAGCATCCGGATCTCGGTCTGCTGGTCGATGGGCTTGAGGAACCTCGGTCCGAACCCGGCCCACAGGCCGGCCTGGTCGTACTGTTCGCCGGAGTAGTTCTGCAGCTCGATGTAGTTCCTGAGCGTCAGGGTGGTCTCGTCCTTGTCGGCCGCCGCCCGGTAGGAGAAGGAGCGGGTGAGGTTGCTGATGAGGTAGCTGACGCGGACCTTGGCCGCGCACGCCTCGGCGGCGTAGACCTCCCAGACCAGGGCGTTCTCCCCGGGCGGGTAGGCGACGTTGATGACGCTGATCTCCTCCTGCCCCCCGTCGGCGCGGATGGGGCGGAAGGCGTCCCCGTCGCGGAGGGCGACAGGGCGGAACTGGACCGAGTCGCGGTCGATCCGCGTGTTGGTCCAACTGAAGTCGATCATGTTGTTGCCCGAGGCGGGCGTGCTCTTGAGCAGCGGCACGATCCGCTCCTCCTCCACGAGCGTGAAGGCGCCGTTGTCGAGCTGGATTTCGACCCGCTGGCGGACCGGGAGCGTCGCCAGCTTGATTCGAGCCCCCGCGGCCGCCGGAAGGGCCAGCAGGACCGCCAGGGCCGCCCATGTGCATCGTTTTCCATTCATGCCGATCTCCTGGATAGGTGTACCGACCGCTATCATAGGCTCTGACGCACGGAAAGGGGGAAAGTTCCGCGGCGGATCGGAAAAGCGAATCTTCCGCGCCAAGCAGGAGGTGGGGCGGGTCAGTAGAAAAACGCCCCGGCGCCTGGGGGCAGGCGCCGGGGCGTTGGCACTCCATGCCGTGAGTGTCGCTTGCGTCCGAGCAAGGCCCTCACTTGCTGCGCCGCTCTGCGCGGATGGCCGTCCCCCCCGCGGCCGGCCGGCCGGGAGAACCGGTCGGCGGCCGGCACGGCACGAGCGTCCGCCCTCCGCGGACGTGCGACAGCCGGCGACGGGTCGTAAGGTACCCGCCCCGGCCCCGGCCCGCAAGGGGCAGTCCGGGACGATTCCGCGCGGTCCCCGGCGCGGACAGCGATGCGCGTCGCCCGGTCAAGTCGTCCGCCCGGTTGGGGATTACGGGTGCGGCCGGGAGATCCGACATCCGCCTGTCGGCCGGCTCAGGGCAGGCGGCACGAAACCCCAAAACGAGTCCCAAGACGCCAGGAAAGACGGCCAGATGGCCGAGCCCCATCGTCTGGTGCTTTTCCGTTCCGTTTTGCCGTTTGGGATTTGTTTCGGATTTCCGCCCCTGCCCCGTCACCGGGACAGCCGTTGGGCCGCTCGCGGGCACTGCCGCACGCGGGGCGGCGCCCCTACCCGATGCCGCCCTCTCCCATCAGCACGCTCAGGAGCGTCCGCTGGAAGTGCAGCCGGTTCTCCGCCTCGGCGAAGATGATGTCGCCGTGGGTTCTCATGATCGAGTCGGTGATCTCGCTGCCTCGGTAGGCCGGCAGGCAGTGCATGACGACGGCGTGGTCGGGCGCGGCGGCCAGGAGGGCGTCGTTGACCTGGAAGGCGGCGAAGGCCTGGCGGCGGGCAGTCTTCTCGTCCTCCTGGCCCATGGACGTCCAGGTGTCGGTGTAGACGACGTCGGCGTCGCGGACGGCCTCGAAGGGGTCGTGGGTGGTGCGGCAGGACGGATGGGAACAGGTCGCCACGAGCCGGTCGAGGAAGTCGCTGGGGAGGCTGTAGCCCTCCGGGCTGGCCAGCGTGAAGCGCATGTTCAGCTTGCACGCCAGCGTCGCCAGGCTGCGGGCGACGTTGTTGCCGTCGCCGACGAAGGCGATCGTGCGCCCTTCCAGGTCGCCGAAGTGTTCGCGGAGCGTCATCGCGTCGGCCATCGCCTGGCAGGGGTGGCTGTAGTCGGTCAGTGCGTTGATCACGGGAACCGGGCTGAAGCGGGCGAGCTGCTCGACGTGGTCGTGGCTGAACGTGCGGGCCATGATCCCGTCGCACATCCGCCCCAGGACGCGGGCGATGTCCTCGACGGGCTCGCGGCTGCCCAGGCCGATGTCGGCCTTGGTGAGGTAGATCGCGTGGCCCCCCAGGTGCGTCATCGCGGCCTCGAAGCTCACCCGCGTGCGCAGCGAGGGCTTCTCGAAGATCATCGCGAGCGTCCGGTTGGTCAGCGTCTGGACGAGGCGGCCGGCGCGGAACTCCGCCTTGTCGGCGATGGCCCGTTCGATCAGGCCGCTCAACTGGGCGGCGGTGAAATCGGCGATGTTGATGAAGTCCTTCATGCGTCTGCCCCGGTGCGGCGGCGGATCGGTCGCGGCCGCAGGTTCATTTCTGGATCAGCGTTCCGACGCCCCGTTCGGTGAAGATCTCCAGCAGCAGGGCGTGGGGGTAGTTGCCGTCGATGATGTGGGTGCGCTGCACCCCGCCGGCCAACGCCCGCAGGCAGGCCTCGACCTTGGGCAACATGCCCCCGGCGATGACGCCCGTGCGGATCATCTCGCGGATCTGTGCCTCGTCGGCGGTCGTCACGGCCGTCGCGGGATCCTTGGGGTCCAACCGGATGCCGTGCGTGTCGGAGACGACCACGAACTTCTCGGCCCCGATCGCGGCGGCGACCTCGCCGGCGGCGGTGTCGGCGTTGCAGTTGAGCTTCGATCCGGCGGCCGAGATGGCGATCGGCGCGATCACGGGAATCGTGTCGGCGGCGCAGAGCAGCTTGATCAGCGGGGCGTTGACGTTCGTCACGGTGCCGACCAGGCCGATGTCGATCCGCTGGCGATCGCCGTCCGACAGGAAGAGCTTCTCGCCGAACAGCACGCAACTGGAGAGGCTGTGCAGGCCCATGGCCTCGGCACCCATCGAGGTGATCGTGCTGCAGATCGAGTCGTTGATCGTGTGCACGAGAACGTCCTCGACGATCGCCAGCGAGCGCTGGTCGGTGTAGCGGCGGCCCTGAACGAACTGGACCTCCAACTGCGCCTCCGCCATCGCCGCGTTGATGGCCTTGCCGCCGCCGTGCACGATGACCGGACGGATGCCGACGGTGGACATGAACACCACGTCGCTGAGCATGGCGGCGACGGCCTGGGCGTTGTCCATCATCGACCCGCCGCACTTGATGACGACGATGCGGTTGCGGAATCGCTGAATGTACTCCAGCGCCTCGGTCAACACCTGGGCTTTAGCGATGGCTTCTTCCATGCGCTTTCTCCTCACAAGGAAAGCGAGCCACTCTACCGGAGGGGGGGCGCCCCTGTCAAGGCACGCGCGACGCGCGG
>JAAYZK010000473.1 GCA_012514895.1 Planctomycetota bacterium | reverse complement strand
GTGGCCATCTTTGCCGGCATGGCCATCAGGCTTGCCGCCGTGGCCGTCCTTCCCGTCGTGGCCGTCCTTCCCGTCGTAGCCATCGGGCTTGCCGCCGTGGCCATCCTTGCCGTCGTAGCCATCGGGCTTGCCGCCGTGGCCATCCTTGCCGTCGTAGCCATCGGGCTTGCCGCCGTGACCATCCCTGCCGTCGTAGCCGTCGCTCTTGCCGTCGTGGCCATCCTTGCCATTCTGGTACGATCTGTCGAACTCATTGGACGTCTGCCATGGGGCCCAGGTCTCCAGGGCATCGTCCACCTTTGCGTCACTGTACCCATCCTGCCTCCACGTCACATCGGCCTGGGCCAACACCGCCATGGAAAGCACGGCCACCACAATGATCATCTTCTTCCACATACCCCACACCTTACCCTTCACCGGCCGCCCTCCACCCTCAGAGGACGGCCCCTTCACAGAAGCAGCTGAACAGCGAAATCTCTCAACGGTACTACGCGCGACCGTTGTCTCAACAAAGCACTCCCGGGCTCTGCGTCGCGCGACTCAGTGCCACCGCGACGAAGACAGTCACAAGGGTGGCCGTTCGCACCCGTCCCGAACTGACGTCCCTTCGTGCCGCATCGGCACGAGCCCTGGCGACGTCACAGTCTGCCTGTCTATGGTGAGGACCCCAGCGGCATGTCCCCCTCTCACGAGAACTATAGGGTGAGCCCCCCAGAGGGGCACCGACGGCGGAGAGTGCTTCATGGAATTCGTCGCGGCCCCGCCGTGCAGGCGGCGCAGGTGGCGAGCTTGACGGATCAGGCAGGATCGGCATCAACGACAGCGGCGGACTTCGCCGGCCCGGCGTCGGCGGTGACGAGGGTGTTGAGCAGCGCCAGCTCGCCCAGCAGCATCGCGATCGCCAGCGGCATCATCGTCAGGCCCGCGAAGTCGTGGAAGAACCGCTCGGCGACGGCGCTGTCCACGTGAAGGTACAGCTCGGCCGTCACGAACAGGCGCACCAGGTTGGAGAGAATCGCCACCGGCACGCTCGACAGCACGACCACCGCCTTCTGCCAGCCGGGCCGGTCGATCAGCATCGCCAGCGTCGCGGCGACCAGAACGAACGCGGTGAGCATCCGCAGACCGCTGCACGCCTCGGCGACGGCCAGCGGCACGCGGTTGTTCATCAGGATCGTGTGGCCCTCGCGCACCACCGACACGCCGGCCACCTCCAGCAGGAACACCGCCCCCGCCGTCGCCTGCGACTGCAGCGGCCCGCTGACGGCGTTGTGGACGCGCCCGGGCAGCGGGACCATCAGCAGGCTCAGCGCCCCCAGCCACCGCAGGTGCCACAGCCAGCGGCGGCCCCCGATCAGCAGCACGCAGCCGGCGGCCGTGAGGATCATCGCGTAACGCTGGGCCGACTCGAACAGCAGCGCCAGCCCCGCCCCCCGCACGACCTGGGCGAACAGGAGCAGCACCGCGCCCCAGACGCTGGGACGGGCCTTCTCGGCGGCCAGAACGTCCCTGCGCCGCCACAGCAGGTAGATGAGGATCAGCGGCACCAGTTGCCCGCAGGAGTAATTCGGATCGTGCCGCCAGTCGCTCATCAGCGCGTCGATGACGTCCGCGTAGGCCCACAGGCCCGCCGCCAGGACCGCCCCGACCAGAAGGGCCGGACCGGCCAGGGCGCTCAGCCTCCGTCCGGCCGCGCCGCCGACGCACGCCGCCGCATCGCTCACGAGTCGTCCTCCATGGAAACACACTGCTTGAACAGCAGTGCGATTTCGGGTGCCGCCAGGTGAAGGAACTCGCCGGTGCGCTGCTCGGCGATGTCCGGATCGATGAGGGCATCGGTCCGACAGGTGACCTGCACCTGGGCCAGATAGCTCACGGCCGCCTGCCCCCGCCACGCGACGCGGCGGATTGCGCCGACGTCCGGGCAGGGCTGCCCGTCGACGATGTAGTAGTTGAGCACGACCACGCAGTCGCCCCCCACCCCCCCGCGGCTGAACCGGTAGACGGTGCAGGGCAAGTCGCTCCCGTCGGCCGACGGCAGCACCACCTCGGTCGCGCGGCGGAGCGTCCACCCGGACCCGGGATAACATACATCCGGCCGGTGGGGGGCCAGGTCGCGGGCGCGAAGCCCGTAGGCGACGTACAGGCCCACAGTGTGGCCGCCCAGGCTGTAGGTGCGGTGCACGTGGGCGTCGGTGTCCGTCGCCTCGACGATCGCCTCGTCCATCGGCACGTCGACCCCCTCCCAGGCCCCGATGCGCATCGGCAGCGCCGCCAGTTGTTCGTTGGTCAGCGGCG
>JAAYZK010000472.1 GCA_012514895.1 Planctomycetota bacterium | reverse complement strand
TTCACCTTCCTTCACCTTCCTTCACCCCCACGTTGAGGCGGTAGATCACGCCCGTACGGCCGCCGGTCTGGACGGGGATCGCCGCCACATCGTTGCGCTGCACGAGCGTCTCGATCAGGTCCTTGAAGTCCTTGGTCTTCATCTTCATCCGCTTGAGCAGGATCTGGTGGGACAGCTGCCGGTCGGTGGCTTCCTGCAGCTTCCGCATCAGCTTGAGGCAATCGGCGTGGAACGGGTTGTCGGCGACGTAGTTGGCTGCCAGGAACAGCTGTCGCCGGGTCTGGTGCATGGCGAACCTGCTGGCCCACTCAACGGTGGGCAGATCGATGACCGGATCCTCGTGGTTGGCGCTGCAGGCACGCAGCAGGGCGAGCTTCTGTGCGTTCTCGTGGGTACGTGACCAGGCGACACGGGCGACCTCGTCGTTGCGGTCGTGAGCCAGGTCGTATTCCTCCTCCGTCTGGCGTTGCAGGGCCTTGATCGCCTCCTCGGCCTCGGGCGTGCAGGGCACGACGCGCGGCTCGGGATGCACGTCGATCAGGTTGGAGCGGCGTGTGCCGGGCTGGAATTCCGCCCACCATCGGGCGGTCTGGATGATCGGTTCGGGCAGGTGACGTGGGCTGCCGGGCCTCTGGCCGGCGCTGCGTTTGCCGATGTCCACGATGATCAACCTGGCGAAGAAGCCGTTGGTCAGCATCCGCTGGGACAGCGACTCGTAGAAGTACTGCGGCGTGGCCGTCCCGAACAGCGTCAGGTGCGGCTGATCGATGTGCCCCGCCTCTTTCTGGCCGGCCTTGACGCGCATCGGGTAGACGTCGCTGGCCGAGGTGTAGAGCGTCAGCAGGATGTTGGGGATCGATTCCCGCTTGTTCTCACGGTCGAGGTTGATCTGCCGCAAGACGCCGTCCATCTCGTCGTTCTGGAACAGCATGGCGCTGCTGCGAGCTAGGGCATCCTGGATGCCCTCGCCGCTGGCGAACTTGTCGCCGAGGGCATCGATGTGGCCGATCTCGAACAGCACGCGCGAGTTGACCTTCCGGGGGAAGTCCTTGCCGGTGCCTGAACTCGCCAGCGCGAGCAGGTAGATGTTGGGACGCAGGTCGCCCACATCGCAGATCTTCCGGCCACACAGGTAGGACTGCAGGGCCATCGCGCCGCAGAATGCCAAGCCGACGTTCGGGTATGGCGCGTTGGACAACGTGAAGTCCATGACCTGCTCGACGAAGCCGGGCACGTGGAAGAGATCTTCCGGGATCGGCCCGGGGTCCTCGATCTCGGGTGGGCCGTCCTCCCTGTCCGCACTGTTCTGCGAATAGGCGGCAGCCATGGCCAGGATGCCCGAGATGTCCGCATCCCCGGCATTGTCCGCCAGCCAATCGCTGCCGAAGCCAAAGGAACGCAGCGACTTGGCGGCCTGTTCGAAGTCTCCCCCACAGGCCAGCAGTGTGTAGACCGAGAACGGCGAATAGGCCCCATTTGGCTCGAACGGTGCGGCATTCGAGCTGAACACGTAGAACACCCGGTCCTTCAGGGTAGCCGACCAGCCGCCATTCTTGCCCGGGCGTCGCCAGTATTCGTTCCCGTCGCGGCCCTGTCGGTCGGCCAGGCGCACCCAGCCGTGCTGTTCGAGCACAGCCCGCACATCTCCGCGGATGTTGAAGTCATCGCCAGGCCGGTCGCCATTGTTCGACGCACAGCCGCACATGTGCGAACTGTTCGAAGACATCGGGCCGATGTTCGAATTGTCCGACGAACAATCGCCATGTGCGGCCGACAATGCGGCTGTCTGGCCGGCATTCGCTGACCCCGTCGGCCCGTTGGCCACAGGTGGCACGTATTCGTTCAGATCCCACGCCGCCTGTAGCAGCGTGTCGCGCTCGGCCTCGGTCAGCACGGGCATGTTGGATAGATCGCCCTGAATCCGTTCGTAGCCCGGCGTTGGGGCGCAGAGGAACAACCCGCCCTCGCCACGGGTCTCGATGAGCGTGACGACCTTGTCGCCAACCTTGCGCTGGGCGAGCTTCATGTTGCCGCAGATCTCGCCTCTGAAGCGGTAGCACACGTGTCGCCCGTGGTTCTGCGTGGTTTCGATGACCAGCTTGGCCAGCAGATCGAGCGGGATGCGCTGTGCCCAAGCATCGAACAGCTCACCGCCGGCGTCGAAATCGATCATCTCGTTGTTGCCCGACACGCGCCCGCAGAGCACGCCGAGCGCGTCAGGCTCATTGGCGAACCAGGCGTCGATCTCGCTGGCGGTGGGCAGACGGTCCTGATACGCCTTCCACGCCACGGTGGGTCGCTTCTCGGCCCGGATGGCCGGCAGGACGCACAGGCCCGCGTCGAGGTATCGTCTGGCATCATCCCTCATTCATTCACCTCACCCGCTCAGAACGGAATGTCGTCGTCATCCACCCACGCGTAGGCGGGCAGGTTGCCGTCGTCGCGCTCGTCGCTGCCGTCCATGCGGGGCGGGATGGCCCCCAGCTCGTGGCCGACGATCCGGTCGAACGGCTCACCGGCGACCGACCGCACGGTGATCGTCCGCGTCTCGGCCAGGACGCCGGCGGCGACGGCCAGGTCGTGGGCCTCCTCGACCGTGCTGGGGAACGGCTCATTCGAACGGGCCCGCCACCACGCCTCGAACTTCGCCCTGGCGTAGCCGACGTGCTCGGGGCAGACCCACTCGCTGAAGTGCGTGTTGAGGCCGCAGCGGTAGTCGACCCGCAGCGTCCGCGGGTGGTCCTCAGGGGCCCCGCGCTTGCGGTGGATGCTGTACTGAACTTCGCTGACCTCGTGCGTCTCCTGCGTCACTTCTCCAGTGAGAATGCCCGCCGTCGAGGCCTGGCGGTCGTGTCGCTCGCGCTCCGGCGGCGGGAATTCGTGCCCGCAGTCTGGGCAGACGGCATAGGCGGCGTGGATCACCGCTTGGCACTGGGGGCATTCCTTTGCAGGCGCCTCGCCGTTGCCGGACGGGCGATCCTGAATCTCCAAGGCGTCGACGGGGCCGTGACGGAGAATGTTGCCGCCGAAATCGAGAACCAGGCAGTTGGTCTTCGAGGGATGCAGGCGGAATCCACGACCGACCATCTGGTAGTACAGCCCCGGCGACATCGTCGGACGCAGCAGGGCCACGCAGTCGATGTTGGGCGCGTCGAAGCCCGTGGTCAGGACGTTGACGTTGACCAGGAACTTCAGCTCGCCGTCCTTGAACCGCCTGAGCGTCTCGGCCCGCTCGAACGGCAGCGTGTCGCCGCAGACGAACCCGCACTCGAATCCGATCTGACCCAGCACCCGCTGGACGTGCAGGGCGTGCTGGACCCCGGAGGCGAAGACCAGCACTGAGTGGCGATCCCGCGTGTGATCGACGATCTCGCGACAGGCGGACTGCACGAGCAGGTCCGCATCCATCAGCGCCTCGACCTCACCGGCGATGAACTCGCCGCCGCGGATGTGCAGGCCCGAGGTGTCGGCCTTCTGCCGTCCGGCCTTCGTCTTGAGCGGGCACAGGTAGCCCTGGACGATCAGCTCGCGGACGCCCA
>JAAYZK010000471.1 GCA_012514895.1 Planctomycetota bacterium | reverse complement strand
CGAGGATCGTCTTGATCTTCATGCGGCCTCCTATCGCACACCCAGTTCGGCCAGTTTCGCCTCCAGTTCGTCCTGGGGCCAGAACCCGGTGTGACGGAAGACTTCCTTGCCGTCCCTGTCGAAGAAGACCTGGACGGGTATCGACTGGATGCCGTAGCGGGAGGCCAGGATCTGCTCCTGGCGCACGGAAATGAAGACGACGTTTGCCCGGCCTTCGTACTTGGTCTTCATGGCCTCCAGGATCGGGGCGAGCTTATCGCAGGGGATGCAGCCTTGGGCTCCAAAATCCACCAGCGACGGTCGGCCGCTGGCGCGGGCCTTGTCCACGGGGTTGTCCATCGCCAAGGCGGCCTGACGCCGGACCCACGCGGCATCCACCTCGATGGCGACGCGACGGCCTGTGGCTTCGACGTACGCCGCGATGGCGTTCTGCTGCTTCTGCTGCTGCACATACTGAGCAATCGCCTCGCGCACCGCTTCCAGCGGCTGGCCGCCCACCATCTCACGGTTGGCGGCATAGAAGGCCGCGACCTCGGCGTCGGTGACAGTCACGCCGGCGGTCACGGCAACCAGAAGCGTCTGAAGCAGGTCCTGCTCCGACATCGCCGCGACATCCTTGCCGTCCCGTCCGGCCGCGGTGCGGGCCTCCTGGAGCAGCAGGCGGCGGGTGGCCGTCTGCTCCAGGAGGAAGAAGGCGTTCCTGTGGAGTTGCTCGCGCAAGGCCTCCGGGGCCGAGGCGATCTCGGCGTCGAGGTCGGCTTGGTTCACGATCACCTCGCCCGCCCGCAGGAGCGTTCCGGCCGGCAGGTCGGCCAGCGTGGCGTGGGCCAGGGCCGCCGACGTCAGCGACGGGTAGGCCTGCGCCACGGTCCCGGACGGCTGCGTCGCGGCGGAGGCCGGCTGGGAAGCAGGCGACGAAGCGGGAACCTGCGCGCCCGTGGCGGCCAGTAGCGCCACAACCAACGTCATCTTACCGAATCTCGCCATCGTGGTTGTTCCTTCCCCTTACTGAATCATGGCCTTGATGGCGTCAGGATCGGGCACCTTGCCGACGACCTTGATCTCGCCATCCACGGCCAGGGCCGGGGTCATCATCACGCCCATCTTCATGATGGCGTTGATGTCCGTGACCTTCTCGAGTTCGTACTCGATGCCCGCCGCCTTGGCGGCGGCTTCGGTGTTCTCGGCCAGCTTCTTGCACTTGGGGCAGCCGGTTCCGAGGATCTGCAGCTTCTTCATGGCGATCGTTCCTTTCGGGGCGTCAGCCCAGCTTCGACCGGGCGGCGGCAACGACCTGGGCGACCTGCTCATTGGTGCAACGGACACCCTTGACCTTTTCGATCCGCAGGTCCGTCACCTTGATCTGTGCGTAGTTGGTGATCCCGTGGCGGTCGAAGGCCTTCTTGGCGCAGTCCATCGGGCAGCCGTCGATCACCAGGTTCACGTCGGCGTCGCGGGCGGTCTGGACCATGCCCTGGATGTCGCCGCCCAAACCGGCCAGGCAGAACATCGTGCCCTTGCCCTCGAACATCAGCTCGCGGGCGGCCTGGTCGGAGATCTGGCCTACGTTAGCCCCGCCGCTGCACGAATACAGCAGGACGATCTTGTCCCCGCCGCCGCAGCAGCAGGACGCGGCGTCACTGGTCGCCTTCGAAGTTCCACAGCACTTGCTCATTGTCCATCTCCTAGAAGAAGGTCCCGAAGATCATGCCGGAGATCGTGGCCATCACGATCACCAGCGACACGAACACGATGGTTTTCTGCGTGCCCATGATGCTGCGGATGACCAGCCTGCTGGGCAGCGACAGCGCCGGGCCGGCCAGCAGCAGCGCCAGGGCCGGGCCCTTGCCCATCCCCGAGCCGATGAGGCCCTGGAGGATCGGCACTTCCGTCAGCGTGGCGAAGTACATGAACGCGCCGAGGACGCTGGCGAAGAGGTTCGTCCACAGCGGCCAAAGGGCGCGGGCCACGCTCTCGAAGCCGCCGCCACCCCAGCCGGTGATGGCCAGCATGGCGTCGGGGCTGTCGCCGACGAGCATCTCCACGTACCTGCTGGGGATCAGCCCCGGATGGCCGGGCCGTCCCAGCAGGAAGCCGGCGATCAGCACGCCGAAGAGAAGCAGCGGCAGGATCTGTTTGGCGAAGGTCCACGTGGCGCTGAACCATTCCTGGCCCTCGCCCTTGCTGGTCTCCAGGACCATCGACAGCCCCACCACCGCCGCCGCGAACGGCAGCAGCACCCACAGCCCGTGCGTCGGCCCCGCCAGGGCCAGCACCGCAGGCGCGATCGCCGCCAGGATCACCTTCCACCAGGCGACGGAGAACCAGAAGATCAGCACCAGGGCGAAGCCGACGCCGAAGGCGGAGGTGATGATCCACTTATGCTGCCAGACGGCCGCCCACAGGCCGCCGACGGGCGTGCGTTCTGCCAGGGCGCTCGCCTCCAGTCGAACTTCACGCATCTGACCGAGTTGCGGGTCCTCGACGCGGATCGTGTAGGTCGCGTCTGGCTCTTCGGGGTCGAACGGGGCCTGGACGATCTGGCCGCGGAACTGATCGCCGTCGACGGTGGTGAAGTGGAACTCGTTCGGCATGCCCCAGTTGGCGAACACCAGGATGGCGACCATCACGAAGAAGAAT
>JAAYZK010000470.1 GCA_012514895.1 Planctomycetota bacterium | reverse complement strand
CGTATGGACGCACACGGTCGACGCGGAACACCTCGATGCCCTGTGGTACAGCGTGCTGGCGCAAGCCGCCACCCCGGAAGACAGTTCGGTGGAGTTGCGGGTCCGCGCGTCCAACGACCGGGCGGCGCTGGACTACCTGCCCTACGTCCAGGTGACCTCCGACCAAATTCTCCAGGACATCACCGGCCGCTATTTGCAGGTGCAGGTCACGTTGCGGTCGACCTCCTGGGACGTGACCCCCGCGCTGAAGGAGCTGGTCATCGAGTGCGCCTCGGCCGCACCGCGAATCCGGGTGGACGCGCCCGCCGACGGCAGCCGGATCGCCGCGGGCGCCACCGCGTTGATCAGCGGTCTGGCCTCGGCCGGCCATCCCACCGTTCCCTTGGCCGCGGTGATGATCGACGGCTCGCCGGTCGACGCCCTGGACGCCGCGGGGGCCTTCTTCACGCAGGTAATCGTCGCGCCGGGCCAGAATACGTTCGAGCTGACCGCCATCGACGTGGCGGGCAAGTCCGCCACCACCAGTCTCACGCTGGTGGGCATTCCGGGCGACCCGTCGCACCAGCCGTGGACGTCGATGACCGACCTGGCCCAGTTCAGCACGGACTACCACCGCACGTCGTTCCACGAGCGAGAGAACGTGCTCTACGTCGACCTGGAATTGACCAACACCGGGCCCTACGCCGTGGACGGGCCGCTCTACCTGGGCATCACCAACATCAGCCATCCGGGCGTCTTTGCGGCCGGGGCCGACGGCGTCTCGAGCGAAGGCATTCCGTACTTCGACTTCAGCCGCCTGGTGGGCGAAGACGGCGTCTTCTCGCCCCAGGAAACGATCAGCGATCGGCTCACGCTCTCCTTCTTCAATCCCTACCGCGTGCCGTTCACCTATGACCTGGTGCTGGTGGGCGCCACGAACCAGCCGCCGCAGTTCTCCAGCGTGCCGCGGGTGTCGGCGCCGCAGGACCTGGAGTACCAGTACCTTGCCGAGGCCGTGGACCCGGACGGCGACGCGGTCAGCTACCGCCTGACGGCGGCGCCGTCGGGCATGGAGATCGAGGAACAAACAGGGCTGATCACCTGGTCGCGCGGCGCGCAGTCGTTGCCGCCGGGCAACTACAGCGTCGCCGTCGAGGCCGCCGACGGCTTCGGCGGCGCCGCCCGGCAGTCGTTCACGCTCACGGTCTACGCGCCGCCCGAGAACCAGCCGCCGGTGTTCCGCTCGATCCCGGCCGTCGCCGCCTACGTCTCGGCCGGCTACGCCTACGATGCCGACGCTTTCGATCCCGACGGCGACACGCTGGTCTACCGGCTGACCGAGAGCCCGGCGGGAATGAGCATCGATCCTGCGACGGGTGTAATCCAGTGGACACCCACCGCCGAGCAGGTGGGCGTCCACGCGGTCAGCCTGCGCGTCAGCGACGGGCCGCTTGAAGCCGAGCAGACGTTCGCAGTACGCGCCTTCGCCGCGCCGGGGAACCACGCGCCGACGATCGTCAGCCATCCGGTCAGGGCGGTGCTCGCCGGGACCGAGTATCGCTACCAGGTCGCGGCCGTCGATCCGGATCGCGGCGACGCGGTCGCGTACGTCCTGTTGGAGCCGATTCCCAACGGGATGTCGATCGACGCGCAGACCGGCTTGATCACCTGGTCGTCGCCGGTGGACAATACGGTGATCGGGGTGCGGGCGGCCGATGGCCGGGGCGGCCGGGACGATCAGGAGTTCACGCTTACGGTGACCAGCGCCGCGCCGCGCTCGATCACCGGAACCGTCTACTATGACGCGAACGAAAACGGGTCGCAGGATGGAGGGGAAGGGGGTCTGGAAGGCCGCGTGGTGTACCTCGACCGCAACGGCAACCGGCGGCGCGACGCCGACGAAGCGTGGGCGGCGACGGATGCGGACGGCGAGTATTCCTTGGATCATCTGGTGAGTGGGAACCACACCGTGGCGCTGGAGCATGCCGGCGGCTGGGTGCAGCAGACGCCCGGCGGAGCGAGGATCGTGACGATTGCCGACCAGGACATCGCGGGTGCGGACTTCGGGCTGGTTCCGAACACCGCAAGCAACCGCGCGCCGCATTTCATCAGCGCGCCGCCCACGGCGGCCGCGGTGGGAATCGCCTTGGGCTACACGGCGCTGGCCGAAGACCTCGACCAGGACCCGCTGGAATATACGCTGGCCTATGGGCCGGAAGGCATGGCCGTCGAGCGGCTGTCGGGCAAGGTCGTGTGGACGCCCGCGGCGACGCAGACCGGGGTGGTTTACGCCGGCGTCCGCGTCAGCGACGGCCGCGGCGGCGTGGAGTTGCAGCCGCTCTCCCTGGTGGTCGACGGCGGGGCGGCCACGGCGCCGGTCTTCGACACCGAACCGGTCCGCGTCGCGCGGCTGTCGGCAAGCTACGCCTACGACGCCGACGCCCACGATCCGATCAACCCCACCGAGACGCTGGTCTACTGGCTCGACCAGGCTTCGCTGTTCCGCGGGATGACGATCGACTCCGGCACGGGCCAGATCGCCTGGGCGGCCGACGAGATGGCCCTCGGCGTCTACGACGTCACCGTCTGGGTGGCCGACGAGGACGGCCAGACGGCGTACCAGTGGTACAGGTTGCAGGTCACCAGCCAGTCCGACAACCGGCCGCCCGTGGTGGGCGCCGACGTGGTGATGACGATTCCGGCCGAGGTGGCCTGGTACGACCGCGTGCCGGCCTCCGATCCCGACGGCGAGCCGCTCGGCTTCACGCTGGTCAATCCTGGCGGGATAGCGGGCTTGGCGATGCTCTCGTCGCCCTACGACTCGTGGGTTTCCTGGACGCCGACCTTGGCGCAAGTCAACGATCCGGACGCGCCCTACGAGTTTAGCGTCGAGGTCAGCGACGGAGAGGGACACGCGCTGCGGCGGTCCTACCGGATCCACGTTACGGCCGACCTCCCGCAGAACCGCGCGCCGGCGATCGTCTCCTCGCCGCGGCAGGCGGCGCTGGCCGCCGAGGTGTACGCGTACCAGGCCGTGGCCGAGGACCCCGAAGGGCACGCGGTCCGCTGGCAATTGGAAGAGCGCCCCGAGGGGATGACGATCGACGCGGAGACCGGGCTCGTGCTCTGGGCGCCCACCACGGCGGACCTGGGCAGTCATGCGATCACCGTCCTGGCGGTCGACGTGTTCGGCGCGACGGCGCGCCAGCCGTATCCGCTCACGGTCTCGGCGATCAACCGGCCGCCCTATTTCACCACGCCTCCGCGGACCTGGGCGGCGGCCGGCAAGCCGTACGCTTACCACGCCGGCGCCGAGGACCCGGACCGGCAGGCGCTGCGATTCGAGCTGGCCCCGGGGCTGGCAGGCGCCTCGATCCACCCGCAGACGGGCCTCTTGACCTGGACGCCGCCGGCGGAAGGCTCGTATCCGATGAGCGTCCCGATGAGCGTCCGCGTGGTGGATACGCTCGGCCTGGAGGCGGTGCAGAACTTTTCGGTGCACGTCGCGCCGCTGCCGCCGAATCGCCCGCCGTTCTTCCGCAACGCGCCGGAGCCGGTGGCGCTGGTGGGCAAGGAGTACGCCTGGCTGGTCGACGCGGTGGACCCCGACCACAAGCAGAGCGAGCTGACGTTCGCCGCGAGCTTGGAGGCGTTCGACCCGGCCGACGCCGAGCTGGTGGCGCTCTATGCCGACGGCCTGGACGGCGACGACCTGGCGTTTGCCGATGGTCAGGCGAACCTGCTGCGCTGGGATGCGGTTCCCGCGGGACTGGCGGGCAAGGCGATCTGGGTCACCGTGACCGTCTCCGACCCCGTTCCCGCGCCCGACGCGGGCGTGGCCCAAAAACGCTGTCTGCTCACGCTCCGCGAGAACAACAGGCCCACGGTCTGGCTCCAAGACCAGGCGATCACGGCCGGCCAGGACTTCGCCTGCGACGTGGCGGCCGAGGACCTCGATCCCGCGGACGTCCTCTCCTTCAGCCTGAGCGGCGCGGCCGGTTCCACGCTGCCGGCCGGGATGACGATCGACCCGCAACTGGGCCGCATCCGCTGGAACGACGCGCTGGAGGGGAGCTACGAGCTGATCGTGTCGGTCAGCGACGGCGTCGACACGACGAGCGGTTCGTTCAGGCTCGACGTGCTGCCGGATGACCGGCCGCCGGTGGTCGAGCTTTCGCTCAGCCACCGCGTAGCCGACGTGGGCCAGCGGGTCCGGATTTGGGTGATCGACAGCGACGACGTCGGCGTAACGGGCCGCACGCTCTCGATCGACGGCCAACCGGTGGCGCTGGACGGCGCCGGGGCCGCGGAGTTCACCGTCGAGGGCCAGTTCGGCCACGTCTTCGCGCTGGAGGCTACGGCGCGCGACGCGGCGGGCAACGTGAGCCTGCCGGCCACCGCGACGCTCTTGATCCGCAACCCGGACAACCGGGCCCCGCAGGTCGCGCTGACTTCGCCGGCCGCCG
>JAAYZK010000005.1 GCA_012514895.1 Planctomycetota bacterium | reverse complement strand
TGTGGCTTCGATTTCTGTCAGTTCCCCTGGCCAGCCTTCTCGCGCGCCATCACCGCGCCGCCGCCCCACACGCCGGCGGCGGCGATCAGCGCCACGACCGCCATGACGACCGCCATGCCCTGGGCCTGGGACAGCCCCTGGGCGACGACCCACGCCACCGCCGGGGCGAGCAGGCCGGCGATGAGGAACTGGCCCGCGCCCATGAAGGCGGAGGCCGACCCGGTGAGCGTGCCGGCCCGGGAGATGGCCAGGGCGGAGTTGTTGCCGAAGTTCAGTCCCATCGAGGAGACCACCACGAACAGCCCCGCCAGGATGGCCCAGCGGCCGGCGCCGGCGAACGACGCGATCAGCAGGTAGGCGACGGCGGCGACGAGGATGAGGTTGCCGGTGCGCGCCAGGGCCAGCGGGCCGAGGCGGCGCACGAGGCGGGCGTTGGTCAGCGAGGTCAGGAACATGCCGGTGGTGTTGACCGCGAAGATGATCGAGTACTGCACCGGGGTGAACCCGAAGTCATCCTGCAGGAGGAAGGGTGAGGCCGCGACGTAGGTGAACATCGTCGAGAAGCTGAAGATGTAGCCGAGGGTGAAGCCGAGGTAGGCGCGATCCCGCAGCAGTGTGCCGATCGCGCGGAGCAGCGGGCCGGCGCCGCCGCCGGTGCGCCGCTGCTTGGGCAGGGTCTCGGGGATGGCGAGGATGACGGCGATCATCATGATCGCGTTGAGCCCGGCCAGCGTCCAGAACACGCCACGCCAGCCGGCGGTGTCGACGATGACCCCGCCCAGGACCGGGCCGATGACGGGGGCGACGCCGCCGAGCAGCATGAGCAGGGAGAACACCCGCGCCAGCTCCTGGCCTTTGACCAGGTCGCCGGCGACGGCGCGGGCGAGCACCACCGCGGTGCCGGCGGCCAGGCCCATGAGGAAGCGTGCCAGGAAGAGCACGGGCGCGGTCGGCGCGACGGCCGCCAGGACCGAGGCCGCGACCACGACGATGACGCCGCCGACGAAGAGTCCGCGCCGGCCGACGGCGTCGGAAAGCGTGCCCATGACCAGCTGCCCCAGCGACATGCCGAGAAGGAAGAATGTCAGGGTCAGCTGGGCGCCGGCCTGCGTGATGTCCAGATCCCCGGCCAGCTGCGGCAGGCCGGAAAGGTACATGTTGATGGAGAGGGGCTCCAGGGCGGAGACGAGGGCGAGGACCCCGAGGATCAGGGGAGGCATGGCTGACGTGGCCCGCTGCTTGGTCATGGACGCTGCTTTCACACAAATTTGATAACGTTTTTCAATACAATACCCCACCGGGTATATCTTGTTAAATCGTCACCTACACCAGCGGCCAGGGATACTGGAACTGCGAATGCGGTTGCGGCAAAAACGGCAGCCGCACGATTCGGTTCGCCCGGTTGCGCAGCGCCCAGACCTCCTCCTCCGACAGCAGCTCGGCGATTTCCGCGGGCACCGAGTCCACCAGGGGCGCCACCGCGGCCACGAGTTCCTCTTCGATGGCCTCGCGGGCGAAATCCCAGATCGCGGTCCGCAGCTTGGGCTCGGCACTGAAGCACAGGCCCTGGTCGATGCCCCAGACGTGGCCCTCGGCGTCGAGAAGCACGTGCCCCGACTTGCGGTCGGTGTTGTTGGCCAGCAGATCGAAGACGGCCATGCGCTTGAGCTGGGGATGAAGATCGGGGCGCTGCTCGAGCATCGGGAAATAGTGCCAGCCGTCGTGGTCGATGAACCACTGGATGGAACCGACGCCGAATTGCGCGTCCTCCCGGATGACCGTCGGCGGGACGATCCCCCAGCCCAGCCACTCGCTGAGCAGGTAGGCGGCCCGCTCGCGGTGGTGCA
>JAAYZK010000469.1 GCA_012514895.1 Planctomycetota bacterium | reverse complement strand
CCCGAGCCGGTCCGCGGGGCGATCGGCTTCCGCAACGTCTCGCTGCAGTACGTGGAGGGCGGGCCCTCGGCGGTTCGCGGCGTGACGCTGGACATCCCGCCGGGCAAGGTCGTCTGCCTCGTCGGCCCGACCGGCAGCGGCAAGAGCACGCTGCTGTCGCTGGTCACGCGCCTGTACGACCCGACCGGCGGGGAGATCCTCCTGGACGGCATCCCCTTGCGATCCCTGCGGCTGCGACCGCTGCGCCGGGCAATCGGCAACATCCTGCACGACTGCGACGTCTTCACCGGGACGATCGCCGAGAACCTCCGCTTCGGTGAGCCTCGGGCGGCGCAGGCCGACCTGGAGCAGGCCGCCCGACAGGCCGGACTGGATGAGTTCATCCGTTCTCTGCCCAAGGCGTACGACACGCCCGTCGGCCGCCAGGGCCTGGCCCTCTCCGACGAGCAGCGCGTCCGCCTGGCCGTCGCCCGCGCCCTGGTGACGCGGCCGGCGGTGCTGACGATCGACGACACCTTCTCGGCACTGGAGCACACCGTCGCCGAGCAGCTCGGCGGGGCGATCCGCTCGGCCCTGGCCGACCGCACCGTCCTGATCGCCACCAGCCGCCTGTCGATCTGCGAGGCGGCGGACCTGGTCGTCGTGATGCAGCGGGGCAGCGTCGCCGACGTCGGCACGCACGCCGAGCTGCTCGCCCGTCCGGGCCTGTACCGCCGCATGTATACCCGTCAGACAGGGCGCGAGCCTGCGCCCGCACCGACCGCCGTCGGGACCGGCGGGACACCTCCGCGCCCGACGGCGGAGGGAGTCGGCGGACATGGTGATCAGACATAGCGAAAGGGAGAGGTGATATGTCCTACGATCCGTCGACGCTGTATGCGGGCAGGCACAACCTGCGATGCGACCACTGCGGCAAGGTGCTTGAGGCCGCGGCGGTCAGGCAGCCGACGTTCCTGGCGATGCCGACGGCGGCGACGCCCCGGCGGCTGGGCCACGCGTGCCCGGCGTGCGGGGCGGTGTCGTGCGAGAAATGCAGGAAGGACGGCATCGGCTGGGATTGGTGGTCCGGGTACGAAAAGGCCCGCTGCACCCAGTGCAGCGCGGCCGTCCACGAGCTCCACGTGCTGCTGCCGGGCGACGGCGAGACCTACCGCGTCTACGATTCCCAGGCCGCGGCCGTGCCCGTCGCGGCCGCCGCGGGGGCCGACACAGCCGTCTCGCCGGCGGCGCCGACGGTTCCGCCCGTCGCGGTGACGCCCCATCGCTTCGTCCGGGCCGGGAACGTCCAGGCCTGCCTGGACCTGCTCTGGTGGGTCGTCGGCCTGGGGGGCATCGCGGCCCTCTACTTCTTCGTCATCGCCCCCAGCCAGGGCGGACCGGTCGAGTTCCGGTTCAAGAACCCCGCCCTCACGGCGGCAATCGTTGCGATCGGCATCGCCGCCATCAGCTACCACCTCCTGCGGATCGTCCAGCGATCCGGGCAGTGGGTCGAGGTCGATCCGGCCTCCATCCGCTCCCGCGACGCCGCCATCGCCTGGGATGCCATCGAGACGGTGTCGTTCTCAACCCGCCAGGGCAAGGAGGGCGACGCGGCGTTCGTCGTGCGCGATGCCCAGGGCCGGGAGGTCCGCGCCGGATGGGGCCTCAAGCACATCGACCGGCTGATGGAGGTCGTCCGCACACAGACCCGCCCGCACCAGCACCAGCGGATGTAAGCCGCACCGGACGATCTTCTCGACATCGCGCGCCGTTTGGGCCGAGCGGTTCACTGCGTCGATGCACGGGCGACCAGGACGGGCTCGACCTCCATCCGGACGGGCGGCGTGCGGGGGTCGTCGATCGTCCGCATCAGGGTGCGAAGGGCCAGGCGGCCGGCGTGGTGGAGGTTCTGGTCGACCGAGGTCAGCGGGCAGGCGCAGAACTCGCAGAAGGGGGCGTTGTCGACGCCGGTGATCTTCACACGGCCCGGCACGTCGATCCCGCACCGCCGCAGTTCGTTGATCGCACCGGCGGCCTGCTCGTCGGACTGGGCGATCAGCCCGTCGAAGGGGACCCCGCTGGCCAGGAAGTGGCGGACCGCCGCGGCGCCGTCGGTATGCCGGAAGGTGTCGGCCTTGAACGTCAGCGCATCGAACACTTCGACGCCGCCGTCCCGCATCGCGTGGAGCACGCCTCGGCTGCGGTGTTCCCAGGTGTCGATCAAGGCGAGGCGCCGGCAGCCGCGCTGAATCAGGTGCTCGGCGGCCAGGTACCCGATCCGGTGGTTGTCGATGCCGATCCACGACAGCCGGTCGCTGATCTTCTGCGTGCAGACGCTGACGACGGGCACCGCGTCGAACGTCGCCAGGTCGGCGGCGAGGCGCGGGTGGATCTTGCCGGCGAAAATCAGCCCGTCGATGCGGTTGCTCTCGGTAAGCAGTTCGAAGCAGCGGGTCTCTGTGTCGTCGCCGTAGTAGGTCAGCACCAGCCGCTGGCGGACCAGGCGGGCCTCCTCGCTGATCCCGTCGGTCAGCGTGTCGGGCAGACGGCTGGCGGGGATGCCGAACCGACGGATGAGCACGCCGATCGTGCCTTGGCGGCCCGTCGCCAGCGAGACCGCCGTCGGGTTGGGGCGGTAGCCCAGCTTCGCGGCCAAGTCGAGGATCGCCCGGGCGGTCTCCGGCTTCACCTTGGTCGTGCCGAGGTTCCCGTTGAGAACCTTGCTGACCAGGGAGCGGGACAGCTTGAGCCGATCGGCAATCTCTTTCT
>JAAYZK010000468.1 GCA_012514895.1 Planctomycetota bacterium | reverse complement strand
GGGCATCCGCATTTACGGCGGCCGCATCTTCCGCGCCTCGGCGCACGTGGATCGGTTGTTCGAAGGCGCCCATGCGATCCGCCTGCCCGTCCCGGTCGGCAAGGACGCGCTTGTCGCGGCCATGCATGAGACGCTCCGCGCCAACAAGCTCACCAACGGCTATATCCGCCTGGTCGTCACCCGCGGCGCCGGCACGCTGGGGCTCAACCCCTTCAAGTGCTCCAAACCCTGCGTGATCATCATCGCCGACACCATCGCCCTGTACGACGAGGACGTGTACGAGAAGGGCATGAGCGTCATCATCTCCTCGGTGCCGCGCAACAGCACCAACGCCCTGGATCCGCGGGTCAAGAGCCTCAACTACCTCAACAACATCCTGGCCAGGATGGAGGCCGTCGACGCCGGCGTGAGCGAGGCGATCATGCTTAACGCCGCCGGGATGGTGGCCGAGGCCACCGGCGACAACGTCTTCATCGTCCGCGACGGCGTCGTCGCCACGCCCCCGCCCCACGCGGGGATCCTCGCGGGCATCACCCGCGGTGTGGTGCTCGATCTGGCCCGGAAGGTGAACATCCCGGTGTCCCAGCGCGAGCTGACCCGCTACGACCTGTACACCGCCGACGAGTGTTTCCTGACCGGCACCGCCGCCGAGGTCGTCCCCGTCGTCGCCATCGACGGCCGCACAATCGGCCAAGGCGCCGTCGGGCCGATCACCCGGCGTCTCAAGGACGCCTTCCACGAGCTGGTCCGCAGCGAACGGTAGACGGCCTCAGCGGTCGCCCAGCAGTTGGGTCTCGAAGAGCGTCCGGTAGGCTTCGCAGCGGGTGACGAGCTCCTCGTGTCTGCCGGTGTCGAGGATGGCGCCGTCCTGCATGACGACGACGGTGTCGGCGGACAGGACGGTGCTGAAGCGGTGGGCGATGACGAAGGTGGTGCGTCCTTCGGCGAAGACATTGAGGGCCTGCTGGATCTTCGCTTCGCTCTCCGAGTCGATCTGGCTCATCGCCTCGTCGAGGATGAGGATCGCCGGGTTGCGGAGGATCGCCCGGGCGATGGCGATCCGCTGGCGCTGCCCGCCGCTCAGCGAGCTGCCGCGTTCGGCAATGACGGTGTCGTACCCCTCGGGCAGCCTGCTGATGAACTCGTCGGCGAAGGCCGCCCTGGCGGCGGCGACGACCTGGTCGCGCGTGGCGTCGGGCGAGCCGTACGCGATGTTGTCGGCGACGGAGGCGTTGAACAGGACCGCCTCCTGGGACACCAGCCCGATCTGGCGGCGCAGCGACAGGAGCGTCGCGCGGGCGATGTCGCGGCCGTCGATGAGCACCTCTCCCGCCGTGGGGTCGTAGAGGCGCAGGAGCATGCTCAGCAGCGTGGTCTTGCCCGAGCCGTTCCCGCCGACGATCGCGACGGTTTCGCCCTGCCAGACCTTCAGCGAGACGTTCTTCAGCGCCGACTGGTTGGCCCCGGGGTAGCGGAACGACAGGTCGCGGAACTCGATGCTCTCGGCGTGGCGGTCCAGGGGCGCGGCGTCGGGCAGGTCGGTTTCGGGCGCCTGGTCGCGCAGCTCGAAGACCCGCTGGGCGGCGGCGTCGGCGTTGTAGAAGCGGACCGACACCTTGGACAGCCGCCGGACCGGGTCGTACATCGCCGCCAGGGCGCCCATCAGGACGAGGAAGTCGGACGGCTCCATCCTGTTGTCCAGCAGCCAGCCCAGCATCCCGCCGTGCGCGTCGTCGGGGCGGTACATCCAGTAGCCGGCCAGGATCACCGCCCCCATCGCGGCGGTCAGCCCCAGCGACTCGATCAGCGGGGCCGTCGCCGAGTCGGCCGCCGCCATGCTCTTGAACTGCCGGTAGAGCTGGCGCGTGATCCGGCGGAACCGTGAGCCCTCGGCGGCCTCGGTGGTGTAGGCCTTGACGATGCGGGCGCCGTTGAGTGTCTCCTCCAGGGCCTGGAGCATCAGCCCCTGGCTCTCCAGCGTGCGTCGCGTGGCCTTGCGGATCCGCGAGCCCAGCCGGCGGATCACCCATGCCACCGGCGGACCGACTATGCACACCAGCAGCGTCAGTTTCCAGTTGAAGAACAGCGCGAAGATGAACGTGGACACCAGCTTGGTCGGCTCGACGAGCGTCTTGCCCAGCAGCGTGACCAGCCCCTGGCGGATCTCGTTGCAGTCGGCCACGAAGCGGCTCATCGTGTCGGCGGCGCTGTTGAGCGAGAAGTACGACAGCGGCAGACGCACCGCCACGTCGTAGTTCTCGTTGCGCAGATCCACCACCGCGCGGAAGGTCATGGTCTGGACGATGTACTCCTGCCAGAACCGGAAGAAGTCCCGCACGTAGTTCAGTGTCAGGCCGAACAGCACGATGACGGCCAGCAGCTTGAAGCGGTCATAGGGCACCTGGGGCCGGGGAAGACGGGTGACGGTTCGGTAGAGCCACTGCCACCACGGCTCGGCCTGGTGGGGGACGACGGGGACGTCGCGCACCTGGCCGGTGGCGCTGCTGTAGACCCGGAGGGTCACGGCCTGGCCCACCGGCGCCCGGGCGAGGCGCTCGTACAGCGCGTCGTGGGCGAGGTACTCGCCGTCTGCCCCGACGATCCACGCTCCCGGCCCGGCGTCGTGCGTCGCCAGCGGGCTGTCCTCATCCAGGTCGGCGATGCCGATGACGGTGTCGATGTACCCGAACTGGGCCCGGGTCTCGATCGAGGGAACGGGCTGGCGGGTGCTGGTGGCGATGTCCAGGCGGTTGTTGACGATGATCTGGTCGGCCCAGCCGTGCAGGCCCTCTTCGCTGATCAGGACCTTCATCGCCGGCAGCAGCACGCCCAGCCCGCTGCCCCACAGCACGCCGATCATCACGACGCACAGCAGGGCGGCCGCCAGGCGCAGCTTGTAGGGCAGGACGTACTTGGCTGACCGCAGGAAGTATTTCATCGCGACTCCACGGGTGTTTCAGGAGGCTTCCCGGCCGGACAGGTATACAGGAGACGGCCTGTTGGGGCAAGGTGAACGTTCCGGCTCACACATCCAGCGGGGCCGCCGTGGCGCAACTGAGGACGACGTTGTCCCAGAACGGCTTAGGGTTGACGTTCCGCCAGAGGAGCTGCTCGTAGCGGGCCATCTGGTCGACGATCCGCGCGGCCGCCGGACCCATGGCGCCGGCGATCCGCTCGATGGCGGCCGCCTGGTCGGCGTGGATCCTCTGCCCGCTCACCCCGGCCGCCTCGCGCATCGCGTCGCGGTAGACCGACGCCGCCAGGCCCAGCAGCAGCCCGCCGGCGGCGCGGGTGGCCACCGTCTTGGCCAGCCGCCTGTTGGCGGCGACGACCGCCTCGCCGATCGCGTCGGACTGGTCCAGGAGACGGTCGGACAGGTCCGCATCGACCGACTCGACCAGTCCGGCCAGGCGGTCCACCAGTTCCCGCTTGAAGGCGTAGAGGTCCGCCGCCGCCAGCCGCATCGCCTCGCCGAGGCTGCCGTTGGTGTAGGCGGCCCAGAACTGGGCCTCGGCCGGCGCGACCCCCCCGGCCGTCAGCCGCTCGGCCACCAGCGACCAGGGCAGCGAGCCGAAGCGGATCAGGGCGCAGCGGCTGCGGATGGTGGGCAGCAGCTCCCGCTCGCTCCGCGCCAGCAGGATCAGCCTCACGTTCGGCGGGGGCTCCTCCAGCGTCTTGAGCAGGGCGTTCTGGGCCGCGAGGTTCATCGTCTCGGCCTCGCGGACCACGAAAACCCGCCCGCGCCCCATGCCGGCCGCCTGGGACGCCGGGGCGATGAGGAACTCGCGGATCACCTGGATGCCCAGGTCCTGCATCTTGCTGTCGCGGGTCCTGGCATCCTCGGAATGGAGCGCCAGCTCCTTATGGATGAAGTGGTAGTCCGGGTGCGTCCCGGCAGCCAAGGCCGCGCAGCTCGCGCAGCGGCCGCAGGCGGCCAGGGCGTCGTCGTCGGCGTGACGGCACAGCCACAGCGCCGCCAGGGCCTCGGCGGCGGTCCGGCGGCCGACGCCGGTCGGCCCGGTGAAGAGGTAGGCGTGCGGGCGGCGGGGCGAGGCCACCATGCGCGCAAGCTGAGCGACGGCCCTGTCCTGCCCGACGATGTCCCGCAACGCCATCACGCCCCCATGGTACGCACCGCCCCGGCCGGACCCAAGGAAAACTGCCTGCCGAAGGGCGGATGTCATGCGCTTGCCGCTCCGGCCGACCCCGGCGTGGCTGTGAAGCGTATCACAGATCGGCCGGATGGGTAGGAAGGCATGGAGGTTCCTGGGAATCTCACCGTTGAATTCGCGGTCGCCCCCGGCTATAGTGTTGCGTTTTACGTGCTTACGCCCCTGGTTGATCCATGGCCCAGATACATTCAAGTGGTTGTTCCGGCAAGTGTTCCGCCTGTCCCATGGCTGCCGAAGGCAGCGATGAAGGTCTCCGCGGGTGGGAGAAGGCCCACCAGGCGGCGTCGGAGCGTACGCCGGGCGGGTGGGCGTTTGTGGCTCACGGGGCCGTCGCGTTCCTTCTGCCGGTGGTCGGCGCGTTGGCCGGGGCGTTGGCGGCCGGGCCGGGCGAGACCCGCCGGTTCGTCGGGCTGGTCGTCGGGTTGACCGCCGCCGCGGCCGTCGGCATCGTCGCCGGCCGTCTGTTCGGCAGCTTCCGCCGGCCGACCGAGGAGTGACCATGAGTCGAACGACATTGCGATCCCGCGGCAAAGGCAGCTTCGCGCGGGGCATTCATCCGCATGACTGGAAAGAACTTGCGGCCGAAGCCGCCATCGAGATCCTCCCGACCCCCGCCGAGGTGACGATCCCGCTGGTCCAGCACATCGGCGCGCCCAACCAGCCGACGACCAAGCCCCGGCAGGACGTGGCCGCCGGCGACATCCTGGGCGACAGCGGGGCGTTCGTCTGCGCCCCGGTCCACACGCCCATCGCCGGCAAGACGGCCCTGCCGCTGCGGGTGACGCTGCCCAACGGCCGCCACGTCGATGCGGTCCCCGTCAAGGCCGAGGGCGACCAGATGGCCGAGCAGGCCCTCTGGGACGACATCTTCGGCGGCTCGTGGCCCACGGACGGGCAGGACGGGCTGGACGCCGACACGATCCTCGCCCGGATCCGCGCCGGCGGGCTGGTCGGCATGGGCGGGGCGGGCTTCCCCACCCACGTGAAGCTCAAGCCCAACCCCGCCAAGCCCGTGGACGTCCTGCTGGTCAACGGCAGCGAGTGCGAGCCGTACCTGACGGCCGACTACCGGCTGATGGTCGAGGCGTCGGCCCCCATCGTTGCCGGCAGCCTCCTGGCGGCCCAGGCCGCCGGGGCGGTGCGGATCGTCATCAGCATCGAGGACAACAAGCCCGAGGCCGTCGCCCGCATGCGGGACGCCGCCGCCGGGACCGGCATCGAGGTCGTCGCGACGACCACCAAGTACCCCATGGGCGGCGAGAAGCAGTTGATCCTCGCCACCCTCGGCCGCGAGGTCCCCACCGGCGGGCTGCCGCTGGACTGCGGCGTGGTCGTCGTCAACGTCGGCACCGCCGCCGCCATCGCCCGCGCGGTCCTGCGCGGCAAGCCCCTGACCCACCGGATCGTCACCGTCAGCGGCCGCGGCGTCCACCGCCCGTGCAACCTGCTGGCGCCGGTGGGCGTCAGCCACGGCGCCCTCATCGCCGCCGCCGGCGGCCTGACCGACCAGGCGGTCCGCGTGATCTCCGGCGGGCCGATGATGGGCTTCGCGATCAGCAACCTCGACACGCCCATCACCAAGGGCACCAGCGGCATCACGGTGCTGACCGGCCAGGACGTCCAGGCCGAAGAGGAAACCCCCTGCGTGCGGTGCGGGCGGTGCGTGGATGTCTGCCCGCTGCACCTGGTGCCCACGCGGCTGGCCCTGGCGTCGCGGAACAAGGACTGGAACCTGGCGCGGCGGTACTACCTGACCGCCTGCATGGAGTGCGGCTCGTGCAGCTACGTCTGCCCGGCGCGGATCCCGCTGGTGCAGTTGATCCGGGCCGGCAAGGCGACGATGCCCCGCGAATAACTCCGCCGACGACACCGCGGCCCCGGGCCGCACACGGAAGAACCTATGGCCCAAGACGCAACGACGCCCCCCGACCTCGCACCCGCACCGGCCCTGCACGTGGCGCCCAGCCCCCATTTCGGCACCAGCGGGCGCTCGACGCGCTGGATGATGTACGACGTGATCCTCGCCCTCCTGCCGGCCCTCGGCGTAGGCGTGTACGTGTTCGGCCTCGACGCGCTGCGGGTGGTCGCCATCACCATCGCCGCCTGTCTGGCCACCGAGTGGATTTTCCTGACCGTCCGCCGCCGTCCGACGACGCTGCTGGACGGCTCGGCGGTGGTGACGGGGCTGATCCTGGCGATGTCGATGCCCTGGACGAGCCCCTGGTGGATGGCCGTCATCGCCGGCGCCGTCGCCGTCGCCCTCGGCAAGATGGTCTTCGGCGGGCTGGGCAACAACCTGTTCAACCCCGCCATGGTCGGCCGCGCGTTCGTGATGATCTGCTTCACCAACGAGATGACCCTCTGGCTGATGAACGGCCAGACGCCCCCGCCCCACGCCGTCGAGGCGGTCAGCGGGGCGACGCCGCTGGCGGGGAAGATGGCCTTCGAGTGGTACAACCTCTTCCTTGGCAACGTCAACGGCTGCATCGGCGAGACCAGCGCGGCGGCGCTGATCCTCGGCGGGCTGTACCTGTGCCTGCGGCGGACCGCCGCCTGGCAGATCCCCGCCGGCGTCCTGGGCGGGGCGCTGGCCGTGGCGCTGATCCAGTGGCGCGTGCACCCCGAGGCGGTGATCACGCCGGCGACGCACATGCTCGGCGGCGGGCTGATCTTCGGGGCGTTCTTCATCGCCACCGACCCGGTCTCCTCGCCGGTCACCGTCCGTGGCCGGTGGATCTTCGGCCTGGGCATGGGCGTGCTGGTGATGCTCATCCGCCTGCTGGCCAGCTTCCCCGAAGGCATGATGTTCTCGGTGCTGATCATGAACAGCATCGTGCCCATTATCAACCGATACACCATCCCCGTGCCGGTCGGCGGCAGAACGAAGGCGGCGGCGTAACGGCCCGGCTTAGGAGTGCTGCAGATGATCCGCTACATGCAACAAGGCTGGCTGGTGCTGCTGCTGGGGCTGGTGTGCGGTCTGGCCCTGGCGGGCGTGGACACCTGGCTGGGTCCCCAGATCGCCAACAATCAGCGACTGGCCCGCCAGAAAGCCGCCGCCGAGGTGCTCGGCGGGACCAAGGCCGAACTGATCACCGTCAACGACGCCGAAGTCTTCGAGGTAACCGACAAGGACGGCCGGTTGGTCGGCTGGGCGGTTCCCGCCAGCGGCCCGGGGTACGGCGACACCATCCGCCTGATCGTCGGCATCGCCGCCGACGGGTCGCGGCTGACCGATTTCCAGGTGATCTACAACCAGGAAACACCTGGACTGGGCAACAAGATCGTTGAGCCGGCCTTCCGCGGCCGCTTCAAGGACAAGGATCCCTCGGTGCCGCTCAAGGCCGTCCAGAAGCCCCAGGCCGACGACGAGATCCAGGCCCTCACCGGCGCGACGATCTCCTCCCAGGCCGTTGCCGACATCATCTACAAGCAACTGAACGAAACGGGCCTGCTCGACACTCTGCGCGGGCAGGCCGGCGGCGGGACTTCCGCCGTCAGGGACGGCGGCCCATCCGCCACGACGAAAGCCTCAGCGGAGCATTGAACATGGCCACGCAACTTCCCACAGCGAGCGAGCGGTTCTTCAACGGCATCCTGCCGGAGAACCCCGTGTACCGCCAGTTGCTGGCGATGTGTCCGACACTGGCGATCACCTCCACCGTGCCCCAGGCCGTCACCATGGCCGGCGCGACGGCGTTCGTGCTTATCTGCGCCAACGTCGTCACGGCGATGATGCGCAAGGTCCTGCAGCCCCACCTGCGGATCCTGGTGTTCACGGTCACCATCGCCGCGTTCGTGACCGTCGCCGACCGGCTTCTGGCGGCGTTCCTGCCGGACATGAGCACCAGGCTCGGCCCGTACATCCCGCTGATCATCGTCAACTGCGTGATCATCGCCCGTTGCGAGGTCGTCGGCAGCAGGCAGGGCCTCGGCGTGGCCTTCTGGGACGCCGTTGGTCAGAGCACGGGTTTTCTGCTGGCGCTGCTGAGCATCTCGATCATCCGCGAGATCTTCGGCTTCGGCACGGTCTTCCAGGGCTGGGTCGGCACCGAAGGCATCCGCTTGCTGCCACAGAGCTTCCCGAAATGGAACCTGATGATCCTGCCGCCCGGCGCGTTCTTCACGCTGGGCATCCTGTTGGGGACGGCCAACTGGATCACGCGAACGGTCGCCCGTCGCAAGGCCGCGGCCGACAACAAGGCCCAGGCGGCCTGAGCGGGGAGTGAGGACTATGAACATACTTGCAGCAGCCGACATCTCGTTCTCGCAGATTCTGCTGGTGATCATCGGCACGGCGTTGATCAACAACTTCGTGCTGCACTACTTCGTGGGCATCTGCGCCTTCATCGGCGTTTCGCGGCGGCTGGACACCGCCTTCGGCATGGGCATGGCGGTAACGTTCGTCATGTCCATCGCCGCGATCCTCACCAAGACGATCACCTACTTCATCACCGGCAACGCCAACGTCGAAGGCGGCCAGGTCGGTGTGCTGACGGGCATGGACCTGAGCTTCCTGAATTACGTGGTGTACATCCTGGTGATCGCCGGGGCGGTCCAGTTCGTGGAGATGTACGTGCGGAAGTTCTTCCCGCCGCTGTACAAGGCGTTCGGCGTGTACCTGCCGTTGATCGCCACCAATTGCGCGATCCTGTTCGCCTGCCTGCAGATCATGGCGAAGAGCACGGGTTTCGTGGAGACCATCGCGTATGCCGTCGCCGGCGGGTTGGGCTACACCCTGGCCATCGGCATCATGGCCGGCCTGCGGGAGGAACTGGAGTACGCCGACGTGCCCGAGCCGCTGCAGGGCGCGGGGATCACGCTGATCGTCGCGGGCATCCTGGCCTTGGCGTTCATGGGCTTCAACGGGATGGTGCCGGCGTAAACAGGTCTTTCGGCGCCCCGCGGCGCCTTGAGGATAGGATGACGACGCTATGGCGATGATGATCATTATGGCGGTCGCGACGATGGTCCTGCTGGCCCTGGCGTTCTCGCTGGTGCTGGGCTGGGCGAACGTGAAGTTCCGCGTCGAGCAGGATCCCAGGATCGGCCAGGTCGAAGGTGTTGTGCCCGGCGCCAACTGCGGCGGGTGCGGCTACGCGGGCTGTGCGGACTTCGCCCGCGCGGTCGTCGCCGGCGAGGCGCCGCCGGACGGCTGCCCGGTCGGCGGGGCCGACGTCGCCCACGCCATCGCCGAGATCCTGGGCATCACCGTTGACGGCTCGGCGCCTTACCGTCCGGTTGTCCACTGCGCCGCCGACTACGACGACCGCTTGCAGCGCTGCGACTACCGCGGGGAGCCGACCTGCTTCGCCGCCAACGTCATCGGCGGCGTCCAGGGCTGCACCTACGGGTGCCTGGGCTTCGGCGACTGCGTGAAGGCCTGCGACTACGACGCCATCCACGTCGTCAACGGCCTGGCGGTGGTCGACTACGAAAAGTGCATCGGCTGCGGCGCCTGCGAACGCGCCTGCCCGCGCCACATCATCTCCATGGTGCCCTTCAAGACCGACCGCATCGTCGTGGTCGCCTGCTCCAACCACGACTCGGGGCGGCAGGTCAAGGAGGTCTGCAAGGTCGGCTGCATCGGCTGCAAGGGGTGCGAGAAGGCCATGGCGGGCGTCTTCACCGTCAAGGACAACCTGGCCGAGGTCGACTACGACAAGGTCGACAAGGACACCGACTTCACGCCGGCGCTGAAGAAGTGCCCGATGGGCGCGATGCTCTACGTGGGCAAGCCCACCGAGAAGGACAAGGCCGACGTCGCCGGCGAGGAACTGCCCGCCGTCGTCACCGACCAGTTCGAAACCACCGCCGACAAGGCCGACTGGCGCGGGTAGACCGTTTTCCTATTGAATCTGCGTGCCTGGGCCGAGCGAGGACGAGTCTGGCGAGGAGGTCGAAGCAGGCAACCTTGTCGGTCGCCGATGGAGACTGACGACGCCAGGCGAAGCCGCAGCCGGCTCCAGGCCGCACAGGCAATGGGAAAGCGGTCTGGACGGCGCGCCTCACTGGGCCGACAGGTCGATCTCCCCGCGGAGATAGGCTGCGAAGCCCGGGGTCTGGAGCACGTGGGCGTTGCCCTGGCGACCGATGATCATCATCGCCTCGACGCCGTCCATCGCCTCGATTTTCGTGAGGCCCTCGGGTCCCAGGACGCTCAGCGCCGTCGCCCAGACGTCGGCGGTCATGCAGTCGCCGGCGATGACGGTCACCGACGGGACGGCGTCGGCGGGACGGCCGGTGCGGGGGTCGATGATGTGGCTGTAGCGCCGGCCGCCGATCACGCTGAAACGATAGTAGTTCCCGCTGGTCGCCACGGCCCGGTCCGTCACGGCCAGCGTGCCGGCGAGCCGCCCGCCGGAGTCCGCCGAGGCGAAGGGGTCGGTGATGCCCAGCAGCCACGCGCCGTCGCGCGGGCCGGGCCCGAAGACGCGGACCTCCCCGCCGACCTCCGCCAGGCCCGCCTCCATGCCCGCACTGCGCATCGCCTCGATTACCTGGTCCACCGCGTAGCCCTTGGCGATGGCCCCCAGGTCGACCTGCAGCGTGTCGATCGCCTTGACGGCCGTCCCCGACGGACGGTCCAGCGCCAGGTGCCGCCAGCCGGTCATGGCCAGGGCGCCGGCGATCTGCTCGTCGGTCGGCAGCCGGTCCGTCCGCCCCGCGGCGGCCCAGAGCTGGAAGAGCCGCCGCGCCGTCGGATCGAAGGCCCCGTCGGTCCGGGCCGTGTAGTCGCCGGCGGCCTCCAGCAGGGCCAGCAGTTCCCCGTCCAGCGTCACGGCGCGGCCGGCCGGCGCCTCGTTCAGCCGCGACAGGTCGCTGTCGGGCAGGTAGGCGCTCATGTGCCGGTTGATCCGGTCCAGGACGGCATAGCTGTCGGCGGCGGCCCGCTCGGCCTGGTCCACCGTCGCCTCGCCGGGGAAAAGGATCAGCTTGAACGGGATCGGACCCATCGTCCGCCCGTGCACCTGCAGCTCATCCGGCGACACCCACGTCAACTGGTACGGCGTCCGCCCGCGCTCGGCGGCCTGCCCGCCGTCGGCGTCCGGGCCGCCCCTCATGCGGTGCATCAGCACCATGGCCCCGCCGGCCACGACGGCCAGGGCCAGGATTAGGCGCAGCAGATCCAATCGCTTGTCGTTCATCCCTTTCGGCTCCGGGCGCGGTATTCGGCCGTGATCGTGCTGTGCATGCCGCCCCGCGGCGTGAAACGCCCGGTCACCGCCATCTCGCGGGGCTTGACGGCGGCCACGAGGTCGTCGAGGATCCGGTTGACCACGTCCTCGTAGAACACGCCCTCGTTGCGGAAGCTCTGGAGGTAGAACTTCAGGCTCTTGAGCTCCACGCACCGCGCGGCGGCCACGTAGCGGATGGTGATCTCCCCGTAGTCCGGCTGGCCCGTCACGGGGCACACGCTGGTGTATTCCGGCTGGACGTGCTCGATCCGGTACGCCCGCCTGGGGTGCGGGTTGGCGAACGTCTCGAGCAGCGCCCGTCGCTGCTGGCTGTTCATCGGCGATCTCCTGGTGCGGCCGGGTCCGGTGTTGCGACCGGGCAGGGTACCACCCGGGGGCGGCGTTTTCCATCGGCGGTGCGGTTTGTCGGAGCCGCACCGGCCCGTTATCATACGTACGATGATCGATCCTCCGACTGACGCCGTCGTCCTGCTGTCCGGCGGTCTCGATTCGGCCACGACGCTGGCCATCGCGACGGCCGAGGGCTACCGCTGCCACGCGTTGAGCTTCGATTACGGCCAGCGCCACCGGTTCGAGCTGGACGCCGCCGCCCGCGTCGCCCGCAGCCTGGGGGCGGCCGACCACCGGGTCGTGACGCTGGACCTCTCGGCGGCCGGCGGATTCGGCCGCTCGGCCCTGACCGACGCGATCGACGTGCCCAAGGACCGCGGCGGCGACCTGGCCGGGGAGATTCCCTCGACGTACGTCCCGGCCCGCAACACGATCTTCCTGGCCATCGCTCTTGGGTACGCCGAGGTGCTCGGGGCGTTCGATCTGTTCCTCGGCGTCAACGCGGTGGACTACAGCGGCTATCCCGACTGCCGCGGGGAGTTCATCGCGGCCTTCGAGGCGATGGCCAACCTCGCCACCGCCGCGGCCGTCACCGGCCGGGGGCGCTACCGCATCCACGCGCCGCTGCTGACGTTGTCCAAGGCCGCGATCATCCGTCGCGGGCTGGACCTGGGCGTCGATTACGGGCTGACCCACAGTTGCTACGATCCCGACCCCTCCGGCCGTCCCTGCGGCCGCTGCGACAGTTGCCGCCTCCGACGCGCCGGGTTCCATGCGGCGGGAACGGCCGATCCGCTGGCGTATCCGTGAGGGGGGGCCTACAATAAGAGTAGGCATCGTCAACACTTTGGAGTCAGGAGAGGACCATGTTCGAAACCGCCAACAAGGTGTTTCTGGCCGGATTAGGGGCCTTGAGCATGACGCGGGAGCGCGCCGAGAGGATCTTCGATGAATATGTCCGCCGCGGCGAGGCCGAGCGCGGGCAGCAGGCGGGGTTCGTGAAGGACATGATGGACACGGCCGACAAGGCCCGTAGCGACCTGGAGCAGATCATCGCCAGACAGGTCCGCCAGGTCGTCACCTCGATGGACCTGGTGACGCGCGAGGACCTGGCGCGCCTGGAGGCCAAGATCGACGAGCTGCTGGCCACGCGGTTCCACACGCCGTGACGCGGTGAGGTGACTCCTGTCGAGGGTCGTGGATGAAGTTCCGCCTGCGCGACACCGTCCGGCACGTTCGGCGCTACCGGCACCTCGTGGCGGTGCTGACGAAGTACGGCTTCGACGAGGTGCTGGAGACGTTTCGCCACAAGCTGGTGCTCAAGCTCGGCGCCAGGGTGATGCCCAGCCGCGTCCGGCGCGTCGGGCCGGGCCAGTCGCGGCCGCGCCGCGTACGGCTGGCGCTGGAGGACCTGGGGCCGACGTTCATCAAGCTGGGCCAACTGCTCAGCACCCGCCCGGACGTCGTCCCGGCCGAGTACATCGCCGAGCTGGAACTGCTGCAGGACCAGGTGGCGGCGGTGCCCTTCGACCGGATCCGCCGGGAGATCGAGGCGGAGCTGGGGCGCCCGCTGGAGGAGGTCTTCGCCTCGTTCGACCCCGAACCGATCGCCGCGGCGAGCATCGCCCAGGTGCACGGAGCGACGACCGCCGACGGGCACGAGGTGGTCGTCAAGGTGCGCCGCCCGGGCATCGTCCAGCGGGTCCGCGTGGAATGCGAGATCCTCCAGGACCTGGCGCAGCTCGTGGCCGGCACGATGAGCGAGGCGCGGGCGATCGACCCGGTCCGCATGGCGCGGGAGTTCACCGACGCGGTGTCCAGGGAGGTGGACCTGGGCAACGAGGCGCGGAACCAGCGGCGTTTCATCCGCAACTTCGCCGGCGATCCCACGGTGCACATCCCCCGGGTGTACGACGCCTGGTCGACGGCGGGCGTGCTGACGATGGAGCGGATCCGGGGCATCAAGTGCACCGACGTGCCGGCCCTGGAGCAGGCGGGCCTGGACCCCAGGGTGATCGCCCACCGCGGCGCGCAGTTCATCCTCCGCCAGGTGTTCGACTTCCGGTTCTTCCACGCCGACCCCCACCCGGGCAACATCTTCATCCTCCCCGGCAACGTCCTGGCGCCGATCGACTTCGGGCAGGTCGCCCGCCTGGACGAGGCGAACCGGGCCCTGCTGGCCGAGTGCATCCTGGCCATCACCGACCAGGACGTCGAGCGGCTCATCCACGCCATGGCCCGCGCCGGCCTGATGGACGAGGCCGCCGACGTCCGCGCGCTGACCGGCGAGCTGGACGACATGCTCGACCGCTACAGCCACACGCCGCTCAAGGAGCTGTCGCTGGGCCAGGCGATCGGCCAGACCTTCGCGATCATGCGCCGCCACCGCATCCGCCCGCCGGCGGAGTTCACGCTGATGCTCAAGAGCCTCACGACCACCGAGAGCCTGGCGACGCGGCTGGACGAGGACTTCGACCTGGTGGAGCACCTGCGCCCCTACGCCCGGCGGCTCATGCTGGAGCGATTCAGCCCGGCCCGCCTGGCCCGCCTCGGCCGCCGCGCGACCCGCGACCTGGCGGAGCTGGGGCTGGCGATTCCCCAGCAGGTCAACGCCATCCTGGCCAACCTCAAGCGGGGGCAACTGCAGGTCCACATCGAGCACGAGCACCTCGACAAGCTCATCCAGACCCTCGACCACAGCTCCAACCGCATCGCGTTCGGCCTGATCATCGCCGGCAGCGTCGTCGCCGGCAGCCTGCTGGTCACCCAGGGCGAGGGCAGCATCCTGAACCTCGTGCGCTACCAGACGCTGGGCATCCTGGGCTACCTCACCGCCGCCATCCTGGGCCTGTGGCTGCTGATCTCCATCGTCCGCAGTCGAAAACTGTGACCGCCGGGGTGTATACTGGCGGGCGCCTATGGCCAAGCGCAAGGGAAAGAGCCAACATCGCCGCAAGAGCTGGGAGCAACTGCACCGCAGCGGCCACCTGGCCAGCGAGGACGCCGAGAGCCGCCGGCGGCTGAGCCGCCGCAGGGTCAAGCTGCCGGGTCAGAAGCAGGACGAGGCCATCTTCGCCGACCAGCAGGCCGAGCCGGCCGGCGACGGCCAGAGGGTCGCCGGCACCGTGGTGCTGCTGTACCCCGGCGGCGCCATCGTCCGTACCGCCGATCACGGCGACCTGCAGTGCGGGCTGGCTGGGACGTTCCGCCCGGCGCCGCTGTCCAGCGCCCTGGCGGTGGGCGACGAAGTCACCCTCGCCGTGATGCCCGAGACCCGCGGCGAGATCCAGGGCGGGCAGCAGGACATCGACGGCCGGCGCGTCGACGCCCTCATCCTCCAGCGCGCCCCGCGCCGGACGGCCCTGTCGCGCCCCCAGTCCATGCGGGGCAAACGCCGCGACCCGTACGAGACGGAGATCTTCGAGAAGGTCATCGCCGCCAACATGGACCAGTTGGTGGTCATCGGCGCTGTGGCGCAGCCGCGCTTCCGCCGGGGGCTGCTGGACCGCTATCTCATCGTGGCCGAGCGGGGCGAACTGCCGCTGGTGCTGGTGGTCAACAAGATCGACCTGGGCGACTTCGACCACGCCCTGCTGGACGAGTACGTGCCGCTGGGCGTCAGTTACCTGACCTGCTCGTCCCGGACGGGCGAGGGGCTCGATGCGGTCCGGGAGCTGCTCACCGGCCGGCGCAGCATCCTGGCGGGCGCGTCGGGGGTGGGCAAGAGCAGCCTGTTGAATGCCCTGGTGCCGGAACTGGAGCTGGTCACCCGCGAGGTTCGCCAGGCCGACCAGCGCGGCCGCCACACCACCACGGCGGCGACCTTGTACGATCTGCCCTTCGGCGGGTCGGTCGTCGACACCCCGGGCATCCGCGAGCTGGGGCTGGAGATCGACAAGGCCGACCTGCCGTGGTACTTCCCCGAGATTGCCGCCCTGGCCCCGCAGTGCAGGTTCCGCGACTGCTCCCACACGCACGAGCCCGACTGCGCCGTCCAGGCCGCCGTCGAGGCCGGCACGGTGCCCGAAAGACGTTACGTCAGCTATCTGCGGATCTTGGAGTCGATCGAGGGCGGCGGCGGGTGAGTCTTTCGCCCCGGCGGCTGGAAAGCGGCCGCCCGTCAGTGGTATAGTCCGACCTGGATCCACCGGAACCCCGTTACGGTAAAGGACGACCATGGACGGATTCGTTCATCTGCACGTGCACTCGCATTACTCCCTGCTGGACGGCGGCAGCTCGATCAAGGCCCTGGTCAAGCAGGCCGCCAGGCTGGGCATGGACGCCCTGGCGCTGACCGACCACGGGAACCTGTTCGGCGCGATCGAATTCTACAACGCCTGCCGCGACGCCGGCATCAAGCCCATCCTCGGCATGGAGGCGTACATCGCCCCGACGTCCCGCTTCGACCGCTCCAGCGGGAACATCTCCGACGCCAGCTACCACCTGCTGCTGCTGGCGATGAACGAAACGGGCTTCCGCAACCTCATGCGACTCAGCAGCCGCGCGTACACCGAGGGGTTCTACTACCGCCCGCGGGTCGACCGCGAACTGCTCGCGGAGTTCAACGAGGGGCTGATCTGCACCACCGCCTGCCTGGGCGGGGAGGTGCCCACGGCCCTGCTGAGCGGGCGGGCCGACCACGCCCGCCAGGTGGCCCGCCAGTACCTGGAGATCTTCGGCCCCGAGCGCTTCTTCATCGAGATCCAGAACCAGGGCGTCGACGACCAGACGAAGGCCAACCCCCTGCTGGTCGAGGTCGCGCGCGAGCTGGGCGTGCCCCTGGTGGGCACCAACGACGTGCACTTCCTCACCCGCGACCACAAACCCAGCCACGAGGTCCTCTGCTGCATCTCCACCGGCAAGAGCATGGCCGAGACCTCCATCGGCGACGCCTACCCGCCGGAGCTGTACCTCAAGAGCCCCCAGGAGATGCGCCAGGCCCTGGCCCGCTGGAGCGAGGCGGCCGACAACACGCTGCGGATCGCCGCGATGTGCAACGCCGAGCTGGACTTCAGCGCCTCGCACCTGCCGGTCTTCGCCACCCCCGACGGGGCGAGCGACGACGACTACCTCGGCGCCCTGGCCGCCGAGGGCCTCCGCCGCCGCTGCGGCGACAATCCTCCGGCGGCCTACGTCGAACGCCTCCAGCGGGAGCTGCAGGTCATCCGCGACAAGGGCTACAGCTCCTACTTCCTGATCGTCAACGACTTCGTCCAGTACGCCCGCGACAACGACATCCCCTCGGCCCCGCGCGGCAGCGGCGTGGCGACGCTGCTGGGCTACGTGCTGGGCATCGCCGACGTCGATCCGCTCAAGTACGGCCTGCTGTTCGAGCGCTTCACCGACCCGCAGCGCGTCGAAGCGCCCGACATCGACATCGACATCTGCCAGGAGGGGCGCGCCAAGGTCATCGAGTACGTCCGCCAGAAGTACGGGCACGTCGCCCAGATCATCACCTACGGAACCCTCAAGGCCAAGGCCGCGATCCGCGACGTCGGACGCGTCATGGGCATCCCCCTGCCGGAGGTCGACAAGATCTGCAAACTCGTGCCCGACGGGCTGAAGGTCACCATCGACTCGGCCCTGGCCGCCGAGCCGGACCTCAAGGCGATGTACGACTCCGACCAGCGGACGCGGCTGCTGCTGGACCACGCGCGGAACCTCGAGGGTCTCGCCCGCCACGCCGGCGTCCACGCCGCCGGGGTGGTCATCGCCTCGACCCCGCTGGAGGAAATCGTCCCGCTCTACCGCCAGGCCGGCAGCGACGCGGCCATCACGCAGTGGGACGGGCCCACCTGCGACAAGGTCGGGCTGATGAAGATGGACTTCCTGGGCCTGCGCACGCTGACCATCATCCAGCGGGCGCGCGACCTGGTCGAGCAGCAGACCGGACAACGCATCGACCCCGAGCAGCTCCCCCTGGACGACGCGGAGGTCTACCGGCTCTTCAAGGAGGGCCGCACCGCCGGCGTGTTCCAGTTCGAGTCCGGCGGCATGCGCAACGTCCTGCAGCAGATCCAGCCCGACCGGATCGAGCAGATCATCGCCGCCAACGCCATGTACCGCCCCGGGCCAATGGAGCTCATCCCCACCTACTGCGCCCGCAAGAGCGGCAATGAACCGGTGCCCAGCGTCCACCCGCTGGTCGACGACATCCTCGAAGAGACGTACGGCATCATGGCCTACCAGGAACAGGTCATGCAGGTGCTCAACCGCCTGGGCCAACTGCCGCTCAACCGCGCCCTGACGCTCATCAAGGCGATCTCCAAGAAGAAGGAGAAGGTCATCGCCGGCGAGCGGCCCAACTTCCTCGGCGGCGCCCAGGCCAACGGCATCAGCGCCGCCGAAGCCGAGCAGTTGTTCGACCTGATCCTCAAGTTCGCCGGGTACGGCTTCAACAAGGCCCACTCGACGCGCTACGCGATCGTGGCCTACCAGAGCGCGTGGTTCAAGGTCCACTACCCCAGGCAGTTCATGGCCGCGACCCTCACGTTCGAGGCCGGCGACAGCGAGAAGCTCAGCGCGTACCTCGACGAGTGCACCGCCATGGACATCCGCGTCGGCCCGCCCAGCGTCAACGCTTCGGCGGCCGACTTCACGGTGGTCGGCGAGGGCATCCTGTTCGGGCTGGCGGCGATCAAGGGCGTCGGCTCCAAGGCCGTCGAGGCCATCCTCGACGCCCGCAAGGCCGTCGGCAAGTTCGTCGACCTGTTCCACTTCTGCGAGAACGTCGACCTGCGGGCCGTCAACCGCGCCACCATCGAGGCGATGATCAAGTGCGGCGCCTTCGACGGGATGGGCGCCCACCGCGCGGCGATGACCGCGGCGCTGGACGCCGCGATCCAGTCCGGCCAGGGCCACGCCGCCGACCGGCGCAGCGGGCAGATGAACTTCTTCGAGACCTTCTCCCGCGAGACCGACGACGCCGACGGGGCCGAGGCCCCGCGCTTCCCCGACGTGCCGGCCTGGACCGAGGCGCAACTGCTCAAGGCCGAAAAGGAAACCCTGGGCTTCTACATCACGAGCCACCCGCTGACCAGCCACGGGCGGGAACTGGACATGCTGGGCAGCACCAAGCTCGCCCAGATCAAGGACAAGCCCGAGGGCGCCGCCGTCACCATCGGCGTGATGATCAGCCAGGTGCGCCCCACCTTCGTCAAGAAGGGCCAGTCGGCCGGATCGAAGATGGCGATGATGACCGTGGAGGATCTCACCGGGGCGGCCGACGCGGTGGCCTTCAGCGACACGTTCGAGCAGTACGGCCACCTGATGCGGGCCGAGGCGATGGTCTTCCTGCGCGGCACGGTGGACCGGCGGCGGGAGGAGCCCAGCATCATCGTCGAGGAGGTCATCCCCATGGACGACGCCGTCGAGCGCCTGACCGGGCGGGTCGAACTGGCGCTCGATCCGATCCTCGGCGACGCCGACCGGCTGCGCGTGCTGGCCGACACGCTGGTGGCGGCGCGGGGATCCTGCCCGGTCCACCTGACCCTGGCGCCGCCCTCGGCGCCGCAGTTGCGCGTGCAACTGCGGGCCGATGAGCAGTGGCGCGTAGCGCCCACCCGCCGGTTGATGCAGCGGCTGGTGAGCCTGCTGGACGAACGCAACGTCCTGTTCCGCGGCCGTCCCGCCGAGAGCGCCCGCGGCAACGGCCGCCGCTCGTGGCGGCAGCGCAACGGCCAGGAGTCCGCCCGCGGTCAGGCCGGCGTCGCCAGCGAAGCGGTGACCCGCTTCAACTGATCAGTAGTCCCCGCGGTCGTAGTCGCAGTCGACGTAGTCCCCGGTGTACGTGGTGAACTTGAGCAGGTCGTACCGGACGATGCCCGGGCCCCAGTAGCCGTAAAGGTAGCTGTGCTCGGGGATGCACTCCGCCCACGTCGGGGTGGGGGGCACGATAGGGCGATACTCCGGCCCGTTGCAGCCGGCGAGCATCGCGACGGCCGCCACCACGCCCACCAGCGCCATGCGAAAGGCTCTCATACTCACCATCCTCTCTCCCTCATGGATTATTCCCCCTGTCCGCCCTCTTCAGCAGCGCGCGGAGGCCTGCGGAGTCGGGAAAGCCTTCTCAACGGCCGTGCAGACTGATATCCTTTCAATGGAGGCCGGAGGCGTTCCGGACGGCCGGTGAGAGCGATGGATCCTGAACTGCCGACAAGAAAACCTGTTATCGACTATCCGTGCACCTGGGCGTACACCGTCATCGGCGCCGACGCCGCGGCCGTCTGCGCGGCCATCGCCGAGGTGTTCGACCGGCGCGACTACGCCGCCGCGCCGTCCAGGACGAGCCGGACCGGCAAGTACTGCAGTTACACCGTGGAACTGACCGTCGTCGACGAAGCCGACCGCGACGCCCTGTTCGTCGCGATCAACACGCACGAAGACGTCGTGATGGTGATCTGACGTAACGCCAGGCGCCGCCGACGATCCGGGACACCGACACGCGATGGCCGAACCGATCCTGTCCGCGACCGCCCCCCGCGCCTCGACGCTCACCGTCGCGGCGGCGCTGGCGGGCGGGGCGGCCCTCGTGCTGGTCCTGGCGGTCGGTCCGGTCGGTCTGCCGGGCCTGGCCTGCGTACTGCTGATGGACCTGCCCGTCGCGATGGCGGTCTTCCTGGCCGCCGGCGGCTGGGGCTGGCTCGTGCTGCGGCGCGTGGTTCCCGACCGGACTCCGCCGGAGCTGCTGGCGGTGACGAGCGTCGCGGCGGGCCTGTGGATGCTGGGCACGGCGACGCTGGCGGCCGGATCGGCCCGCGACGACGTCCTGTCGTGCACCGTCGCCTGGCCGGTGGTGGGGATCGGCATCTCCGCCGCCGCGTGGGCGGTGCATGGGTGGGTCCGCGGCGTGCGGATTCCTCCCAGGGTGGCGCCGGGGTGGCTGTTCGGCGTGGTGCCGGCCCTGGCGGCGGGGTTGTGGCTGGCCGGGGCGTCCATGCCGCCCGGATTCATCGGCCTGGCTACCGCCGACTACTACGACGTGGTGTCCTACCATCTGCAGATTCCCCGCGAGTTCCTCGCCAACGGCCGCATCACCGCCCTGCCGCACAACACCTACAGCCACTATCCCCTGGGCGGGGAGATGCTCTTCCTGCTGGGCATGTGCCTCAAGGGCGACCCGTGGGCCGGGGCGTACGCCGCGAAGCTCACGCATGGCCTGTGGGGCGTGCTGGCGGTGGCCGCGGCGGTGACGGCGGTGCCGCAGGGGCAGCGCCGGCGATGGACGGCGCTGCTGCTGGCGACGGCGCCGCTGGCGCTGAGCCTCAGTTGGCTGGCCTTCGTCGAACTGAGCCAGGCGGCCTGTCTGGCCGTGGCGCTGGCCTGGCTGCGGGTCTGGCACGCGCGGCCGTCGTGGCGGTCGGCGGCGATGGTCGGCCTGGCCTGCGGGGGGGCGTGCGCGACGAAATACCTCTCGGTGGGGCTCGTGGCGGCGCCCGTGCTGGCCGTGATGCTCGTCGCCGCACGCGGGCGCCGACGGCTGCTGGCCCACGTGCTGGCGGCGGCGGGGGTGTGTGCGGCCGCGGCGAGCCCGTGGCTCATCCGCAACGCGGCCGAGACGGGCAACCCGGTGTTCCCCCTGGCCACGGGCCTCTTCGGCGCCGGCGACTGGACGGCCGAACAGGTCGCCCGGTGGGACCGCGGGCACGCGGCGGTGCCCTGGCCTCAGAAGCCGGCGCACCTGCCCGAGCCGTTCGTGGCGGTCCGCGGGTTCGGACCGGCCCTGGGCATCCTCGGCCTGGCCGGCGCGGCCCTGGCGGTGGGGCGGTGGCGCCGGGCCGATCCGATCGACCGGTGCTGCGTGGGGATCCTGGCGATCCAGGTGCTGGCGTGGGCGACGCTGACGCACATGCCCCCGCGGTTCCTGCTGCCGGCGGTGGTGCCGCTGGCGGTGCTGGGGGCGTCGGCGTGCGGGGCGATCGGCCGCCGGTTCGGCCCCGTCGCCGCCAACGGCGCGGCCGTCGCCGCGGCGGCCGTGGGCCTCGCCTGCGCGTGGGGGCTCTACCAGGTCGAGATGGGGTGCCTGCGGATCTTCGAGCAGCCCGCCGCCCTGCACGGGATGGATCCGAAGCGCCTGGCCGAGATCCGTTACGGGCCCCTGCTGGACCAGTGGCGGCACGGGCAGCGGCTGCTGTTCGTCGGCGACGCCCAGGTGTACGGGTTCCCCGGGGACCTGCGTTACGCCTCGGCGTGGGAGATGGACCCCCTGGTGCGGGCCGTCCGCGACGGCGACGATGCGGCGGCGATCCTGCGGCGGCTCCGCCGGGAGCAGGGCATCACGCACATCCTGGTCAACTGGCCGGAGATCACCCGCCTGCGCCGCACGTACGGGTGGTGGGCGGAGATCACCCCCGCCCTGATCGACGACCTGCTCGCCCGCGGCGCCCAGCGCCTCCCGCTGGAGGACCCGCCGCCGGGCAACGGCCGGCCCGCCGTCGAGGTGCTCGTCCTGCCGTGAGGAGTCTACCGCGTCCGCGTCGCCGCGGTGACGCCCTGGAGGTTCACCATCCGGTCCAGGGCGATGAGGGCGTCGGCCTTGATGTCGGGGGCGACGGTGACGCGGTTGACGACGCGGCCTTCGACGAGGTTGTCCAGGGCCCAGCACAGGTGGGCCGGGTCGATGCGGTACATCGTCGAGCACAGGCAGTGGTGGTCGGCCAGGTTCACCACGAGGCGGTCGGTGTGCCGGTTGGCCAGGCGGTTGACGAGGTTCACCTCGGTGCCGACGGCCCACTTGCTGCCGGGGGCGGCTTCGGCGATGGTGCGGATGATCTGCTCGGTCGAGCCGTGCAGGTCGGCGGCCTGGACGACGTCGATGGGGCACTCGGGGTGGACGATCACCTGGATGCCGGGGTACTGCCGGCGCCGGTGGGCGATCTGCTCGACGGTGAACTCCTGGTGGACGCTGCAGTAGCCTTCCCACAGGATGAACGTCGCGGCCTGCACCTGCTCGGCGGTGAGCCCCCCGTTCAGTTCGGTCGGGCGGTAGACGACGCAGTCGTCCAGGCCGTACCCCATGTCCAGGGCCGTCGCGCGGACCAGGTGCTGGTCGGGGGCCGCGAGGATCTTCTGCGCGCCGGCGCCGCCGTCGGCCTCGCTGCGCAGGGCCCATTCCAGCACGGTGCGGCAGTTGCCGCTCGTGCAGCAGGCCCCGCCGGCGCGTCCGGTGACGGCCTTGACGGCGGCGGTGGAGTTGACGTAGGTGATCGGGACGATCCTCGCCCCGCCGGCCAGGGCCGCCACCTCGTCCAGGCAGGTCTGCAGATCGGTCGCGTCGGTCATGTCGGCCATGGAGCAGCCGGCCGACAGGTCGGGCAGGATCACGATCTGGTCGTCGCCGGTGAGCATGTCGGCCGACTCGGCCATGAAGTGCACGCCGCAGAAGACGATGTAGCGGGCCTTGTGCTGCTGGCCGGCCAGGCGGGCCAGCCTGAGGCTGTCGCCGGTGAAATCGGCGTAGCGGATGACGTCGTCCTGCTGGTAGTGGTGGCCCAGGATCACCAGCCTGTCGCCGAGCCGCGCCTTGTGGGCGCGGATCCGCTCGTCGAGCTGGTCGAACGTCATGGACTCGTACGGCTCACCCAACGGTTCCTGAAACAGCATCCTCTGGCTCCCATCGGTGGTTACGACTTCAATTGTACCGGCAACCCGCGGGCCGAGCGCCGCAATCCCAGCAGTTCGCCCACTTCCGGCGCCCGCAGCAGGCAGCTCGTCGCGGCGAAGGCCGCCACGCCGGCGGCGACGGCGCCCAGGACGACCCACAGCGGACGGCCCAGGCCGCACGCCGTCAGGGCGACGCGGGCGCCGTGGACCGCCAGGGCCATGACGGCCGCCGCAATAGCTGTACGAACGACGCTGGGGAGAAGGTCTTTCAGTACGCCGGGACCGAGGCGCCGGCGGAGGATCAGCGTGAGGATCGCCATGTTGAGCCCCTGCGTGATCGACGAGCTGAGGCCGAACGCGCCGTGGCGGACGGCCGGGATCCAGATCAGCACCAGGTTGAGCAGGAAGTTGACGGCGACCAGCGAGCAGGCCACCGTCAGCGGCGTGCGGCGGTCGTCCAGGGCGTAGAACGCGCGGAGGACGATGTGCTGGCTGCAGAAGGCCCACATCCCCAGCCCGTAGAACCACACGACGTGGGCCGTCTGGCGGACGTCCTCGGCGCCGTAGTCGCCCCCGCCGAACAGCAGCGCCACCAGCGGCCCGGCCAGCACCATCAGCCACACGCCGCTGGGCAGCCCCTCGAAGATCGCCAGGCGGATCGCCTGGTTGACGCTCAGGCGCAGGTTGGCCATGTCGTCACGGGCTTTGTAGCGGCTGAACAGCGGAAACACCGCCGTGGCCAGCGAGATCGCCAGGACGCCCATGGGAAACTGGTAGAGCCGCTCGCCGTAGTTCATCCACGTCACCGCCCCGGCCTCCAGCGGCCGGGCGAGCGTCCGGCCCATCAGCGTGATCCCGTCGCCGACGGCGCCCGAGAACAGCAGGGCGACGAACTTGTCCACCAGCGCGTTGATCTGCAGGATGCCCAGCGGGATCATCATCGGCGCCATCGACAGGAGGATCCGCTTGACTCCCGGCTGGAGGGGCCGCAACTTCGGAAAATAAGGCAGGTTATGGGCGCGAAGCACCCAGATGAGCCCGGCCGCCTGCACCGCGCCCGTCAGGGGCATGCTCCAGGCCAGGACCGTCAACTGCGTCGCCGGGTCGTCGAACAGCCCCCAGGCGACCAGCGCCATGGCGATCGTCACCACGTTCAGCAGGATCGGGGCCGCCGCCGGGTAGGCGAAGTGGCCCACGCAGTTCAGGGCCGCCGAGCCCAGGGCGACCAAGCAGATGGTCACCATGAAGGGCATCACGATCGCGATGAACCGCAGGATGATCGCCCCCTGGGCCTCGGGATCGCGCAGGTACGCCGCCAGCAGGCCGATCTCGATGAGGACGCACAGCACCGACAGCAGCAACGCCAGCAACGCCAGCACGTTAGCCAGCAGGGCCGCGGCGGCCGGCCGGCCGTTGCGTTCGAGCGTCTCGCTGAAGACCGGAACGAACGCCGCCGACAGCGCCCCCTCGCCGAACAGGCGCCGGAAGAAGTTGGGGATCGACCAGGCGGTCCAGAAGAAGCTCGTCAGCCCCGACGCCCCGAAGAAGCGGCTGAGCAGCATGTCGCGGACCAGCCCGCCGACCCGCGAAGCGACGGTGATCGCCGCGATCAGTTTGGCCGCCGCGAAGAAATGACGCCTTTCACTGTGACTGTCGGTACTGCCCGTCATGGCCGGCATTATGCATTCGGCGGACGCGCCGGCACAGAGAAAACGTCCGGCGACGCGGTTGACCGATCCGTATGTCCAGTTCTATAGTGATCCTGCCCGCTGGTGGGGTTTTTGCGGGTCGTGCGCTATAACTTCCTATGAACATGGTTACTAAGGAGTGCCGAATGGCTGCACTGAAAGGGTCGCAGACGGAAAAGAACCTCCTGACCGCCTTTGCGGGCGAGTCCCAGGCCCGCAACCGCTACGATTACGCGGCCTCGGCGGCGAAGAAGGAAGGCTACGAGCAGATCTCGGCCATCTTTGCCGAGACCGCCCGCCAGGAGAGCGAGCACGCCAAGCGGCTGTTCAAGTTCCTCGAAGGCGGCGAAGCGCAGGTCGCGGCGGCCTTCCCGGCCGGCGTGATCGGCACGACGATGGAGAACCTCAAGGACGCCGCCGGCGGGGAGCACCACGAGTGGTCGGACATGTATCCCTCCTTCGCCAAGGTCGCCCGCCAGGAGGGCTTCGAGAACATCGCCAAGGTGTTCGAGGCCATCGCCGTCGCCGAGAAGCAGCACGAGAAGCAGTACAACGCCCTGGCCGCCAACCTCGCGACCGGCACCGTCTTCGCCAAGGCCAAGCCGATCGTCTGGCGCTGCCGCAACTGCGGCTACGTCCACACCGGCCCCGGCGCCCCGACGGCCTGCCCGGCATGCGCCCACCCGCAGGCGTATTTCGAAGTGCTCGCCGAGAACTTCTGATTCGCGCCGGCCGCCCCTGTGGTATAGTGGAGACGGCGCGGCGGGCTTTGTGAGCCCTGCCGCGCCGTTTCTGTTGGCTGCGCATGAAAATCGTTCATGTCATCACCCGGCTGATCCTGGGCGGCGCCCAGGAGAACACGATCCTGACCTGCGAGGGCCTGGCCCGTCGCGGCCACGACGTCACGCTGATCACCGGCCCGCCGCTGGGGCCCGAGGGCCAGTTGCTCGACCGGGCGCGGGCGGGGGGCTACCGCGTGATCGTCCTGGACGTCCTCCGTCGTCCGATCCACCCGCTGCGGGACCGGGCGAGCTACCGGGCGCTGGTGCGGCACCTGGCGGACCTCCAGCCGGACATCCTGCACAGCCACTCCTCGAAGGCCGGCATTCTGGCCCGCCGCGCCGCCGTCCGGGCGGGCGTGCCGTTCATCGTGCACACGATTCACGGCCTGCCCTTCCACCCCTACCAGCCGCGGTGGCTGAACCGCCTGTACGTCCGCCTGGAGCGCAAGGCCGCCCTGGCGACCGACGCGATCCTCTGCGTGGCCGACTCGATGACCCGCCAGGCCGTCGAGGCCGGCGTGGCCGACGCATCGAAGTTCACGACCGTCTACAGCGGGATGGAGACCGCCGGCTTCCTGCGGCGGCCGGCCGAAGCCGACGCGTTCCGCGCGAGCCTGGATCTTCCCGCCGAGGCCGTCCTGGTCACACAGGTGGCGCGGCTGGCGCCGCTGAAGGGGCAGGACTACCTCATCGAGGCGGCCGCCGCGCTGGACGAGCGGATCCACTTCTGCCTGGTCGGCGACGGGACGCTGCAGGGCCGGCTCACGCGGACCATCCGCCGGGCGCACCTGGAGCGGCGCTTCCACCTGACGGGCCTGCTGCCCCCGACGGACATTCCGGCGGTGATGCACGCCAGCGACGTGGTGGTCCACTGCAGCCTGCACGAAGGGCTCGCCCGGACGCTGCCGCAGGCGCTGCTGGCGGGCACGCCGGTCGTGTCGTTCGATGTCGACGGCGCGCGGGAGGTGGTCATCCCCGGCCGGACGGGCTGCCTGGTCGCCCCCGAGGACGTCGACGGCCTGGTCGACGCGATCGGCCGCCTGGCCGCCGATCCGGCCCTCCGCCAGGCCCTCGGCCGCCAGGGCCGCGAGAAGGTCGTCGGCATGTTCGACGCCGAGACGATGGTGGCGCGGATCGACGAGGTGTACGCGCGCCTGGCGCTGGATCGGAGATAAAGGACGGGTCCCATGGAAGTCCTGCGCGATCAGTACCTCGATTACATGACCGGCCTCACGGTCGAACGCCCCCTGTTCGTCGAGCTGTTCGGGCCGCTGGTGGGGCTGGAGGACCAGTGGCGGGCGCAGGGCGCGTCGGAGGCCGAGATCGCCCTGACGGCCTTCGGCTTCGATTACGTCCGCCGCCACAACGTGGCCGTGCAGACCGCCTTCATCGGCGGCGCCAAGCCCGTGGTGCTCGAGGAGACCGACGAGTACATCATCCGGCGGGATGAAATGGGGCGCCGGATGAAGCTCTGCAAGGGCCGTGCGACGCTCGCCCTGCCGCTGGACTTCCCCGTCCGGGACATGGACTCGTGGCTGAAGATCAAGCCGCACTATCTCTTCAGCGACTCCCGCTTCGCCGACGGCTGGGCCGAGCGGGCCCGCTTGGCGCGCGACAGCGGCGCCCTGATCGTCGCGGGGATGCCCGGCGCCTTCAGCCAGCCCCGCGAGCTGATGGGCGACGAGGCGCTGTGCGTGGCCTACTACGAGCAGCCCGAGCTGGTCGCCGACATGCTGGCGACCTTCGCCGACACCGCCGAGCGGGTGCTGGAGCGCGTGACGCGGGAGGTGACCGTCGACCAGCTCTCGGTCCACGAGGACATGGCCGGCAAGAGCGGCCCGCTGGCCGGCCCCCGGCAGGTCCGCGAGTTCTTCGTGCCCTACTATCGGCGGGTCTGGGACGTGGTGCGCAGCCGCGGCGGGACGCTGTTCGCCCAGGACTCCGACGGGAACATGAACGCCGTGATCGACGCTTTCCTCGAGTCCGGCCTCAACGCCATGCACCCGATGGAGCCGGCGGCGGGGATGGACATCGTCGCCCTGCGGGCGAAGTACGGCAACCGCCTCTCGATGCGGGGCGGGATCGACAAGCACGTCCTCCGCCGCGACAAGGCCGCGATCCGCGCCGAACTGGAGTACAAGCTCCAGCCCGCCATGCAGACCGGCGGCGTCGCCTTCGGCCTGGACCACCGCATCCCCAACGGCACGCCGCTGGACCACTACCGCTACTACGTCCGAACCGCCCGCGAACTGCTGGGGCTCGACCCCAACCCCGCGCCGGGGTGGGACCGGATGGCGTTCTAATCGCTGATCCTGTACAGGTGCACCTGGAAGCCCGTGAAGTCGTCGGCGAACCGCCCGTTCTCGACGGTGAGCGAACGGCCTTCACCGAGGATCTCGACGGCGGCGCCGTCGCGGACGTCCGGGACGGTGAACGTGGCGCGGGTCAGGCCGTCCCGCATGGCGACGGCGAAGAGGTACGTCGCGTCCTCGACGCGACGGGTCGTCGCAGCGATGGGGATCGACTCGACGCTGGAGGCGACCGTCGCCGGTGTGCCGGCCTCGGGGGCGTTGATCGCCGACGCCAGCGCGTGGATCTCCCAGTTGAGTTGCTTGACGCCTTCGTACAGCGCCTGGTGGTCGGCGTCGAGGATCGGCGAGGCGTTGTAGGCGGGGGTGAACTGGTGGGCGAAGTAGAGGATCCCCCGGGCGCCGTGGATGATCGCCATCCACACCTCCGCGCGGATCTCGGCGGCCGTCGGCTCGATGTCCATGTTGGTGATCCGGCTGCACTCGACGGCGGCCCAGACCATCCTGCGGCCGCCCGACCAGGTCTTCAGGCGGGTGACGCCCTCGCCCACGAGCCAGAGCTTCCCGGCGATCGGCGCCTCGCGGCTGACGATGGGGTAGAGGGCGAACGACGCCATGTCGCAGCCTTCGAGGTAGGCGGGATAGTCCTGCGGGCAGTTCACCCGCTCCCCGCGGCCGTGCCACTGGTCCCACGCGACGCCCCGGCCGAGCGTGACCATCACCGGGCGCGACGGGTCGGTCTCCTTGATCCGCCGGTAGCGATGGGCGATCTGCGCCGGCGTGATCGGCGGGTCGTAGCGGCCCGGAAGGTTCGCGGGCTGGGCGTTGTCGGGCTCATCGGTGTGCAGCCAGCCGACGATGACGGGATTGTCGAGGTTGGCCCGCCCGTCGTGGGCCATCTCGCAGAACGCCTCCATCCCCGCGTCGGCCAGTTCGGCGAGCTGGGCGTTCGTAGGGCCCTGCCAGAGGTTGACGTACAGGTTCACCCCCATCTCCCGGAACCGCTCGGCCTTCGACGTCTCCTGCATCCAGACGCCGATGGGGAAATAGTCCTCGTCGGTCTTCAACTGCCGGCTCCAGTCCGCCGTCGGCCTGTCGGCGCACCCGGCAACGGCCCAGGCCACAAGCGCGATGAGCAACCCCGTCCCTGCCCTCATGACGACACCCCCTTGCCGTTCCTACAGTCTACAGCCTAAAGCCTGCCGTTCTTCCCCACAGGTGAATAATAGACGATCATCTCGTCGCGGCCATCCAGATCGAGCAGATGGTCGATGGCGTCCTGGTCGTACGCCCCGACCCCGCACACGCCGGCGTCGATGGCCTCGGCGGCGAGGTAGAGGTTCTGGGCGATGTGTCCGGCGTCGAGCAGGCAGAGTTTGACGGCGTCCAGCCCGTAGCGGTACTCGCTCCGCGCCGGCACGCACGCCCACAACACGGCGCCGGCGGCGCGGCCGATCCACTGCTGGTTGCACGAGGCCTCGACGACCCTGGCCGCCAGGTCCTCCACCGTCGCCAGCGTCTCCAGTTGGTGGGTCGCGGGCATGTAACGGTAGATCGTGTCTTGAGATAGCCCGTCGATCCGCCAGGCGGCCACGTAGGTTTCAAAGGGGTGGCGCGCCCCGGCCGACGGGACGGTCCGCCATCGCGGGACGCCGCCGTCGTTGCGGCGGAGGCCCTGGGTGGCCCACAGCAGCCACGCCAGTTCCGCCAGCGTCAGCGGCGCCTCGCTGAACTGCCGCCGGCTCTGCCGCTGGGCGATGCAGGTCCGCACCTCCGTCTTGACCAGGTCCGCCTCGTCGGGTCCCGGCAGGTCGACCACCGGCCGCTGCCGCGCGGGGCGGACATATTCCGGCGCGGGCGCGCCCTGGGCCTGGGGGGCTTGGGACATGGGCGAGGGGGTCCGGCCGAACATCGATTTCAGCACGGCACGGCGCTGTTCGATCGAGTCCATGAAGGGTCTCCTGTGCAAGGGCCGCCGCCATGGTACCGCCACAGGGGGCCCGGGGGGAACAGGCAGGCGCCTCAAGCCTCCCGTTGCATCCGCCGGTCAGGGCGGTATGCTGTGATAGACATGTCCGCCCCCGGGCGGAGACCATCGCGTTCATGGAGCCCATCGGAACGATGATCTACGAATCCCTCATCCATCGTGCGGGGGTCCTGACGCACGGGGCCCTCACCTCCCTGCCGACCGCCGATCGCTGGACGGCCGATCTGCCGGCGCGCCGGGCGGCCTTCCGCGAGATGCTCGCCCTGCCGTCCCACCCGTGCGACGGGCCGCCGCCGGTGACGCACACGGGCATGCTCGACCGGAGCGACTATGTGGTTGAGAAGTGCTTCGTGGAGATCTTCCCGCGGATGCGCGTGGCGGCGAACATCTACCGGCCCAGGACGATCGACGCGCCGCTGCCGGGGATGATCTACGTCTGCGGGCATGCGGCCGAGGGCAAGTGCTGGTACCAGCCGCACGGGCGGTGGTTCGGCCGCCACGGGTACGTCTGCATGGTGCTCGACCACATCTGGGCGGGCGAGTCGCGGGGCTTCCATCACGGCACGTACAGCCGCAACGCGTGGCACTGGTACAGCCGGGGCTACTCCCCGGCGGGCGTTGAAGTGTGGGCCGCGATGCGGGCCATCGACTATCTCCAGAGCCGCGACGACGTGGACGGCTCGCGCCTGGGCATCACCGGCAACTCCGGCGGCGGGTCGATCTCGTGGTTCACCGGCGCCGCCGACGAACGCCTCACCGCCGTCGCCCCGTCCTGCCAGACGGGCAACGCCTACATGCAGATCAAGGATCGCGCGCTCGATTCGCACTGCGACTGCACCTGGTGGGTCAACACGCTGGGGTGGGACCACACCGACGTGGCGGCCCTGATCGCCCCCCGCGCGCTGCTGGTGGCGGCCCAGACCGAGGACTACCACTTCCGCCCGTACGCCTACCGCGACCTGGTCCACAGGCTCAGCCGTCTCTACCGCCTGCTGGAGGCGCCCGAGCGGCTGGCGCTGGTCGAGGACAGCTGCCCGCACGGCTACACGCCGAAGACCCGGCTGGGGATCTTCAGTTGGTTCGACAGGCACCTCAAGGGCGCCGCCGGGCCGGCCACCGAGGACCTCGATGACGCCAACGAGCCCCACGAGCAGCTCTGGGTCTTCCCGGGCGGCAAGGCGCCCGACGACGACCGGATGGGCGAGGTCGACACGTGCTTCGTCTCGCTGCCCGAGGCGCCCCAGGCAACCGGCCGCGACGCGTGGCAGGTCCACCAGGCCGCGGCGATCGCCAAGCTGCGGGAGACGTCGTTCCGCCAGATCCCCCGGCGCCCCGAGCCGGCGGCGGTCGAGGTCCGCGCGCAGGGCACGCACGAGCAGTGGGCGTTCTGGAGCCTGGATTTCCAGGTTGAACCGACGCTGACGATCCAGGCCCATCTCGGCTTGCCGCGCCAGGGCGCCCGGCCGTGCCCGTTGATCGTCGCGCCGCTGCAGGCGGAGGCCCGCAGCCCCTACTCGGGCTGGGGCGCCGGCGTCAACAGGATCGACGCGGGCTGCTCGGCCTTCGGCACCGTGGAGGTGCGGGGCACGGGGCGCACGTCGATCGGGCCGGGGCTGGAGTGGACGGTACGGCGGGCCTACCCGCTGCTGGGCTGCACGCTGCCGGAGCGCCAGACCTTCGACCTGCTGGCCGGCGCCGCCGCCCTGCGCAGGCAGGCCGGCGCCGGGCGGGTGGCGCTGTACGGGACGGGCGCGTCGGCGGCGCTGAGCGTGTACGCGGCCCTGCTGGATGAGACGATCGAGGCGGTTGTGCTGGCCGATCCGGTCTGGACGCACGAGGTCGGGGGGCCGGAGTTCCTTGGGATTCTGCGGGTGGGGGACTTCCCCCACAACCTCGCCCTGTTGTGGCCGCGGCCGATCCTGCTGGTCGGCGCGATGCCGGAGGAGGCGGCGTACGTGCGGTCGGTCTACACGGCCTGCGGCGCCGGCGGCCGCGTGCGGACGATCGACGACCTCTCGCAGTGGCCGGCCGCCGCGGCCGCGGCCCGCCAGGAGAACGCGATACCTGCGGCCTAGCGGCCCTATGGAAAGGACATTGCCATGAAGCTCCTGCTGCTGTGCCTGCTGCTGACTGCGCTGGCCGTCGCGTGCCAGGCGGCCGAGGCGGCCGAGAAGCCCGTCGCGATCACCGATGCCCAGCTTGCCGCCGCCGTCGACGCGGCGCCGCCGTGCCCGCATGCCGATGCCATGGGCCTGAGCCTGCGGCTGATCGACTACATCGACTGCACCGCCGCCGACGATCCCCATGACTTCATGGACCAGGGGACCTCGTCGGTGGCCGAGGGCCCGGCGGGGCGCTACCGCATCACCGCCGCCCACCGCCACGCGTTCTTCGCCTACCGCTTCCGCGCGGCCGGGAAGGACAAGCCGGTCCTGATCGTCATCGAGTATCCCGACGACGCGGATCGGACGATCAACTTCTCCACGCACGAGTCGGGCCTGAGCGGCCGGTCGAACCTCGACTGGTCGCTCGAATCGGGCGTCTACACGGGCGATCCGCTGCCGCTCTCCAACGCGATGCAGTACCACACGTTCATCCTGTGGGCGCAGGACCAGTGGCCGGCGGTCCTGGTGGGCAACTTCCACCGCTACGGCCATCCCGCCGCCGCCGGCCGCATCTGGGTGTACGCCATCGAGGGCCCGCTGCCGCCCCTGGACGTCGACGCGCCCGACCCGGACGACCAGCGCCAACTGGGCCACTTCAACTCGCTGGGGTCGTACCTGCCGATCCGGCTGTACTTCGGCCTCAAGAGCCCGCAGGCCGTCGAACACATGCTCGACTACTACCAGTACGTCGGCGTCAACGAGGTGAGCTGGACGGTGGCCGCCAACAGCGGGGGCGTCTGGTTCGACTGCGTCATTCCCGCCTGGGGCGTGACCGAGGCCGACCTGAACCGCAACAGCGCCGTGAAGCGCGACACCCTCGCCGAGACGCTCGAGGCGATGGACCGCCGCGACGGCTGGTTCAGCTTCGCCGCGTGCTTCAACATGGGCGGCGGATTCAGGATCGGCGACAAGAGCTTCAACGACATGAGCGACGCCGAACTGCTGGCGGTGCTGGAGGCGGGCTTCGGCGAGTTCTTCGACCGCTACGGCAGGTACAGGTCGTTGCGGAAGGTCATCCTCGGCTCCCAGTACCAGGCGAGCTTCAGCAAGTTCCTCAACCAGCGCGGGCTGCTGGAGGAGGTCGTGGCGATGATCAAGTCGATCCGCCCGGACATCCAGGTGGGCACGTTCATCGGCGGCCCGACGCTGCACCAGCAGTACTTCCACGGCGGCCAGTACGACGAGGTCGCCGGTGCGACGACCGCCGACGTGGTCAAGCAGTGGGAGACGTCCGGCCGGCCGTGGGAGGACGTGCTGGGCGACGCGGCGCTGGAGGCGTGGAAGCTCTGGGGCCACGACCCGGCCGACTGGGCCGTCGAGGGGATGACGGTCTACGACCAGTACCAGCCCGACGACCACCGGATCTTCGGCCTGTACGCGCAGGAGCCGCGGGCGATGCTGTACTACGACCTGGACTGGTCGCAGCGGCGCGACGAGCACCTGGACACCGATCACGCGGCGATGTGGAACACGCACTTCGAGGGCTGGTACGGCCTGCACCCGGAGGTGAACTTCTGGTACCAGAAGCTCTGGGTCGCCCCGGACTTCAACGCCCCGCCGCCGCTGTCGCTGCTGTCGTACGCGCGGATCCTGACCCACCGCGATCGCCTGGCGATCATGCCCGGCTCGTGGAACAACAAGTACTTCGGCTACGAGCCCGCCATGCGGCGCTTCGCCCGGGCCTACCGCTCGCTGCCGCCCGTGACGATGACGGACGTCGACACGCCCGGGCTGGACGGCGTGACCGTCCGCTGGCTGATCTACAACGACCGGCGGTACGTCTCGGTGCAGAGCGGGATGCCCTTCCCGTGCGAAGTGGCCGTGGACGGCACGCCCGTCGCCCTCGAGCCGTTCGGCCTGGCGGCGCTGGCCGACGACGGGACCGATGAGCCGGTCGTCACGGGTCAGGCGCCCGAGGCGTACCGGCAGTGGGTCGCCTCGCGCATCGACCGCCTGGAGCGGGCCTGCAACGCCGTCCACGACCTCGACCCCGCCGCCGCGCCGGAGGTCTACCGGGGCGTCGTCCGAGACGCCCGCGCCGCCCTCGACGCCGGACGGCCGTTCAGCGCCGACCACCTGGTCGGCGCGGGCCTCATCGGCGAACTCGAACTGCGGCGGGACATCCTCGCGCGGCCTCGCGCGGCAGCCCCGCGCCTCGCGGCGGCCCCGCCGATGAACGGCGACCTGGACGCCTGGCCCGCCAACGCCACCGACCTCCACGCCGACAGCGGCAAGTTCCTCGCCGGCCACCTGTACTTCCCCAACAGTTGGTCCGGCCCGGACAACCTCTCCGCCCGCGTGCGCATCGGCCACGACGGCACGAACCTCTACATCGCCGCCGCCGTCCGCGACGACAAGCTCACCGAACTGGACAGTTGCCAGTTCTGGCTGAGCACCAACGGGGCCTACCGCGACTGGACGCTCGACCGTGCCAGGCAGGATGTGACCTGGGCGATCGGCCTGCCCACCGACGAGCAGCCCGTCCGCGAGGGCGTCGGCGGCCGCGACTTCACCTGGACCTGCCGCCGCATCCCCGGCGGCTACGTCGTCGAGGGCTCGGCCCCGCTGGTCAAGCTGGGCGTCCTGCCCGGCCAGAGCGTCGGCTTCCTGCTCTACGTCCAGGACGACGACGCCCTGCCCAACCGCAACCCGGCCGGCTGGGCCCGCAACCAGGCCCTGCTCGTCCCCCACGAGCCGACCTACACCTACTACGGCGACGCCCGAAGCTGCGGGGAACTGGCACTGGAGCCGTAGACGCCCGCACACCGGCGACGCCGGCGGGACTCCCCTCCCGCCGGCGCCGTTGCCGGGGGGGGGTGGGGGCGCATCGTCCAGACCGGCGAAGGCAGCGCTGCGCAGGGGCCGCCATCCGTTCATGTCGCCGGCATGCCCCGGCATTCCACCGCGATTCAGCGCGGCGCGGCGTTGAGCTGTTCGAGGATGCCCGGCAGTTCCAGCAGCGAACGGACGGTGTAGTCGGGGCGGATGCGGCTGGCGGCGTGGTGGCCGTGGGGGTCCTTGAGGACGGCGAGCATGCCGGCGCGACGGGCGCCGAGGATGTCGGCGCGGGGGGTGTCCCCGACGAACAGCGCCTCGCAGGCGGTCAGGCCTGCCCGCTGGAGGGCCAGGCGGAAGATCCGCCGGTGGGGCTTGCGGTAGCGGACGTCGCAACTGTAGAGGCGGACGGGGAACAGTTCCAGCAGCCCCAGGTCCCGCAGGTGGCGGTCGAGCACACCGCCGGGGATGAACGTGTTGGACACCACCGCCAGCGTCAGCCCGTCGGCGGTGAACTGCCGCAGCATCTGGACGGTTCCCTCCTCCAGCGTGCCCTTGGCCGCCAGCGGCTGGTACCACTGCCAGGCGATCTCGTCGAGGTCCTCCTGCTCCAGCCGATGCCCCATCCGTCGCGCCAGCTTGCCGATGACATCCAGGGCGTTGAACTCCCGCCGCACCACGTGGCTCCACGCGTACGCCCGCCGGACCGCCTTGAGCTGGCGGCTGTGGTACTCGCCGAAGGGCGGCAGCTTGAAGCCCTTGCGCTGAAGGTACGCGTACGTCCCCCGCGCCCCCTGTTCGAACAGGTCGATCGTGTCGACCGTGCCGAAATCCAGCAGGGTGTCGCCGAAATCGAACAGAATGCCGCGGATTCGAGCCATGGTCGCCATTGAAGTATCGCCGGGTTGCACGGAACAGGGCGGCGATTATAGGGAATGGGTCGGGGCAATGCCACCTTCAGGCCGGCCGAAGGCGGGCAACTGCCGGAACAGGACTGGCGAGAGCTCCCGCAGGCAGTGCATCGGCAAGTGGTTGCTGTTGCCGTACCTGCAGCCCGTCCGTTCAGAACGTGTAGCGCCGTCCGCCTTCGAGGTCGACGCTGTAGAACTGTCCGGGGATGAGCTTGATGCGGTTGAGGGGGCCGCTGCAGCGTTCGGCGAGGGCCTGGCGGACGCCGCTCTTGAGCAGGGCGTCGAGCTGGAAGCGGTGAGGGGCCGAGTCGACCATGACCGTCAGCGTGCCGCGGGCGTAGCTCTCCAGGGCGGTGTGGGTGGCCAGCTCGGCGGGGATGACCTCGTCCCAGGCCGCCGCGATCTGCCCGAGCTGCTTGACCCGCTTGGCCAGCGTGTGCTTCATCAGCAAGGCCACCGCCTCGCCCACGGGGCGGACCGTGTCGGGTGCCTGGCGGTTCTGCCATGCGGTGTGGAGTTGCCTGTCATCCATGGCGCAACGGTCTCATTATCGAACCGACCCCGCCGAACCCTTCAGCCGTTATCCCAGATCGACGGGCATCAGCACGTAAACGAAGTCTGTTCCTGCTTTTACAAGTCCCGGCTTGCTGGGGCCGCTGAATTCGAAGGTGATGGTCTGGGTATCGGCGACCTTCAGGGCATCGGACAGGTAGGCGGGGTTGAAGCCGATGTCCAGCGGCTCGCCCTCGAACTCGATGGAGGCCTTGATCTCCGCCTCGCCGGTCTCCGGCGCCCGGCTGGTGAGGGTGAGGGCACCTGGCGAGAAGCTCAGGCGGACGCCCTTGGACTCCTCGTTGGTCAGCAGGGCCGCCTGGCGGATGCGGTGGAGGAACAGTTGCGTGTCGAGCGTCGCCTTGGCGGTCGTGTCGCTCGGGATGACGTCCTGGTACTTGGGGAAGTTGCCCTGCACGAGGTTGCCCGCGAGGACCGCATTGGCGGAGCGGACCAGCAGTTGCGTCTCGGCCAGGCGGATGCCCAGGGCCTGCTCGCTGCCGCCGGCGACCCGCTGGATGAGGCTCATCAGCTTGGTCGGGACGATGGCGCTGAGGGGCTTGGGGGCCGACGCGGCCAGGGCGCCCTTGGTGAGGGCCAGCCGCCGGCCGTCCGTGGCGACCAGGCGGAGCTTCTTGCCTTCGATCTCCCACAGCACGCCGCTGATGGCGTAGCGGGAATGCTCCTTGGCGGTGGCGAAGAGGGTGCGGGCGATCATGCCGGTCAGGACGTCGCTGGCGACCTCGGCGTCGGCCTCGGTGCCGAACTCCGAGACGGGCGGGAACTCCGCCGGGTCGAAGCCGTAGATGGTGAAGCGGCTGCCCGAGCCGGTGATCGTGCAGGTCTCCTTGGCCACTTCGATGGTGAGGGTCTCTTCCATGCTCTCGCGGACGATGGCCCCGAGCCGGTCGGCGGGGATGAGCGCCTCGCCCTCTTCGAGCACCTCGACCTGGCTGATGCGGTAGCGGCAGCCGATTTCCAGGTCCGTCGCCAGTGCCGTCAGGGCGCCGTCGGCGGCGATCAGCTTGACGCACTGCAGCACGGGCTTGGGCGTCCGCCCGGCCACGATGCCGCCCATCAGGCCCAGCGCGTCGGTCAGAGCATTGGTCTGCGCGATCACTTTCATCGGGTCGTCCTCGATAAGATCAGGGGTTGGTTATACGGCGGTTAGGACCGAGTTTCAAGACCGCGTCCGCGGGGAAGACTTCAGGCTTCGGGCGTCGGGGCTCCGCGGTGGGGGCCGTTGGCGTACCTGAAGCCTCCCGTTGCGTTCAGCCCGGCGAGCCGCCATAGTGTAGCCATGAACGACAGGCGCCAGAGCATGGCCGAGGTATCCGACAGGTTGCGCGGGGCATTTCTCGTGATGGACGGCCCGGACGGCGCGGGCAAGAGCACCCAGTTGGAGCGCCTCGACGCGTGGATCCGCGAGCTGGGCGTGACGGTCGTCCGCGCCCAGGACCCCGGCGGGACCGCCATCGGGCGGCGGATCCGCGCCATCCTGCTGGACCCGGCCTGCGCGGAGATGACCGTGACGTGCGAGACGATGCTCTACATGGCCTCGCGCGCCCAGCTCGTCGCCGAGGTCGTCCGCCCGGCGCTGGCCGGCGGGGCCTGCGTGGTCTGCGACCGCTTCGTTTCGGCGACCGTCGCCTACCAGGGCGCCGGCGGCGCCGACGCCGACGGGATTCTCCGCGTCGCCGACGTCGCCGTCGGTCGGACCTGGCCGGACCTGACGATCCTGCTGGACATCGACGCCTCGCACGGCCTGGGGCGCCTCGCCCGCGCGCCCGACCGCGTGGAGGCCAAGGGCCTGGCCTTCCACCAGCGCGTCCGCGAGGGGTTCCTCCGCCAGGCCGCCGTCCGCCCCGATCGCTTCGCGGTCGTCGACGCTGCCGGATCGGTCGACGAGGTGGCCCAGCGCGTGCGCGAGGCGGTCATCGCGTGGGCTCGGCGATAGGCGAGGGCCGTGCTACGGCCACTGCGTGGTGGTCTGGGGCAGCGGGTTCTGGCGGTGGGCCTCTTCCAGGACGGCGATCTGCCGGCGGACCTCGGCGAGCGACACCGCCGGGGGCGCCCCTTCGGTCAGCGTGCGGTAGAGGCTGTCGTAGACGGCCTTGATGCCGACGTTGTACGAACGCAGCGTGTAGCCGACGGCCTTGCCGGCCGTGGATTCATCCAGCACCCACTCCTGCTCCTGCCACGGCAGCGTCTCGCGCGGGTACTCCCGCTGGTGCGACCAGGGCCGCCAGATGTCATGGCGCGGCACCTTGGCGCCGTCGTAGTACTTCCAGCGGAGGCGGCTGTGCCCGCCCGTCAGGCCGCCGCGGGTGCCGTTGACCGCGTACATGTCGCCCTGGCGGTAGGCCTGGTAGTGGGAGATGTGCACCTCCACGGTCGGGCCGTCCGGGGCGTAGAGCGTCAGGGCGCAGAAATCGTTGGCGTCGCCCCCCAGTTCGTTGTAGCAGCCCATGCGGCAGAAGACCGAGGGCGTGACCGACTCGGGGAAGAAGCACAGGGCCTGGTCCACCGCGTGCGGGCCGGTGTTGAACAGGCAGCCGCCGAGGTTCACCTGGAACGTCTGCCAGTCCCACCGCCGCTCGAACGCCCCCCAGCAACTGCGGACGTGGAGGATCCGTCCGAGCACTCCCGAATCGATCACCTGGAGCATCCGCTGGAAGAACGGCTGGTAGCGGTTGTTCTGGAACGGCGCCAGCACCCGCCCGGCCCGCCCGGCGGCGGCCACCATGGCGTCGAACCGCTCGACCGTCGGGGCCATGGGCTTCTCGCACAGCACGTGGCAGCCGGCCTCGAGGGCCGCCAGCGTGGCCGGCACGTGCAGCGGCGTCGGCAGGGCGTTGACGAACAGGTCGAACCCGCCGTCGGCCAGCATCTCGCCGTAGTCGGAATAGACGCGGGCGCCGAACTGCTCCTGCGCGTCCTGGCGGCGCTGCGGCACCTGGTCGGCGACGGCCACGATCCTGTACTGATCGGTCGCCTGGGTCAGCCAGTCGGCGTGGATCTTGTACCCGCTGCGGCCCTGCCCGGCGATGCCGACACGGAAAACCGGCCGATTCGAAGCGCTGATGGCTCTGCTCCTTCTTCCCGCGATCGACGGTCCCGGCGGCACGGACCTGCCGGAGTCCCGGATCCCGGACACACTGTCGGATGCTCCGTCCATGCTACCGGAGCCGCTCGGGCCGTTCAATCGACTTCCCGCGCACGAGGTTCGATCCACCCCGAAGGCCAACGGCAGGCTTCAGGCTTCAGGCTCCGGGCTTCAGGAACGACGACGGCCGGGAGCCGTCTTGGCCGTACCTGAAGCCTGAAGCCTCAAGCCTGAAGCCTCTGTTCGAAGCCTCGCAGGCACCTGATCTGATGATTCGCATGGAGTTCCGCAGTGCCAGGAAGCAGGCTCGGTCACGATCATGTTACCGTCCCAGGAGCTTCAGGGCGGCCGTGATCGCCCCGCCGACGACGCCGGAGGACACCAGCGCCAGCGCGACGATCCACAGCCACACCCGGCGCCCCTCGATCCGCGAGCCGCGCGGGTAGGGCGGGCGGTGGGTGAAGGTGATGCTCTGGCGGTGCGTGAGGCGCATGCGGGCATTGATGGCCCAGCCGGAGCCTTCGAGGATCGCGCTGAGGTCGCGCCGGCGGAGGCGGCCGAAGGCGAGGATCGTGGTGGGGATCATCACCAGCAGCGCCGCGGCCAGGACCCCGCCCAGGAGGCCCCAGAGCATCGACCAGGCCCCGGCGTCGGAGGCGACCTTGGCGATGTACGCCAGGGCGGAACTGAGGGCGGCGATCGCCACGCCGGCGCCCATGAGCATCCCCCCGCCCAGCATCGGCGAAGGCGCCGCCGCCGCTGGGGCCGCCGCCTTGGGCGCCATGGCGGCCTGGGCCTGGGCGTCCAGTTGCTTCTCGGCCGTGGCGGTGAGGGCCTCGATCTTGCCGGTGAACAGCTTGCCCAGACGCCTGAACGGGGCGACGACCGCCTCGCGCAGGCTGATGGGGTTGTCGACGATGTGCACGACCCGCGCCGGCGTCTCGACGCCGTGCACGTCGTAGAACACGCCCCGTTTGCCCACCGACAGGTTGCCGCGCCCGCCGCTGGTCACCGGGACGGCCAGCTCCACCGGCGGGGGGCCGGCGGGCCCTTCGAGCTGGAGGTACAGCAGGAACATCCCCGACGACGCCGCGACGGCGGCGTGGGCCTTGACGTCCTCGGCGCGGATCGCCAGGTCGAACCGCCGGCCGTCCATCACCAGGCTGCCCATCTCGAACATCGCCCGGCGGCCGGGCTCGTACAGGTGGGGGAAGCTCACGAAGTTCCGCGTCAGGTCGAGCAGGTGCGCCTGGCAGGCCAGGAGCTTCTCGGTCAGGTGGATCGCGTCGAGTTCCAGGGCCGTCGCCTGCCCGGCGGCGATCCGCTCGCGCACCGCCGCGGCGAAGCGCCCGTCCTGGTAGGCGCGCAGCGTCTGGGCTCCCAACGTCGCGGCGGGCGTGTCGGGCCGTTCGGCCAGCCAGCGGCGGCGGGGCTCGTAGAACGCCTTCACCTGGCGCCACTGCGCCGCCGACAGCGCCGCCGGCGCCTCGCCCAGCGCCGGTGCGGCGGCCAGGCGGACGAAACGGCCCAGGGCGTCGGCGTGGTAGGGGTTGACCGGCCCGCCCAGGTCGAGCACCCGCCGGGGCGTCGGCGCCGCCAGGGGCGCCTCGCGCAGGAGGCGCTCGATGGCCGATGCGTCGTCGAGGTCCAGTTGGGCCAGCTCCGCCTCTGTCCAGCCCATCCGCCCCACGAGGCGCTCGTCCAGCGCCGCCGCCTCGCACTGGGCGAAGAACAGGTCGACCTTCGCGCGGACCGCCTCCAGGGCGTCGTACGCCTCGGCCGTGGCGGCGCCCAGGGGGCAGATCTCGGTGGCCGACCCCTCCGGGCAGGCCCCGCGGTCGTGCCAGGCCAGCCACGCGGCCGACGCGGCCAGGAAGCGATCGAGCTCCGCCGGCCCGACCCCCGGCTGGCCGCTGGGGTGCGGCGCGCCGCCGGTGGTGGCGATGATGTCGGCGATGAAGCCCCGCAGGGCCCCGTCGGCGACCGCCTGCGGCAGGACGATCCCGCACGCGCTGACCGGCGTGGACTCGACCTGCGACTTGATCCGGCGGACCTCCGCCAGGGTCGCGGCCTCATCGGCGGTGCGGCCGAGGCGGTGGAGCATGCGGCGCAGGGCTTCGAGGATGGCCGGCCCGTCGGGCGCCTCGGGGTTGATCAGCGCCGCGTGGAGCCGGTCGCTGCCGTCGTCGACGCCCGTCGTGTCGCGCAGCGTCGCGAGCATCCACCGGATGCCGTCGGCGACGTCCTCGCACGTCAGGCGCTGCGCCCCAGGCGCCGCCAGCAGGGCCGGCAGGCCCGTGTCGCCGTTGAGCGCGGTCAGCGGCGCGACGGTCGCCACCCAGCGGGCGCGATCCAACTCCAGTGCATGGGCCAGGTCCGCCGCCGTGCCGAGCCGCAGGTGGGTCGACCGGCCGTAACGTCTGAAGGTCATGCCAGGTGCCATAGGGGGGGATTGTACCCCGCCGGACCGCCGAAGGGAATCGCCGGATGGAGGCCTGAGCGCAGGGTGCGGCAGCGGCGCCTCGCGCGTTACGCCGCGCGCGTCGCTTCGCCCCGGTACGCCTCCAGTGCGGCCCGCACCTCGGCGCCGTCGAGGTCGGCGGGGTCGCAGCCCTGGCGGACGGCCATCGCGGCGGCGAGGCCGGCGGCTTCGCCCAGCGCGACGGCGTTGCCGGTGACGCGGTAGGAGGCATGGGCGATCGCGTCGCCGGAGATGCACCGGCCGGCGACCATCAGCCCCCGCCGGTCGGCCGGCAGCAGGCAGCGCAGGGGGATCTCGTAGGCGGGCACGGCCTGGAGCTGCTGGCCCCGGTGGCCGGCGTCGGGGACGTGGATGTCGATGTTGAACGTCGCGGTGCAGATCCCGTCGTCGAACCTGCACCCGGCGGCGACCTCGTCGGCCGTCAGGTAGTGCAGGCCGAGGATCCGCCGGCCCTCGCGGATGCCGATCTGCCCGGCGAAGTGGATCAGGTGCAGCGACGCGAAGCGGTCGTCGCCGGCGCGGAGCCACTCGATGGCCCGGACGATCTGGCGGCGCCCCTCGACCTCGGCCGCCGTCACCGACGCGGCGTCGGTGGCGTCGACGTGGTACAGGTGCGTGCACATCAGCAGCGACACGCCCGGCGAGCCGGCCTGGGGGAACAGGTAGGGGTGCGCGTAGCTCAACGCGCCGCCGGCCTTGCCGACCGCCTCCAGGAGGCTGGGCGGATAGACCAGCTCGGGCGGCGCGCCGCCGACCAGGGCGTACAGCGTCGCCGGCTGGCAGGCGCCGTCCCCGTCGCGCCCCATGCGGTGCTCGCACCCGGCCGCGGCGGCGATGTCGCCGTCGCCGGTGCAGTCGATCGTGACGGCGGCGCGGATGGGCTGCGGCCCGCTCTTGGAGTGAGCGACCGCCCCGACGACCCGCCCGTCCTCGACGATCGCCTCGTCGGCGATCGTGTGCGTCTGGAGGCGGACGCCCGCCCCGGCGACGAGCCGGTCGAACAGGGCCGCCATGTGGCCGACGTGGTAGATCGGCTCGCGGCGGCCGGCCCCGGCGGGGTCGGGCTTGGCCCACCAGCCGGCCCACCCTCCGGCGGTCATCGCCTCGTGGATCTCGCGGCACAGTCCGCCCTTGTTGGCGGCGTCGAAGACGGGCATGACCAGCGCCGTCGTCCACATCCCCCCCAGCACGCTTTCGCGCTCCAGGAGCATCGTCCGCGCCCCGTTCCTCGCCGCCGCCAGGGCCGCGCCCAGGCCGGCCGGGCCGGCGCCGCAGACGAGAACGTCAACCGTTTCAGGGGTGGCACACATGGAGGAGTCCTTTCACGTTCAGCAATGGTTCCATGCCGCGCGGGTTCACGGGCACTCTGAAATCCGAAGCACGAAGCACGAAATACGAAACAAATCCGAAACGCGAAAACGGAGAAGCACCAAACAACGGGACTCGCCGTTTGGTTGCTTGCCGTCTTCATCGCCGTTTTGAGGTTTGTCTCGTATTTCGTGCTTCGTGCTTCGGATTTCCCGCGAGGCGGCGCCCCTCACTCCTGCGGCGCCTCTTCGCCCTCGCGGGTGAGGTCCCACCGGTCCAGTTCGTTCAGATGGGCCGCGGTCAGTTCGGTCAGGCCGCGCCGGTGGGCGGCCCGCACCACCTCCAGCGGATCGTACCCGGCCATGGCGGCGGCGCCCAGCGTGCCGATGGCGGTGGCGATGCGGTGCCGGTCGGCCAGGGCCAGGGCCTTGGCCAGTTCGACGATGTCCACGTGGAACATCGTCAGGCCCACCCAGATGTCGATGGGGATGGCGTAGCCCAGTTCCGTCGTCAGCCAGTGGGCGGCGGCGATCCGACCGGGGGAGATCCCGCGCCGGCGGAGGCGCAGGAGCGTTCCGAACGGCAGGGGGATCTTCGCCCGCCGCAGCTTCCACCACTGCAGACCCGCGCGGGCGAGGGCCAGCAGCACCATCGCGGCGGCCACGATCGCCGCCAGGGCCAGCGCCGGCCGCCAGTCGACCGCCAGGGTCACGGCGCGGCGTCCTTGTCGCCGGCGGGCGCCTCGATCGGGCGGACCACGAGGTTCAGCCCCGACGAACGGATCACGCGGACGGGCGTGTTCTCGGGGAGGAATCCGCTCTCGGCGGTGGCCACGAGGCGGCGGCCGGCGATGGTGACGACCCCGCTGGGCCGCAGCACCGAGCTGGTGACGCCCTCGGCGCCGATGAGGGTCTCGTTCTCGATCGCCTCGGGCACCCCCGAGCCGCGGTCGATCTCCAGCTTGCGGAGGACGAGCCGCCGGCCGATGGGCAGCCTGGGCAGCAGGCGCACCAGCAGCGACAGGTAGATCGGCAGGCCGATGATCATCACCGTCAGGGCGACGAAGCCGGCCACCGGCGAGAGGAGGAAACATTTCCAGACGGCGGCGACCAGGCAGGCCAGCGCCGAGACGCCCAGCACGCCGAACGTGGGGGTGCAGATCTCGGCGAAGAACAGCAGCATGCCCCCGACCACCAGCGCCAGGATGAGCAGCACGTCAGCAGCCATGGTTCTCCTTTCAGGCCGTTGCCTCGGCGGGGGCGACCACCAGGCGGTTGCCCAGGTTGCGCTGCACCACCACCGTCGTGCCCGCCGCCAGGAAGCGGCCCTCGGTGACGACGTCGACCAGGTCGTCGCCGAACCGCGCCTTGCCGGCCGGGCGGCAGTAGGTCTCCGTGACGCCCTGCCGCCCCACCTCGATGCGACTGACCGGCGAGTCGCTGTCGAAGGGCCGCGAGTCGCCGGTCTCCGTCTCGGGCAGGATGAGCCGCCCGGCGATGGGGATGTGCGGGAGGAAGCGCGCGACGATCGCGCACAGGACCACCCCGCCGAGGAACCCCAGCGTCAACGCCAGCAGCCCGTTCAGGAAGCTGTCCATGATCAGCCCCGGCGAGGGGATCGGCAGTTCGCCGGGGGGATTGCCGATGAGGATCGCCAGCAGCCCCACCACGCAGAGGATCCCGCCCAGCAGCCCCACCACGCCGAAACCGGGAATGACGAAGATCTCCACCAGCACCAGGATCACCCCCACGGCGAACACCACGATCTCCCACCACTGCGCCAGGCCCGTCAGGAAGCGGCTGCCGAACAGGACCGCCAGGCAGATCAGCGCCAGGATCCCCCCGACGCCGAAGCCGGGGGTGTTCAACTCGACGTAGCCGAACAACAGCGCCAGCATCACCAGGACGCCCGTGACGGCCGGGGAGGTCAGGAAGGCGACCAGGCCCTCGCTCCACGTGTCGGCCAGTACGACGGGGTCTTCGGTGATGTTGTAGGCCTCCCGCAGGCCCTGCATGTCCGGCACGATCTTGGTTACGAATCCCAGCCGCATCGCCTCCGACGTCGTCACCGTCAGCAGTCTGCCCTCGGCGACCACCACGCGGACGCGCCGCCAGCCTGCGGCCGGTTTGCCCTCGTCATCGACCCAGTCGCTGCCGCGCTGAACGTAGAGGCGCTCGCCGGTCGTCGTGTTCTCGATGAGCCAGACCTCCATGTCGCGGCTGACCATCGCCTCGACGAGGACCGGCCAGTAGCCGTGCGCTTCGGCGGCGTTGCGGAATTCCGACCGCAGGTAGCTTTCCGCCTTCTCGCGCTCGACGTCGCCCAGATCGCCCGCCATCGAGACGGGGGCCGAGTCGCCGATGCTGGCGTGGGGGGCCATGACGATTTCGTCGGCGTTCAGGGCCAGCCAGGCGCCGGCGCTGAGGGCGTTGGGGTCGATGAACGCCACGGTCCGCACGTCCCGCAGCTCC
>JAAYZK010000467.1 GCA_012514895.1 Planctomycetota bacterium | reverse complement strand
TTCCACCCCAGCCGATCCATGACCGCCTGCAGATCCGACCAGACCCGCCTGCGGTTCTCCGGCGTGTACTGGCGCAGCAGGTAGGCCGGGTGGAAGGTGGGCATGACGGGGATGCCCCACAGCTCCTGCCACTGCCCGCGCAGAGCGGTGATGCCGGTCGTCGTGTTCAGCAGGGCCTTGGCGGCGGCGTTGCCCAGGACGACGATGGTGCGGGGGGCGATGATCTCGATCTGGCGCTGGAGGTAGCTCCAGCAGGCCTGGGCCTCCTCGGGGGCCGGGATGCGGTTGCCCGGGGGGCGGCACTTGACGACGTTGGCGATGTACACCTGCTCGCGCGTGACGCCCATCGCGTGGATCATCTCGGTGAGCTTCTGGCCCGAGCGGCCCACGAAGGGGCGGCCCTGCTGGTCTTCCTCGGCCCCGGGGCCCTCGCCGACGAACATCAGCTCGGCATTGGGGTCGCCCTCGCCGAAGACCGTCTGGATCCGCCCGGCGTTGCACAGCGGGCAGCGGGTGCACGCGGCCACCTCGGCCGCCATCGCCGCCAGCAGGGCGGCCTTCTCGCCCGGCGGGCAGGCCGCAGCGGCGGCCGCGGGCGCCGCCGACGGCTCGGGCAGCGCCGGGCGGTCGGCGGCCAGGATGTCCCCGGCCAGGGCGCGCTCTGTGTCGATCACCTGGCGGGCCGCCTCGATCAGGATGTCCAGGTCGTCGGTCGTTTCGTCGGCCATCAGTGGTACTCCCTTTCCCGCGGGCGCGGCTCGTCGTCCGGCGGGGCGGTCCGCAGGACGGTCCAGGCCCGCACGTTGCCCCGGGCCACGCCGATGCGGATCGCCGCGCCCGCCGGCAGATCCTCCAGGGCCAGAGCGATGTCGTCCAGCGTGGCCACGCGGCTCTGGCCGATCTCGAACAGCACATCGCGCGGCTGCAGGCCGGTTGCGGCGGCGGCGCTGCCGGGGTCGACCTCGGTCACCACCAGCCCCCGCGCCAGGGGCAGCCGGTAACGCCGGGCCAGGTCGCCCGTGACCTCCATCAGGGCCGCGCCCATCACCCGGCGGGCCAGCGCCTCGCCGTCCGGGCGGGGACGCCCCTCGACGGTCAGGCGAAGCTCGCGCACCCCGCCGCCCCGCCGGACGCGGACGGCGACGGTGTCGCCGGCGCTCTTCTGGAGCATGCAGACGTAGAGGTCGGCCACCGTCGCCACGGGCTGATCGTCCATCGCCTCGATGACGTCGCCGATCTGCACCCCCGCCCGGCCCGCCGGGCCGTCGTCGGCCAGGGCGGTGACGATCGGGCGGCCGGGCGCGCCGGCGGTCCGTTCCTCGCCGAATTCCAGCCCGAGCTGCACGCGGTGGATCCGCCGGTAGTCCAGCAGCCGCGGCAGGAGTTGCCGGAAGTTGTCGACGGAGATGGCGAACCCGATGCCCTGGGCGTCGGGGCGGATGGCGGTGTTGATCCCGATCACCTCGGCGTTGACGTTCAGCAGCGGCCCGCCGCTGTTGCCGGGGTTGATGCTCGCGTCGGTCTGGATCAGCCCGGTGTACTGGACGTTGTTGCCGAACCGCAGGTCGCGGTTCAGGGCGCTGACGACGCCCGAGGTGACCGAGTGGCGGTAGCCCTTGGGGTTGCCGATGGCGATGACGGTCTCGCCGATCATCAGGTCGTCGCTGCGGCCCAGGGGCAGGGCCGGCAGGGCCGCGCCGTCCGGCAGGTCCACCTGGAGGACCGCCAGGTCGTGCGTCGTGTCGGTCGAGATGACCGCGGCGGGGTGGCTGGTCCCGTCGGCGAGGATGACGGTGATCTCGTCGGCCTTGCGGATGACGTGCTCGTTGGTGACGACGTACCCGGCCGGGTGGATGACGAACCCGCTGCCCAGGCTGTTGACCGGCGTGCCGGGCAGGAGGCCCGGCAGGAGGAAGACGTCGTCGGGCAGGTCGTCGAATCCGAAGAACCGGCTGCGGGTGTCGACCATCCGCGTCGTGGAGATGTTCACCACCGCGCCCCTGGCCGTGTCGAACACGCGGACGACGGGGCTGTGGCGGTCCTGGTTCAGAGGCGCGATCCGCTGGGCCGTCGCCGTCGCCGCCGCGATCGCCAGGACGGCCGCCGCCGCCCCCAGGACCGGCCGCGCGAGGGCAACGGGCGGTAACTTCCGTTCTTGCATGTCGTTCCCTCTGTAAGGTCTCATCGAATTCCTTTGCATCCGCCGACAATGCAGCGTTGCCCCCGTCCGGGGCCGGGCATTATAGTGCATCCATGAATGATCAGACAGGCTCTGATTCGCCCGTCGTGTCCGTGGTCGGCGTCCACAAGACTTACGCGCACCCGACGCGCCCGGTTCGCGCGCTGGCCGGGGTGGATCTGACCATCCAGCGCGGGGAGCTGGCGGTGGTGATGGGCGCCTCGGGCAGCGGCAAGAGCACGCTGCTGCACCTCATCGGCGGGCTGGACCGGCCCGACCGGGGCAGCGTGGTCGTCGGCGGGCAGGACCTGGCGGCCCTGTCCAACCGGGCGCTGACGCTCTTCCGCCGCCGGCGCGTGGGGTTCGTCTTCCAGGCGTTCAACCTCATCGGCACGCTGACGGCCGCCGAGAACGTCGCCCTGCCCATGGCCATCGACCGCGCCGACCGCGCGGCGATCCGAAGCCGCACCGCCGAACTGCTGGACCTCGTCGGCCTCACCCGCCGCGCCGACCACCGGCCCGACGCGATGTCCGGCGGCGAGCAGCAGCGCGTCGCCATCGCCCGGGCGCTGCTGATGGACCCCGAGATCATCCTGGCCGACGAGCCGACCGGCAACCTCGACTCGACCGCCGGGGAGGGGATCTGGGCGCTGTTCGAACGTCTCGTCAGCGAACTGGGCAAGACGGTCTGCGTGGTGACCCACGAGCCGCGGGCCTCGGCGCATGCCCGGCGGATCCTCGTGCTGGCCGACGGCCGCATCGCCGGCCGCATCGATATCGATGAGTGCAAACATGATGCTGCGTTGGTGGCAACTCGCTATCAGGAACTGGCGGGCGCGGTTCGCCCGGACGCTCCTTGAGAGCGTCGCGGTCGTGATCGCCTGTGCGCTGGTCGTGCTGCTGACCTGCGGGTTGGCCGCGGCCGAGCGCACGTTCTGGACGTGGCACGCGCGCTGGATCGGCGCCGCCGACGTCCGCATCACCTCGGCGCGGGGGCGCTGGATCGACGAGGCCATCCTCGCCCGCGTCGCCGCCGTCGAGGGCGTCGACCGGGTCGCCGGCCTCCTGCGCGACCAGGCGCTGCTGGTCGGCCCGGGCGGATCGGCCTCGGTCTACCTGCACGGCCGTCAGGCGGCGGGATTCGAGCTGCAGCCGCTCGCCCTCCACGACGGCCGCCTGCCCGCCGCCGGGCCCGGCCGCGAGATCGTCCTGGAAACCGGCACGGCCGAGGAACTGGGGGTGGCGCTGGGCGGCACCCTCCACGCCCACATCTACGGCCGTCGCGAGCCGCTGACCGTGGTGGGCCTGGTCGACCGCCCGCCGATGGTGGCGCTGCTGGCCCGCTCGGCCTACACCTCGCTGGCGACGGCGCAGACGATCATCAACCGCCCCGGGCGCCTCGAAACCATCGCCGTCACCTTCGACGGGGGCGTCCGCCCCGCGACCCAGCGCCAGCGCCTCACGGCCGTGCTGGACGGCGGGTACGACCTCGCCTTCGCCGCCGACAGGGACCTGGCCCTCAACGACCTCCGCATGGTCCGGGCGGGCCTGCGCATCCTGTGCGGTGCGCTGCTGGCCCTGGCGGCGCTGCTGATCTTCGCGACGCTGGCCGGCTCGCTGGTCGGACGGCTGCGGGACATGGGCGTGCTCCGCTGCCTGGGCGCATCGCGGCGGCAACTGGCGGCGCTGGTGCTGATCGAGTCGCTGCCGATCGCCCTGTGGGGCGTCGTCGGGGGCGTGCCGCTGGGCTTGCTGGGCGCGTGGGGGCTGGCGCGGGCGAGGGGCGACCTGTTCGTCGACGGCATGGTCGTGCCTGCCTGGGGGCTGGCGCTGGCGGTGGCCGGCTCGGTCGCCGCCACGCTGATCGGGGCGTCCCTGCCGGCGGTCGCGGCGGCGCGGCTGTCGCCCCTGCGGGCCTATCGGCCCCGCGCGGCGGCGCCGCGGCGGTGGACGGTGCTCGTGCTGGGCGTCCTGGGGCTGGTCTTCACCGCCATACCGCTGGCGATGGCCTGCGCGGTCGAGGACCGCTGGACCGCCCTGGCCCAGCACACGTGGATCGGCCTGCCCCTGCTGGCCGCCGGCCAGTTTCTGCTGGCGCCGTGGCTGCTGTGGCTGGTGGCCCACCCGCTGGGGCGCCTGCTGGGGTGGCTGGGAGGGCTCCACGGGGGGCTGATCGTCCGGGGGGTCCTGCGGGGGCGGTGGCGCAACGCGGCCCTCGTGACGGCGGTGGCGATGTGCGTCGGCCTGGTCG
>JAAYZK010000466.1 GCA_012514895.1 Planctomycetota bacterium | reverse complement strand
CGGCGTCGTGGGACTCGCCCGAGGCCATCGACGCGGCGAGCACCTCCGCCAGCAGGCGGTAGGCGTCGGGGGCCGTGACCTCGGTGAGCTGGCCGGGCTGGACGGTGAACCGGCGGCGGGGGCGTCCGACGCCCGCGCGCTCGTCGTGGGAGGCCACCAGGCCGGCCTGCTCGAGGCGGTCGAGGTGGAACCGGACCGTGGTCACGTGGAGGTGGAGGCGTTCGGCGAGGTCGGCGGCGGTCAGGCCGGTGCTTCGGTTGGGCTGGCCCGCGCTGGTGAGGTGGGGGAGGTTGGCGAGGGCGTCCATGATCTCGCGGCGCACGGGTGACGCGAGCACGTCCAACGGCTGGACCTGTGCCTCGGTCATCGTCGCCCCCCGTCTGTTTCGCGGGCTCCCTCGCACGGGTTTGGAGGAAGGTTGTCCTGAGTCTAACCAGATCCCTGCGGCGGCGTGCAAACTCCGGTAGATTGCGCTTGAAAACTTGATTTCACGGCCGTGTTTGCAACCCTACGCCGTGTAGTTGACGGTGTTGATCGGCGTGTGGTTTCATCCGGTTGGTCCTCGTTTGAAGGACATTGGTCCGGCATATTTAGGAGCGCCCCTCATGGTCGGAGAGGTCCAGCGTCACGAGGCGCCCGGCTCAGGCCGGGTGCTGACGATGTCCACGATCGCGTTCACGATGATGTTCGCGGTGTGGCTGATGTTCGGCATCCTGGGCAAGCCCATCCAGGCCGAGTTCGGCCTGTCCGACGTCGAGCTGAGCTGGATCAGCGCGGTCGCGGTGCTCAACGGTTCCATGTGGCGCCTGCCGGCGGGCATGCTCGCGGACCGCATCGGTGGCAGGAAGGTCATGCTGTTCCTGCTGGTGTCCGGGGCCGTGGCGTCCTTCGCCGTCTCGTTCGCCAACAGCTACCCCATGCTGCTCGTGCTGGCCTTCCTGGTCGGCTTCGTCGGCAACAGCTTCAGCGTCGGCGTCGCGTGGAACAACGCGTGGTTCACCGACCGTCGCAAGGGCTTCGCGCTGGGCCTGTTCGGCGCAGGCAACGTGGGCGCCTCGGTCACCAAGTTCATCGGCCCGGCGATCATCGCCGCCACCGCGGGGGCCACCTATGGCCTCGGCGTGGTGGGGGGCTGGCGGCTCATCCCGGTGATCTACGCGGTCCTGTTGCTGGTGATCGCCGTCACCATGTTCTTCGTCACCCCGCACGCCGACCGGATGCCGGGGGCGACCAAGAGCATCGCGGCGATGCTCGAGCCGCTCAAGGACGTCCGCGTGTGGCGGTTCTCCCTCTACTACGTGGTGGTGTTCGGCGCCTACGTAGCCCTGTCGGCGACCCTGCCGGCCTACTACGTCGACAACTTCGGGGTCGACCTCACGACCGCGGGCCTGCTCACGGCGACCTTCATCTTCCCGGCCTCCTTGCTGCGGCCGGTCGGCGGCTGGTTCAGCGACCGCTGGGGCGCCCGCAAGGCGATGTACGGCACCTTCTTCGTCATGCTGGCCGCCTCCGGCGTCCTGATGATGCCCAACGGCCACATCGTGCTGTACCAGCCCGACGGTGGGCGCAGCGAGGTCATGCACTACTCGATCAACCTCTGGCTGTTCGTCGCACTGGTCTTCGTGATCGGCTGCGCGATGGGCGTCGGGAAGGCCGCGGTCTACAAGCACATCCCGACCTACTTCCCCGACAACGTCGGCTCCGTGGGCGGCCTGGTCGGGATGCTCGGTGGCCTGGGTGGCTTCTTCCTCCCGCCGATGTTCGCCTACACCAAGCAGTTCACCGGCATGGCCAACTCGACGTTCGCGATCCTGTTCGCCGTCACCGCCATCTCGCTGCTGTGGATGCACTGGACGATCCACCGCATGCTCCACGCCGAGTCCCCGCACCTGGGCGACGCCATCGAGGTCCCGTCCTCGCCGGCCAGCCCACGTGAGTACGTCCCCGCCCGCTCCACCACCGCCCTCACCGAGGAGGAACTGCGATGAGTACCGAAGCCCGTTCCGGCACGGAATGGTTGACCGCCTGGAACCCCGAGGATGAGGCCACCTGGGACAAGGCCCTGGCCTGGCGGACCCTGTGGATCACCACCTTCACGCTCACGATGTGCTTCGTAGCCTGGTTCCTGCCCAGCGCGATCATCCCGAAGCTCAACGCGATCGGCTACAACTTCACGGCCGGCCAGCTCTACTGGCTCGCCGCGACCCCCGGCCTGTCGGCGGGCCTGCTCCGCCTGGTCTGGATGGTGCTGCCGCCGATCATGGGCACCCGCAAGATGGTGACCCTGACCACGCTGCTGCTGTTCTTCCCGGTGCTCGGCTGGGGCGTGCGGACCATGCTGCCGGGCACGGCGCCCTACTGGGAACTGCTCGTGCTGGCGTTCCTCGCCGGCATCGGTGGGGGCGCGTTCTCGGGCTTCATGCCCTCGACGTCCTACTTCTTCCCCAAGCGCATGCAGGGCACCGCGCTGGGCCTGCAGGCCGGCATCGGCAACTTCGGTGTTTCGCTGGTGCAGCTGCTCACCCCGTGGATCATCGGCTTCGGCATGTTCTGGTGGATGGGCATCAGCCAGGAGATGAAACTGCCGGGCAAGCCCGACCAGACGGTCTGGTACCAGGCCGCCTCCTACGTCTGGTTGCCCTTCATCCTCATCGGTGCGTACCTGGCCTGGCAGTACTTGAAGTCCGTGCCGATCAAGGCCAACATCCGCCAGCAGTTCGACATCTTCTCCAACCAGGACACCTGGTGGATGACGATCCTCTACATCATGACGTTCGGCACGTTCTCGGGCCTGTCGGCCCAGTTCGGCCTGCTGATGAACCAGCTGTACGGCTCGGGCAACGCCGCGATCGTGGAGGGGACCGGCGCCGCGGCGCAGATCCTGGTCGAGGGCTACACCGTGCCCGACCCCGCCAAGTACGTCTTCCTCGGCCCGCTCGTCGGCGCCGGTGCGCGCGTGCTGTTCGCCCCACTCACCGACAAGATGGGTGGCGCGATCTGGACGCTGGTCTCCGGCATCGGCCTCGTCGGTTCGATCTGGTGGACCATCGGCGGCCTGACCCCCGACCTGACGTCGGCGGCCACGCTCTCGGCCGGCTTCAACCGCTTCCTGTGGGGCATGCTGCTGATCTTCCTGTTCGCGGGGATCGGCAACGCGTCGACGTTCAAGCAGATGCCGATGATCTTCGAGCCGCGCCAGGCCGGTGGCGTCATCGGTTGGACCGCCGCCATCGCGGCCTTCGGCCCGTTCCTGTTCGGCATCGGCCTCACCACGCTCGGCGTCGTGCCGTTCTACTGGATCGGCGTCGTGTGGGCCGTCCTGTGCGTCGCG
>JAAYZK010000465.1 GCA_012514895.1 Planctomycetota bacterium | reverse complement strand
GGCGATCCAGGCGTTGCGGCGGGAGGGGCGGGACGTCGGCATCGCGGCCCTGGTGGATACGGACCGCGAGCACCTGGCACAGTGCGCCAGGGCGTGGCACATCGCCCCGACCTTCACCGAACTGAACGACGCCCTGGCCGACACCGGCGCCGAGGCGGTCCTGCTGGCCACGCCCCACCACCTGCATCGCGCCGGCGCCGAGGCCGCCGCCGCCGGCGGAAGGCACGTGCTGGTCGAGAAGCCCATGGCCCTGACCCTCGACGACGCCGACGCCATGATCGCCGCCTGCCGCCGGGCGGGCGTCATGCTCATGGTGCTCGAATCCGTCCGCTACCAGCGCGGCAACCTGCTGATCGCCGAGGCCCTCCAGCGCGGCGTGATCGGCCAGGTGCTCAGCGGGCGGATCGACCGGATCGGGCGCGGCCGCCACACCTACCAGTATCCCGGCCGTCGGGCCTGGCTGGCCGACCCCGACGTGTGCGGCGGGGGGATCTGGATGGTCAACGGCGTCCACCTGATGAGCCAGGCAAGGATGTTCTTCGGCGAGGTCGTCCGCATCGACGCCCGCGAGGTCCGTTCCGACCGGTTCGACAGCCCCCTGGAAGCCACCGTGGTCGCCCTGGTCGAGTTCGACTCGCACGCCGTCGCCACGCTCACCCTCAGCGCCGAGTTGCACGGGTACGGCCGCTGGGGCGACCTGGCCGTCTTCGGCGCCGACGGCACGCTGGGCATGACCGATCGCGGCGCCGACACGATCGAGATCCACCGCGAGGGCCGCCAGGCCGCCGAGATCCTCGACTGCACCGACCCGCCCCGCGACGGCGCCGACGGGTATTTCGTCCGCCAGATCGAGGAGTTCCTCGCCGCCGTCGCCGAAGGCCGCCAGAGCGCCACCAGCGGCGTCTGCGAGCGCGCCAGCCTGGCGGCGGTGCTGGCCGGCTACGAGTCCCTTCGCACGGGCCTGCCCGTCTCGCCCCAGGCCCCCCTGCTCGTGGGCGCCTCAGCCCCGCCGGATCCAGCGGAGTATCTCCCGCGGGCTCGGCCGCTTGCCGTACATCAGGACGCCGACGCGAAAGAGACGCGCTGAGGCCCACAGGGCCGCGACGTTCCAGCCGACCAGGGCGAGCATCGACAGGACGATCTCCCCGGCCCACAGCCCCCCGCCGGCCGTGAGGCGCAGCATCATGAGCATCGACGTGGTGACAGGGACGTAGCTGAACACCCTCGCCAGCACGCCGTTGGGGTCCTGCGAGAGGTTGAACCACCCCATGATGGGGATCACCATGATCATCACCACCGGCATCACCAGGCTCTGGGCTTCCCGCAGCGTCGAGCACACCGAGCCCAGGCCCGCCAGGATCGCGGCGTACAGCAGGTACCCCAGCAGGTAGTAGACCGCGAAGCACGCCACGAGCGTCGCGCTGAGGCCCAGGTCGATCCCCCGCCACGCCGACGCGCCCCACCCGGCCGCGATCCAACTGCCGATGAGCAGGAGCCCCACGGCGCCGAGTCCGAGGATCTTACCGGCCATCAACTGCAGCGGCGTGACGGCCGACAGCAGCACCTCCATGATGCGGGAGGTCTTCTCCTCGACGACGCTGGTGACCATGATCTGCCCCGTGCTCACCACGCCCATGTACATCAGCATCAGGAACGCGAAGGGCACCATCATCGTCATCAGGCCGCTTCGGGGATCCTTCTTCGTCTCGGCCCGATCGGCGCCGAGCGCGAGGTGCTCCAGCGGCAGCGACCGGCGCAGCGCGCTGATGCGCTCGGCGGACAACCCCTCGCGGCGGCAGCGCGCGAGGAACGCCGCGTGGTCGACCAGGCGCTGGACCGTCTCGTGCCAGATCAGGTCCGTCGCGCCGACCGGCCCGGTGATGAACGTCAGCCCGCCCTGGCCGTCCAGGGCCCCGGCGGCCACGTCGGCGACGGCGTCGACGGCGCCGAGGCGCAGGCGGTCCTTCGCGCGCCGCAGGGCCTCCTCCGGGCCATTTGGGCCGAAGGAGGCGACCTCCAGCACCAGCGGACGATTGGCGTTCGTCCTGTTGTGGTGTTCGAACGCCCCCCGCGCGTCGTCGGCCAGCAGGCCGCTGCGGTCCACCAGGACGACGTGACGGGCCGGACGGCTGCTGAGCAGGGCCTCTTCGCTGCGGCCGATGAAGAACAGGACCGCCGTGATGATCAGCGGCGCCAGAACGACCGAGGCCAGGAACGCCCGGGTCCGCACCGTCTCGATGAACTCGCGCCGGGCGATGTGAAGAGTCTTACGCATCGCTGGCCCTCACCCGTTCGACGAAGATCTCGTGCAGCGAGGGCGTCCGCTGCTCGAAGGACAGCACCTCCACCCGCCCCAGCAGCGCCGCCAGCCACTGGCGGCGGTCGGTGCCGTCGGCCAGGCGGACCTCCAGGCGGCGTCCCAGGGGCGTAACCGATCGCACGGACGGCAGGGCCGCCACGGCCTCGGCGCCGCCGTCGATCTCCAGGAGGATCGTCTCGGACCGGCGCCCGCGGCGGATATCGTCGAGCCGTCCGTCCAGAACGACGCGGCCCCGGTTGATCAGCAGGATCGAATCGCACAGTTGCTCGGCCTGGTCCATCATGTGCGTCGAGAAGACCACCGTCGTGCCCGCGTCCCGCAGAGAGAGCAGGATGCCCTTCAGCACGTCGAGGTTGACCGGATCCAGCCCGCTGAACGGCTCGTCCAGGATGAGCAGCTCGGGCTCGGCGATCGCCGTGGCGGCGAACTGCAGCCGCTGCTGCATCCCGCGCGACAGGTCGCGGACCTTCCTGGCGCTCCAGCCGCCCAGGTCGACGCGCTCCAGCCAGGCGTCGGCCTTCCGCCGCGCGTCGGCCGACAGGAGTCCCTTGAGCGCCGCGACGTACCGCAGGACGCCGCGGGCCGTCATGCGGGGGTAGAGCCCCCGCTCCTCGGGCATGTAGCCGACCCGCTCGCGGGCGGTCCGCGGCGCGGGGCGGCCGAGGATCTCGACGCGGCCCGCGTCGGGGGCGATGATGTCCATCATCATCCGCAGCGTCGTCGTCTTGCCCGCCCCGTTGGGGCCCAGAAAGCCGTACACGCAGCCGGACGGCACACGCGCGCTGATCCCATCGACCGCGCGGACCGCGCCGAACGACTTGACGAGGTTGTCGAGGATGACGGCGTCCATGGGAGAGCCATTCTACGACGGGGCCTGCAACGCTCCATCAGAAATCCGCAGGCGTCGGCTGCATCCGCGGATCGGCAGTCTCGGGCAGGTTCTCCTCGGTCACTTCCTCGATGTGGAAGTCGCCATAGAGCACCTGGTACAGCTCGGCGTCCTTCGCGCGGTAGATGAACACCGGGGCCGATGCATCGCCGAACGTGACGCCCGCGCCGACGTAGCGGGTAAGGCCGTTCTTGCTGAGCAGCGCAATGCGCCCCACAGACTCGGCCAGCCGCATCGTCTCCTCGTCAGTCGGAGCCCTCACCGCACCCTGCCTGGCCAGTTCGCTCAACGACTGGATCATGTTCACGATATCCAGTCTGTCAGGCATGACAGGGCCCGCGACGTCCACCCACAGTCTGAGCACCGCCGTCACATCCTCGAGGCTGGGATTCGACAGATCCATCGCGAAAGTCCTGACCTCGTAGCCCTCGGGGATCTCCTGGCTGAACAGGGCGGGGTCCAGATCCTCGTTGATCCGAAAGCCGGTCATGACCATCGTCCCGATGCCGACGATGTCATATTCCATTCTCACAGGCTGCCCTGTCTGGCAGTCCACCCAGAGATCGACCTGGCGGGCCATGTCGCCGGGCGACGTGACGTGGTATCTCCGCACCGCCTGCCCGTCCACGACCTCCCGGCCAAGATCCTCGACGGCCGAAGCGGAGACCGCCGCGATGCGCTCCAGCTGCGCGAGCATGTTCATCTGTTCGATGGTGTTGTACGATTCCTGGGGGAGGCCCTTCATGTCGATGACCATCGCCATCCGATGGCCCTGGGCCTCTGTCAGCGAAAGCACCTTGCCGCTGGAGAGGTCGAAGATGCTCACCGCGGACTGGGGCGTGAGAATCTCCTGGCGCATCCGCCCGTCGGAGATCATCATCATCCGCATCGACATCGAAGAGCCGCCCTGTCCGGGGATCGGCATGTCGACGTTGAACGTCAATGAACGCAGGTCGACCAACTGCTTCTGAACGTCCGCCCAGGCGATGGTCGCACCGCCGTGGCTGAGGGACAACACGACGATCGCGCCGATCGCGGCGGCGACGAATACCGCGGCGGCGGCAAGTCTGCTGATTCTCTTCATGGTCCATATCCTTCGCCGCACGGGCCCACGGCCGTGCGCTTCGGTTGATTCTGTCTGCACGGACATGATTCGCTCCACCAGGTCCGCGGGCATCGCCGGGACCGGCCGGCGCTTCAGCGCCTCGATGGCCTGCCGGACGATGCTTTCCTGTCGCTCATTGCGTGGATCGCTCATGGCGACACCTCCGGCTGAACATCCACCACATCCACCTCATGAGGCGTCAACAGCCCCCGCAGGCGCCTGCGGGCGCGGTGCAGCGCGACGCCGACGGCCGAGGGCTTCATCCCGAGCTGGCGCGCGATGTCCTCGTAGCTCAACTCGTTGAGGAACCGCAGGCAGAAGATCTCGGCCTGCCGCGACGGCAACTTGCCCAGCGCGTCGCGAAGACGCGCCGACAGCTCCGCCGCCTCGGCATGCCGCTCGGGACCGGCGGACGGACAGGCCACGCCGTCCCAGCAGGCCAGTTCCTCGTGACGGCGGCGGTGCCGGACCCGCCGGCGAAGCAGGTCCAGCGCACGGCAGGTCACCAGACGCCCCAGCAGCGCGGGCCAGTTCTCGACGCTCTGGCGGCGCGACACCGCCAGCGCCGCCACGAACGCCTCCTGCACGCAGTCGGCGGCGTCGGCGTCGTTGCCCACCAGCCGGTAAGCGGTGCGCCAGACCCCGCCGGCGTGCATCTCGACAATGCTTGGCCAATCCGCCATAGGCACGTGCTCGATACGACCCAAGATGACCTGCCGTCCACCCCAACAGTCGACGGACCGGGCGTACATCTTACACCCGATGAAGGAATTGTGCCGACCGATCAGG
>JAAYZK010000464.1 GCA_012514895.1 Planctomycetota bacterium | reverse complement strand
GCACCGAACACCGCGAACGCCGGCGGCTGGCGCGGATCCTCCACGACAACCTCCAGCAACTGCTCGTGGGCGCCCGCCTGCGCATCCAGCGGGTCAGACACCTCGCCGCCGGCGACGAGGGCCGGGCGGCAGCCGAGGAGACCGACGCCCTGTTGAGCGAGGCGCTGGCCGTGTCCCGCTCGCTGATGTCCGACCTGTACCCCTCGGTCCTCTACAACGTGGGGCTGGCGGCGGCGTTGGAGTGGCTGGGCGAGGAGACGATGGCCAAATACGAACTGGCCGTGATCGTCGAGGCCGACGAGCAGGCCGTCCCGGGCGACGACGACCTGGCGGCGCTGCTGTTCGACGCGGCGAGGGAACTGCTGTTCAACGTCGTCAAGCACGCCGACGCGACGCTGGCCCGCGTGACGCTGCGCCGCGGCGGCGGAGAGATCCTCATCGACGTCCACGACAACGGCAAGGGGTTTGCCCCGCAGGACCTGGAGTGCAACCGCGGCGGCACGGGGCTGGGGCTGTTCAGCATCCGCGAGCGTCTGGCCATGATGGGCGGACGGCTGGAGCTCCGCAGCACGGCCGGGGAGGGCACCGCCGTCACGCTGGCGGCGCCCGTGGCCGCGACGGCCCCGTCCGAGGCGCCGGCGCCCCCGGCCCCGCTCCCCGCGACCAGGACGCCGGCCGGACCGCCGGCGACCCTCGCCGGACCCTTCACGCGCATCCTGCTGGTCGACGACCATCGGGTCCTGCTGGACGGGCTGGACGCCCTGCTGAGCGACGAGGACGACCTGGCCGTCGTCGGCCATGCGACCAACGGGCAGGAAGCCGTCGACCTTGCCGCCGCCACACACCCGGACATGGTGGTGATGGATATCAACATGCCCGGCATGGACGGGATCGAGGCGACGCGCCGGATCCTGGCGGCCAACCCGTCGGTCAAGGTGATCGCCCTGTCGATGCGCGACGAGGAGGGCGTGATGGCGAAGATGCGCGAGGCCGGGGCCGTGGCTTACGTCAGCAAGGACCGCCTGGCCGACGCGCTGGTCGGCACCCTCCGCGCCGTCGCCGCCGGAGAGGAACCTCCCCCTGCCTGAGTCCCCCCGGGGCCTTACAATAGACAGGGTGTTCCTACAGAGGGGAGACGATGGCTGACGAACGCTCGGAGGCCCAACGTGCCGACGCCCTGCGGAAGCGCGCCGAGGAGATCCTGGCGGCGCGGGGGGAGGCCGGTGTGGACCTGACGGCCGACCAGATCCGCGGGGTCATCCACGAGTTGCACACCCACCAGATCGAACTGGAGCTCCAGAACGAGGAACTCCGCCGGACCCAGCAGGAACTGACCGAGACCCGCGACCGGCTGTCCGACCTGTACGACCTGTACGACCACGCCCCCGTCGGCTACGCCACGGTCGACGCCAACGGCCTGATCGTCGAAGCCAACCTGACGTTCGGCGACATGCTGGGCATCCACCGTTCGCGGCTGCCCCGGCGGCGGCTGTCGAGTTTCGTCGTCCCGGAGGACCAGCAGGCGTTGTACGAGCACGTGCAGGTCATGAAGGAGACGCGCCAACGGCACACGGTCGAGGTCCGCATGCGCGGCCAGGCCGACGCGGCGCCGCTCTGGGTCCGCATCGAATGCACGGTGGACGAACGTGCGGGAGACATACTGCGCTTCCGCAAGGCCTTCGTGGACGTCACCGAGCGGAAGGACGCCGAGCAGGCCCGCATCGAGATGGAGCGGCAGATCATGCAGGCCCAGAAAATCGAGAGCCTCGGCGTCCTGGCCGGGGGGATCGCCCACGACTTCAACAACCTGCTGATGATCATCCTGGGCAACGTGGAGTTCGGCCTGCGGGCCGCCCGCCCCGGGGCGCCCGAGCGGGAGTTCTTCAACGAGATCAAGCAGGCCGCCCGGCGCGCGTCCGAGTTGAGCAACCAGATGCTCGCCTACGCCGGAGGGCGGCGGTCCGTGATCGAACGGGTGGATCTGAACGCCCTGCTGGGCAAGATGGACCACCTGCTTCGCACGTCGATCCCCAGGACCATCGTGCTGGACGTCGCGACGGACGCGGACCTGCCGCCCATCGACGGCGACCGCAGCCAGCTCCGCCAGGTCGTGCTCAGCCTGGTCGCCAACGCCGCCGAGGCGATCGGCGACAACGAGGGGACCATCGCGGTGGCGACCGGAAGCGTCCGCGCCGACCGCCGGACCCTCTCGGCCGCCGTCGGCGGCGAGGGCCTGCCGGAGGGGCGCTACGTCTTCCTGGACGTCGCCGACAACGGCTGCGGGATCGACGGGAGCAGCCTGCCCAGGCTGTTCGACCCGTTTTTCTCCACCAAGTTCCTCGGGCGCGGCCTGGGGCTGGCGGCGGTGCACGGGATCATGCGCAGCCACCACGCGGCGATCACCGTCTGCAGCGAGCCGGGCAAGGGCTCGACCTTCCGCCTGCTGTTCCCGGCCTGCGCCGGGGCCCCACGGCCGCCGGAGGTCGAGGAGGCGCCCCGGCAGCGCGGGCTCGTCCTGGTCGCCGACGACGAGGAGGCCGTCCGCAAGGTCGTCACGCTCATGCTCGAACGTCACGGCCTGGGCGTGATCACCGCCGCCGACGGGCACGAGGCGGTCGAGGTCTTCCGCGACCGCGCCGGCGACATCGACGTCGTCCTGCTGGACAACCTCATGCCCGGCCTGAGCGGCGAGGAGGTCTTCGCCGAGATCCACCGCCTCCGCCCGGAGGTCCCGGTCATCCTGTCCAGCGGCTATACCCGCGACGAAGCCACGCAGCGCTTCGCCGACCTGCCCCTGGCGGGCTTCGTCCAGAAGCCCTTCGACGTCAAGACCCTCCTGGGCGCCATCGAGAGCGTCCTGCAGCCGCAGTAAGCCCTACACGGTCAACCTGAGATACACCTGCGGCAGGACGGCCGGCAGGCGGCTGATCGACGGGAGGATGACGAACCGGCGGCGGGGGAACATGATCTCCATGTCGGCCACGGAGTTGGCCTCGGTGGAGATGGCGAAGGTGTGGATGTCGCGCCGGAGGTTCTCCTCGCAGGCCATGCGGACGTCGTGCTGGGCGTAGCGGGTGGCCGGGTCGTACCCGCGGTCCATGGGTTTGCCGTCGGTGACCAGGAGGATCAGCCGCCGCCGCTGCGGACGTTGCGCCAGCAGCCGGCCCGAGTGGCGCAGCGCCGCCCCGATCCGCGTGGACCGCCGCGGGCGGACCGCCAGGATGCGGGCGGCGGCGTCGGGCCAGGGGTCGTCGAAGTCCTTGAACAGCAGGTACTCGCACTGTTCGCGCCCGTCGGAGTTGAAGCCGCACACGGCGAAGGGGTCGCCCAGCGTCGCCAGGGCCTCGGCCAGGATGATCGCCGCCTGCTTCTCGACGTCCAGGACGTTCCGCCTGCCGTCCAGCGGGGCGCCGGTCGAGCCGCTGGTGTCCAGGAGGATCAGCACCGCCAGGTCGCGGCGGGCGATGACGGGCTTCTCGTAGAACCGCGCCGGCGGGGACGGCTCGCGGCGGCGGGCGACGAGGTGCTCCAGGAGCAGGTCGATGGTGATGTCGTCCCCGTCGGCCAGCCGTCTGCGGCGGCGGGCGGCGTCGGGGCGGATCCGCTCGAACAGGGCGCGCACCTGCCGGGCCTCGGCCGTCCAGTCCCGTCGCGGGCCGCTGACCGCCGCCGGCTCGACCCGCCGGGGGCGGACCTGGCACCACTGCGGCCGGTAAGCGCCCTGCTGGACGTCCCACTCGTCGTAGAGGAACGCCGCCGGCGCCGCATCGCCGGCCGCCTCGGCCTTTTCGCCCGCCTCGTCCGCGTCGGCGCCCAGCGCCCTGGCCGGCCGGCCGGCCCCGCTTCCGCCCCGGCGGCGCTGGGCGTCCTTGAGGTCCGCCACGGCCTGGTCGGACGGCGGCCGGGACAGCTCCATCGGGAACATGAAGTCCGACAGGAACCCCGGCGTCCGCAGCGACCGATCCGCCAGGTGCGGCCAGGCCGCCAGGACCTCCCGCGCCCAGGGCTCGTCGAGGCAACCGGCGACGTCGAAGCAGGACCCGCAGGCGTCGGCGGCGCGGCGGAGGGCCTCCAGCACCGGCCCGCCCCGCGTCTGGTCCAGGGCGTCGGCCAGCAGGCCTTCGGGCCCGCCGGGGCCGGCCGGTTCGCCCAGGGCCGTCCGCAAGCCCCACGCCGCCAGCCGCGCCGCGCCGGGCCACCGGCGGCGGATGCCCCGCAGCACGCGGGTGAACTCGAGAACCTGGAAGAGATTGATCCGCCCCCCGTCGTTGCCGGCCAGGGCCGCACAGGTGGGATAGTCCGCGTGGCCGTGGATGCGGGCGAAGGTGCCGTCCAGGAGCATCGCGGCCGACGCGATCCCGCACAGCGTGTACCATCGGCGGTTGGCGGCGGCCGTGTCGAAGCGCCGGACGCGGACCGGCAGCCAGACGCGGCCCTCGACCGTCAGGGCGGCCGTGCCGCGCTCGATGCGGTGGTCGCTGTCGAGCCGGTCCAGGGGCTCCACCTCGCACGGGCGGCCGGCCAGGGCGGTGATCATCGCCGCCAGCGGCTCGGCGACGTCGCTCAGGCGGCACTCCTGCGTGATCGAGCGGACGCAGGCGTCGGAGGAGTTCAGCTCCCCCCGGAGGAAGCGGTAGCCGTTGTCCCTGCTGCGCTGGTGGATCTGCAGGGCGGCCTCGACGTAGCGGTCGACGTCGGCCGGCTGGAGCCGTTCGGTCATCCAGCGGTAGCCGGCCAGGAAGGCCATGGCCAGGTCCTCGTCGACCGTCCGCAGGCGCCGCACCCCCTGCAGGCAGGCACGGAGGGCCTGCGGCGAGTCGCCCATGCCGCCGGCGGCGAAGGTCTCGAAGAAGCGCCGGCCGTAGTTCAGGCGGCTGTCGGCCAGCGACCCGCCCAGCTCGGCCAGGTCGGCGAACAGCCCCGGCAGGTCCATGATCCAGCGATTGGCGGGCGCCAGGGCGTTGAGGAACTGGCGGAGCACGTCGTCGTAGCAGCTACGGTCGGCCCGCTTGAGCAGGTCGAAGAATGCGCCGGTCACGTCCCGGCGTCCGCGCCCGAGGCGGCCTTCGGCGAAGAGCTCTTCGATGATCCGCTCGAAGCTGTCGCGGTAGCCCCACGTCACATCGCGCAGGTGGAAGCCCCGGTAGCGGTCGGCGGCGCCGTCAGGATGCCCGCTGTCCGTCGTCATCGGCCCGGTCGTCCATGAGGTCCCCGAAGTACAGCGCCGCGATGTCCTGGATCGCCCCCAGCACCTCCGGCTCCTCGGTGAGCGTCTGGCTGATCGCGTGGCGGGTCGCCCGCAGCGGCGGCAACCCCCCGCGGACGAGGCGCCCGACGTAGACCAGCAGGCGGCTGGAGACGCCCTCGTCCAGGCCGAAGCCCTTGAGCTGGCGGATCTTGGCGCCCATCTCGGCGAGCTTGCGGCTGTCGTCTTCCCCCAGCCCGCTCTCGGTGTGGATGATCCGCGCCTCGATCGCCTCGGCCGGGTGGGTGAAGTTGATGCTGGCGAAACGCTGCTTGGTGGAGTGCTTGAGGTCCTTGACGATGCTCTGGTAGCCGGGGTTGTAGCTGAGCACCATCATGAAGTCGTCATGGGCGGGGATCACCTCGCCGGTCTTGTCGACGTAGAGGATGCGGCGGTCGTCGGTCAGGGAGTGGATGATGACCGTGGTGTCCTTGCGGGCCTCGACGATCTCGTCGAGGTAGCAGATCCCCCCGTAGCGGACCGCCAGGGTCAGCGGTCCGTCCTGCCAGACGGTCTGGTCGTCCTTGAAGAGGAACCGCCCCACCAGATCGGCGGCGGTCAGGTCCTCGTGGCAGGCCACGGTCACCAGCGGCAGGCCCAGGCGGTAGGCCATGTGCTCGACGAAGCGCGTCTTGCCGCACCCGGTGGGACCCTTGAGGATCAGCGGGATCCTCGCCGCGTGCGCGACGCGGAAGACGACCTCCTCGTCGTCCTGGGGCACGTAGTTGGGGCACGCGGCGATGCGGAACGGGTCGATGGCCTGGGGCGATGTCACGACGCAAAGTCTCCTGAACGGCAGACTCGAGCCTGTAGCCTATAGCCCAGCCTGCCGTTCTCAATGATCGCAGACATTCTCGCCGGACGCCAGCGTTCCTTCAAGGTAGGCCGTCGCGAGGGCCTCGGGCGTCTCGGCCGGCGCGCCGGCCACGACGTCGATGCCGCTGGCGGCGAACAGCCCCTGGGCCCGCTGGCCCATGCCGCCGGCGATGATCAGGGCGGCGCCCTGCTCGGCGAGCCAGCGGGGCAGCACGCCCGGCTCGTGCGGCGGCGGCGTGACGTAGCTGACGGCGGTGACCGACCGGTTCGCGCGGTCGACGTCGACCAGGGCGAACTGCTCGCAGTGGCCGAAGTGCATGCTCAGGCGTCCGGCGGCGACGGGAATGGCGATCTTCATGGGCGTCGGCTCCTCGGGTCGGGTGTCCTGCGTCCGCGGCGCGCCGCGGCCTTCCATGGACCGGGTCAGGGCGTCGGCCACGCGGGCGAAGGCCTCGGCCGACGGGCCGCAGGCGTCCAGCATGAACGGCCTGCCCGCGTCGCCGGAGGCGGCGATCCGCCCATCCAGGGGGATCCGCCCCAGGAAGGGCACGCCCACCTCCTCGGCGAGGCGCTCGCCCCCGCCGGTGGAGAACAGGTCCGTCGTGCCGCCGCAGTGCGGGCAGACCAGGCCGCTCATGTTCTCGACGATCCCCGCCACGGGCAGGTCCAGCGTGCGGCAGAACGACACGCTGCGGCGGACGTCGGCGACGGCGACCCGCTGCGGGGTGGTCACCAGGACCGCCCAGGCGTTGGGCCCCACCAACTGCGCCACCGACAGGGGCTCATCGCCCGTGCCGGGCGGGGCGTCGATCACCAGGTCGTCCAGCGGCCCCCAGGCGACGTCGGTGAGCAACTGGCGGATCACGTTGTACTTCATCGGCCCGCGCCAGATCACAGGATCGGACGCGCTGCCCAGCAGCAGCCCCACCGACATGACCGCCAGGTTCCCGGCCGCCGTGACCGGCGCCAGGTCGCCGGCAGCGTCGGTTTCGGGTCGATGGCCGACCAGGCCCAGCAGCGTCGGCAGGCTCGGCCCGTGCAGGTCGACATCCAGCAATCCGACCTTCCGCCCGGACCGCGCCAGCGCCACCGCCAGGTTGGCCGCGACGGTGCTCTTGCCGACGCCGCCCTTGCCGGACAGAACGAGGATCTTGCGGCCGATCTGTGCCATCCGCGCCTCGAGCTCCTGCGTATCGGGCTGCTGACCGGCCCCTTCGGGACTATGAGGACAGGCATGTTCTGAAGTCATGGCTTTATCGCTTTCTTCCAAAGGCGTTCGCCGCCGGGAATGCTGCAAATCATCCGGCGGGCGTGTGGATCATCTGACGCCTTCGTTCTACGAGGCCGGCGGCCCCGGAGGTCTGTCGCGGTGTGGACGCCCCCCGGGCCCGGCCGTACGGCGGTCCGGCCGCCGTCACACCCAGTGCCCTTCCACCGTCGCCGCGTCGGCGGGCTTCAGCGTGCCGGCCTTGAACTGCTCGACCGCCCCGCCGACGTCGCCGGCGGCCCCCGTATACACGGCGACCCCCCCGGCGGTCAACGTGGCGAACGCCTTGGGGCCGACGTGGCCGGTGATGAGGGCCTTGACGCCGAGATCCACGACGGTCTTGCCGGCCTGGATGCCGGCGCCCTGGGGCGCGTTGAGACTCTGGGTGTTGTCGACGACCGAGACCGCCCCGGTCTCGGTGTCCACGACCACGAAACAGGCCGCCCGCCCGAAGCGGGGGTCGACCGGGGCGTTGAGGTCCCGGCCCTGGGCTGTGATGGCAATTCTCATGGGTTCTCCTCTCGGCCGATCGGTTGTGCAACCCATGTGCCAGGAGAGAGCCGCCGAGGGCTATCGGACTTAACCCCCTTTACCCCAACCGCTTGAGAATCCACGGCGCCTCCGCCGCCCCATCGGGCCGCCCGTTCAGTCATGCATCCTGCGCGATTGTCCCCTGTCGCCGCCGTCCCCGCCCATCCTCCTGGGGCGTCTCGATGCCCAGCGCGTGAATCTTGCGGTAAAGGGTGCTGACGTTGATGCCCAGGTCGGCCGCGGCCTGTCTGCGGTTCCCGCGACGGCGCTGGAGGGCCTCGCTGATGAAGAGCTTTTCCATGGCTTCGAGGCTCACGGGCCGTCCCCCGCCGGCGGCGCGGGAGGCGGTCGGCCGCAGTTCAGCCGGGAGGTGGTTCAGTTCGACAAGACCGCCGCGGCAGAGGACGAAGGCCTGCTCGATGATGTTCTCCAGCTCGCGGACGTTGCCGGGGTAGCCCCAGTCCATCAGGCAGGCCATCACCTCGTCGGAGACCCCCGCGATCTGCTTGCCCTGGAGGCGGTTGAAGCGGTTGACCAGGTGATCGACCAGCAGGGGGATATCCTCGCGGCGTTTCCGCAGGGGCGGCAGTTCCAGGTGCACCACGCGGACGCGATAGTACAGGTCCTCGCGGAAGGTTCCGCCCCGCACGAGTTTGGCCAGATCCCGGTTGGTCGCCGCGATCACGCGGACGTCGATGGGAACGGGCCTGACGCCCCCCAGCGGCTCGATCTCCCGCTCCTGGAGCACCCGCAGCAGCCGCACCTGCAGGGCCGGCGAGATGTCGCCGATCTCGTCGAGGAAGAGCGTGCCGCCGACGGCCAGGGCGAAGCGGCCGGGCTTGTCGCGCCTGGCGTCGGTGAACGCCCCGGCGACGTGGCCGAACAGCTCGCTCTCCAGCAGCGTGTCGGGCAGGGCGGCACAGTTGACCGCGACGAACGGCCCGGCCCTGCGGGGCGAGAGGTTGTGGATCGCCCGGGCGAACAGCTCCTTGCCCGTGCCGCTGGGGCCCTCGATGAGCACCGTCGAGGCGCTTTCGGCGATCTGCGGCAGCACCTCGAACAGCCGCGTCATGGCCGCGCTGCGCCCGACGATGTCCTCGAAGGTGTACCGGGCCTGCAACTCCTTCTGGAGCTGCTCGACCTGCGTGAGGTCCTGGAACGTCTCGACCCCCCCGACGACCGCACCCCGCTCGTCGGTCAGGACCGCCGTGGCCAGCCGGATCGGGGTTCGCCGGCCCCGGTGGTTGACGACGTAAGCCGTGGCGTTGACCACCGGCGTGCCGCTGTCCATCGTGCGGCGCAGGGCGCACTGGGCCTCGCAGATGCTCGCCCGGAACACCTCGCAGCATGGGCGCCCCAGGGCCTGGTCCCGCCGGACGCCCGTGATCCGCTCGGCCGCCCGGTTGAACGACGTGATCCGCCAGTCGCGGTCGACCGTGAAGACGCCCTCGTTGACCGAATCGAGGATCGTCCTGTCCTGCCGCTGGGTCATCTCCGCCGACATCCTCGCTCCTCTCAGTCGCGCATGATGCAATTCTGTTCGAGGCTGATTCTATCACTTTGCACGACTTGACGCCAAGGCGGATGGGTCGCGATCTCGCAACCTGCTCTGTAAACAGGGATTCCAGCTCACTTCCGCCCGCTGGCACGCCGTTTGAATGATTCTCCAACGTGATGAAGGTCGCCATCCCCCACTGGCAGGGCCGTGTCAGTCCGGTCTTCGACGTCGCAGGCCGCGTCCTGCTCGTCGAGCTCGACGGCGGCCTGGAGCGGGGGCGCCGGGACGTCGCCTTCGACGTCGAGGCGCCCCACGCCCGCGTCGAGCGGCTGGCCGCGCACGGCACGGACGTGCTGGTGTGCGGAGCGATCTCCCGCACGCTGGAGACGGCCATCGCGGCCGCGGGGATCGAGGTGATCGCCCAGCGGTGCGGGGACGTCGAGTGCGTCCTGGCGGCCTTCCTCGACGGACGACTGAGCCGGGGCGGGTTCCTCATGCCCGGCTGCCGCTGCGGGCGGCGCCGCGGGCGTCGAGGCCGGCCGCCCCCGGCAGAGGGATACTGAGTGACCAGAGCGAGACGCGCCGGGGCAAGGAGCAGTGCGGACGTGAAGGAACTGGTGGTAATCAGCGGCAAAGGCGGCACGGGCAAGACCTCGATCGTGGCGTCGTTGGCCGCCCTGGCCGGCAGCGTCGTCACGGCCGACTGCGACGTCGACGCCGCCGACCTGCACCTGGTGCTCGCCCCGACGGTCCGCCGGCGCGAGGCCTTCTCCGGAGGGAAAAAGGCCCGCATCGACGCCGGCCGGTGCACGGGGTGCGGCAGGTGCGCCGAACTGTGCCGCTTCGACGCTGTCGTCGTCGAGGCCCCCGGCGGATTCGAGGGCCTGGGGCTGGACCTCAGCGCCGCCTGCCAGAACTGCCACTACTGCCGCCGCTCCTGTCCGGCCCGGGTCAACAGCGAGATCCTCGCAATGGCCCAGGCCGCCGGCGGCGGGGCCGGCCCGCGGCTGGCGATCGACCCGATCGCCTGCGAAGGGTGCGGGGTGTGCGCGTGGTTCTGCCCGGCCGGAGCCATCGACTTCGAGCCGTCCGTCTCGGGCGAGTGGTTCGTCAGCGACACCCGCCACGGGCCGATGGTCCACGCGGCCCTGGGCGTCGCCCAGGCCAACTCCGGCAAGCTGGTCAGCGTGGTCCGCCAGGAGGCGCGTCGGCTGGCCGCCCAGCGCGGCTCCGCGCTGGTGCTCGTCGACGGCTCGCCGGGCATCGGCTGCCCGGTCATCGCGTCGATCACGGGCGCCGACCTCGTCCTGATCGTCACCGAGCCGACCCTCAGCGGCCGGCACGACCTCGGCCGCGTCGCCGACGTCGCACGCCACTTCGGCACCCCCGCGATGGTCTGCGTCAACAAGTGGGACCTCAACGCCGACCTCGCCGACGCCATCGAACGCGACGCCCGCCGGCGGGGCCTGGCGGTCGCCGGGCGGGTCCGGTACGATCGCGGCGTCACCGGCGCGATGCTGCGCGCCCGGGCCGTCGTCGAGTACCAGACGGACGGCTGCGCCGAGGACCTCCGCCGCCTCTGGGCCAACGTCAAGGCGGCACTGGAAGGCACACCCGCCGATGGCTGAGCTGCGCCTGCTGGACATCCGCCGCCTCCTGCCGTGCCACTGCACCGGCCCCGCCGCCGTCGCCCGCCTCTGGGGCCAGTGGCCCGACCGCTGCGAAGCCTGCCCGACCGGCACGGTCCTGACCTTCGGCGGCCGCCCGTAGCAGCCCGGCGCGGCCGGCGGAAGGGCGGAAAAAACGAACGTCCCCCGTGACGGCGCCGATGCCGTCACGGGGGACGCGTTCTGTCTCAGCTCCGGCGGATCGATCCGCCGTCTCAAGCCTGGGAGCCGAACTCGTTCTTCAGGATGACGAAGTCGTCCAGGTCGGTGTCGCCGTCGCCGTCGCAGTCGCCGGCGTCGCCGGTGCCGAAGCCGTTCTTCAGGATGACGAAGTCGTCCAGGTCGACGTCGCCGTCGCCGTCCAGGTCAGCCTGGAGGGCCGGCCCGGCGGACAGGGATTCCCAGCCGGCGTAGCGGTCCAGCGTGTGGGCCGTCGCGTCGATCGCCATGGACTCGATCCACACATGGGTCTCAATCGTGTTGCCGCCGATGGGATACGGACCGGAGTAGATCCGCAGGTTCATGACGGCGTTGTTGTCGCGGGTCAGGTTCCGCATCTTGAACCACACGCCGTCCACCGTGTCAAACGTGTTGGGCACGGCAACCGGGGTCCCGCCGTCCGGGCAGAGGAAGAACCGGCAGCGGTCCTGGGAGTGGTCGAACTGGATCCACATTTCCTGCCACTCGTTGACCTGCTGGTTCATGTTGACGTACCGGTGATCGCCCCAGTTCGGCCCGTCGATGGCGCGGAAATCCTCGCCGGCGCTGAGCCGCATGAACATGCCCATCTTGCCGTTGCTCTCCGCACCCTGCTGGAAGTTCGGCGCGGCCATGGTGCCGGTATTGACGGGATCGGCGCCGCCGTAGTCCCAGTGGGGCCACAGGTCGTTGCTGCCCACGTTCATGTCGTTGGGGCCGTCAGCCTTGTAGCGGAGATAGCAGCCCGTTGAAAAACTCCGCTTGACAGCCATGGTATCATGATGGTCGCCTTGGTCAAGGAGGACGCACGATGGCGATGGGCAAGCGTAAGTCGGAACGGCAGGGCGATCTGTGGGTCGCGACGATGGCGATCGCCCAGACGCCGGGCCATCCGTTCTACCAGCGGCTCAACGGATTGTTGGGCGGGCACGGGTTCGACCCGTTCGTCGAGGACCTCTGCCGGGCGTTCTATCACGACCGCCTGGGCCGTCCGGGGATTCCTCCGGGGGTGTACTTCCGCATGCTGCTGATCGGCTACTTCGAGGGCCTCGACAGCGAGCGCGGCATCGCGTGGCGGTGTGCCGACAGCCTGGCCTTGCGGGCGTTCCTGGGCTACACGCTGACGGAGAACACGCCGGACCATTCGAGCCTGTCGGTGATCCGCAACCGCATCGACCTGGAGACCCACCAGGAGGTGTTCGCCTGGATTCTCAAGCTGCTGGCGAGCCAGGGGCTTCTGGCGGGCAAGACGATCGGCGTGGACGCCACGACGCTGGAGGCCAACGCGGCGATGCGGAGCATCGTCCGCAAGGACACCGGCGAGAGCTACACGGCGTTCCTGACGCAGTTGGCGCAGGCGTCGGGGATTGAGACGCCGACGCGGGAGGACCTGGCCAAGCTCGACCGCAAGCGCAAGAAGAAGGCTTCCAACAAGGACTGGGAGCACCCGCACGATCCGGACGCCAGGATCACCAAGATGAAGGACGGCCGCACGCACCTGGCGCACAAGGCCGAGCACGCGGTGGACATGGACAGCCAGGCGATCGTGGCGGTGACGCTCCAGCCGGCCAGCCGGGGGGACACGACGAGCCTGGATGAGACGATCGACGCGGCGGTGGCGAACCTGCTGGATGTGCAGACCGATGAGGCGACGCGGGGCGATGTTCGTACGGCGGCGATGGACGAGGTGGTGGCGGACAAGGGGTATCACAGCAACGCGACGATGACGAGTCTGTCGGCGATGGAGATGCGCAGCTACGTCAGCGAGCCGGGCCGGGGCAAACGCAACTGGGAAGGCAAGGCCGACGCTCGGGACGCGGTGTACGCCAATCGGCGACGGATACGGGGCAAGCGCGGCAAGGCATTGATGCGGAAGCGCGGGGAGTACGTCGAGCGGACGTTCGCCCACTGCTACGACACCGGGGGGATGCGCCGAACGCACCTTCGGGGCCATCCGAACATTCTCAAGCGGCTGCTGATTCACGTGGGCGGATTCAACCTGGGTCTGGTGATGCGCCGGCTGTTCGGGATCGGCAAGCCGCGACGGGCTCAGGACGGTCTGGGCGGCCTGGCGGCCGCCATTTTGGCGCATCCGGCGCACTGGATGGCCCGATGGGCGGCCATCTGGCGACATTACCGGCCGTTCGGCCCGATTCGCGCCGATTCCCGCTTCATTCACGCCGCCGGCGAGGCGGCGTAGCAGATAGACAGAAAACGGCATTCTTCAACGGGCTGCTAGACCGACAAGAGACGGCTCGCCTAGTACCCAGGCACAATGCCTGCAATATCAAGAAATCCTCCCTCCGACGTGAATCGGAAAGTGTATTCATTTCCTACATGCAGTTCCTGCCCGAGGAGCTTGTTGTCATATTGCAGGCGTATTCCAACTGCTCCGGGATGCGATGGAATCGAACCTGACACTACTCTAAAGACTGCAACCGAATCCTCCGAGACGAACGCTAGATCACCTGTTTCGGTAACTCTGTTCTCAACGAGCCTTGTCCGCACTTCAGACACCTCAGGCGGAAGTGGAGTGAGTGCTATGGAAGAGCTAGTCGGCACTGACCATTGCTGCGTGTCTATGGTCACCTTGTGTGAAGCAACTGATTCATCGGTTATCTCAACATGACGAAGCCGCTGCGAAAGCTTCAGGTTAACCATCGTGCTTCCATTGTTGCATGAACTGATGAAGGCCATCGCTGCGCCCATCATGAGTAGACAGGGCGTGAGTCTAGTAAGGTGCATTGGGCTGTCCCCCCGGAATCTGTACGTGGATATTCCCTCGTATCGTTCCGTCAGGATCAAACAAAGATGTGTATCCGTTGAAACACTGGGCTCCAGAATCCTCGAACATCTGCATGAGTGCAAGTGGGTTGTCGATGCCAGGAATATGTCCACTGCCAATCCCACCAGCACCAACGATCTGCGAGGCAATTGTGGAGCAGTTCCTCCCTATGATGTTGAACTCGCCCGGATTCGTCCTGAGTTCGGCAAATCTGTCACACATCTTCTTGGCGTCTGCCGGGCAGACTTTCAACATGCATATCCGACTGAGAACACCAGGTATTGTGCTCCCATCCGGAAGGGTGACCCCTGGCCCAACCCCATAGTGAGGCCTTCCCGGGAGATTAGGACCAACGCCTTGGAACCATTCTTGTGGTGTGTTGAGGAAGTAGCCCTCTAATCCACATCCACATCTCTGACCGGACCCACCACCGTCTCCTCCACCGTAGAAGCCGACCATGCCACAACCTGGAATCACCAAGTCGATGTGACCACCGGTCCACCTCGGCAGACCAGGGCGGCTTGGCTGCTGATTTGGGCCGCCACGATTGACAGCAAACACAGGGACTTTGTTGACAACCGTCTCTTCCTCGCAACACTGCTCCTTGGGGTCGTAGAGCGCGTTCCCACAACACAACTTCTCTGGCTCTCCACCAAAGAGTCTCCGGCCCAAATCATCTCCCGCGCCCAATGACTGAAGGCCAAAGGGATCAACGAACCGGGTGGGACGGGACCGTACATACTCATAGAGGCTCATCCCGTCGCCATACTGCGCCGGTGAATCTGGCTGCGTGAACATCCCCGACGAAAGGTTCCTCGCCATCGGTGGCGCATACGCCGTGCCCACGGGATCGCGCTGCATGAAGCGGGCCATTCGCGGGTTGAAATACCTTCCCCGAGCGAAGGCATCCGAGGCAAGACTGGTGATGGCCACGAGGCTGACGAGGACGGCGATGGACTTGATTCTGGGCATGACTCTACCCCTTTCGGCGGCTATTGTCGGTTCGCACGTTGACGTTGTCAAAGGTTTCTTCTGGCATCGATTATGGCCTCCCCGGCCACTGCGGCGTCGGTTGAGGCTGGTTGGGCGGCGCTGTCCGTTGCTGCATGTTCCGGCGGTTCATCTCGTTGATTCGCTGGACTTCCGCCAGGTTGGCGGCACGCCCAG
>JAAYZK010000463.1 GCA_012514895.1 Planctomycetota bacterium | reverse complement strand
GTCGATGAGGTGCGGGCCCTGGCCGCATCGCTGGGCGTGAGCGACCGCGTCGAGTGGCTGGGGCTGCGCCACGACGTGCCGCAGTTGATGAACGCCGCCACCGTCGTGACGCTGCCCAGCCACACCGAAGGCCACCCCCGCGTGATCCTGGAGGCGATGAGCCTGGGACGGCCGGTCGCCGCCACGCCGGTGGGGGGCATCCAGGACATGATCATGCCGGAGGTCACGGGCCTGCTGTTCGAGGTGGACGACGCCGAGGGCCTGGCCCGCTGCATCCGGCGCTTCACCGACAGCCCGGCCGACGCCGAGCGGATGGGGCGCCAGGCCCAGGATTACATACGCCGCTGCTTCCGTCTGGAACAGCAGACCGAAAAGGCCCTGGCGTTCCTGCGCCAGGCCGCCGAGGCCGGACCGCCCCGCTGACGGGCGCGGGCCCCGCCGGCGGATGGGTTGTCAAACGGCTTCATCATCGTCTTGCGAAGAGATGGCGGACCCTATGGCTGAACCGAAGACGGACATCGGCGGCTCGAAACACGTGGCGGTCGTGCGCGGCAGCGCCTGGGACACCACGCAGGCCGCGCCGCGCGTCGTCAGCGTGCTGAGGGAGCTGGGCTTCAAGGTCACCGTGCTGTGCTGGGATTTCACCGGGCAGCAGCCCGCCCGCGAGCAGGCGGATGGCTTGGAGATCCTGCGGTACGGGCGGAAGGTCCCCAAGGCCGGCGCGAAGTTCTTCCTCTCCTGGCCCCTCTGGTGGCGGTGGCTTCGCGGGCAGTTCCTCCGCCACAGGTTCGACATCGTGCACGTGATGAACCTCGACTGCGCCATCCCGGCGGTCCAGACCCGCCGCCGGGCGGGCCACAAGATTGTCTACGACATCCGGGACGCCTGGGGGTTGTGCCTGACGGGCAAGCCCTTCCCGCTGCCCCAGGTGTTCTCCTGGCTCGATCGGGTGTTTTCGCACCGCGTGGACGGCCTGCTGCTCAGCCAGGGCATGCTGGAGTTCTGCGCCGCCTACCACGGCGCCAAGGCCGCCCGGACGGTGCCGGTGGTCCAGGTGCTCAACGTGCCGCAGGAGGACGTGGGCGCCGGAGGCTTCCGCCCGGCCGGCTCGTCGGCGGAACTGACCTTGAACTACAGCGGCAGGATCTCCGAGTACCGGGGCGCTTACCTGCTGCCCGAGGCGGTCCGGGGCACGCCGTGGCGGCTGCACGTGTACGGCAAGAACCCCAACGCGGCGGTGCGCGAGCACCTGGCGGCGGCGCCCCAGACGACGGTTGAGGGTCCGGTGCCGCTGGAGACCTCGCTGAAGTACCTGGACCAGGCGGACCTTGTCAGCATCCTGTACGACCCGGCGATGAAGGTGGTGTTCATCTCCAGCGCGAACAAGATGTTCGAGGCGATGATGCTGGGCAAGCCGTACCTCTGCACCGAGGGCAGCTTCCCGGCCTGCGTGGCCCGGGCCTTCGACCTGGGGTGGGCCTTGCCCTACGGCGACGTCGCCGCGCTGCGCAGCTTCCTGCTGGACCTGGCGGCCCATCCGGAGAAGCTCGCCCAGGCCGGGCGCAACGGGCGGGCGGCCTACGAGGCCCATTTCCAGTGGGACCGCCAGAAGCGAAACCTCATCGACCTGTACCGTTATCTCACCGGTGATCCGGAGGTGGTGCCCCGTCCCCGCCAGGGGTGGGACCGCTTCATCGGCGAGGCCTACTCGTTCCCGCCTCCGGCGACGTTGTCCTAGGGCCCGGGAGTACCCATGTCTGATCCGCGCGTCGTCAGGAGTGTTCCAGTTCTGAATCGGCCATAGTAGTGCCGTGAACATCGGCCCCAGTGGAAGGATGACTGGATGAAGCAGGTATTGCAGAATCTTCGTTCCGGCGAGACGGTTGTCGAGGAGGTTCCGGCCCCCGGGCTGGGGCGGACCGGCGTGCTGATCCGCACGCGGGCGTCGC
>JAAYZK010000061.1 GCA_012514895.1 Planctomycetota bacterium | reverse complement strand
TCAGCAGCATGCCGTTGATCGGGCAGTTGCCCCGGTGGGTCTTGAGCAGCCGGAGGAACTCGCGCCACTCCCGCGCACCGGACTCCTCGAACATCAGGCGCCCGGCCGTGTCCAGCAGGACGGCGTCTTCGGCGAACCACCAGTTCATGTTGATGGTGCCGCCGGCGCCCTGCAGGCGGTCCTGCAGCCCGGGGGGAAAGCCGATGCTGCTGTGGCGGATGGCCTCGGTCTTGCCCGACCCGGACTCCCCGACGATGACGTACCAGGGCAGTTCGTAGATATTCTTCCCGGCGGCCTTGAACTTCGCGACGCCCTCCTCGAAGCTGCGGCGCAGGTCGTCCATGCGGGCGCGTTCGGCCGGGGCGCCGGCGACGGCGCCGGCCGAGGCGTGCTCGGCCATGCCCTTTTCCATCCGGGCGGCCTTGCGCCTGCGGGCCCGCTTGAGCACCGCGCGGTAGAGCACCAGCAGTGCCGCCACCACCGCCACGCCGATCAGCAGGACCAGCAGCGCCGGGCCGTGCAGCAGCATGTACAGCGAGCCGACCACCGACCCGCCCAGGGCGACCGCCAGGCCCGCCTGAAACCACCGGGGCATGGCGACGAAGCGATTCAGCAGCGACATCATGAGCCCGCTCCCGCGATGATCGTCCGCAGGGCCTCGGCCAGCTCCCGCGAACCCCACATGAACATGAGGAAGTTGGTCACGAACACCGCGATGATCAGCCCGACCAGGGCGATGCCGATGCCGACGAGCTTCTGCCCGGGCGGCTCGACGAGGTTGCTGGTGTCGGTGTGCTGGTAGGCCTCCGGGCAGATCCGGGCGGTGTCGTCGGCGTCCATGATCGACCGCATCCGGTTGGAACAGGCGAGCATCTTGGAGCGGATGTACTGGGGCTGGTCGCTGTACCAGCCCGTGAAGCCCAGCCCCATGCAGAGGTAGAAGACCGCCAGCCGCTCGTCGGCGGCCTTGCCCTGCTCGGCGAGGGTCTCTTCGAGCAGGTCGAAGAACTTTTCATCGCCGGCCAGTTCCCTGCGCTCCTCCGCCAGGCCCTTCCACTGGCGGGCGAAGCCCAGCGCGCTGGTGCGGACCATCCCGTCGATGAAGAACATCAGGACCATCTCGATGCGGGAGAACTGGTCGGCCAGGTGCGGGTCGGCGGCGGCCCGGGCGCGCATGTCCTCCAGCAGCGCCGCGACGTCCCCGCGCACCCGCCCCCCGTCGGTCGTCGAGTGCTTCCGCGCCGAGCGGTTGAGGCGGCAGTAGTAGAGGAACAGCGGTTCGCACAGTTCCAGGAGCGTCATGAGGCCCCTCCCTGCGGGATGGTCATGAACAGCGTGATCTCGAAGTCCGACAGGTCCATGTCAGGCCACCGCAGGCCCAGGGCCTTGTCCTGGGCGACGCGCTCCCACATGCGGGCGGCGTCGGTGCGGTTGACCCGGAAGTAGTGCAGGTCTCCCTGGGAGGGCAGCTCCATCGGGGGATGGCGCTCCTCCGCCAGCGGCAGGCCGTACACGTTGCTGTGGGCCATCGACCGGGCCATGAGCTTGAACCGGTCGCCGTCCTCGGCCAGTTGGGCGATGGCGCGGGGGTCCTGGTTGCTCCTGATGCCCAGGAAGTACTCGTTCGGCCGCGAGAGCTGCTCGTCGCTGAGGGCCGCGACGAGGATCTGCTCGTCCCGGGCGAAGGCCACCTTGTCGTAGCTGGCGGTGACGGCGCCCTTCAGCAGCGGGCGTATCTGCTCGGTGAGGGCCGCGAAGGCGGCGGCGGGGTTGTCGTGATCGTACCGGGGGATTTCTCCGACGCCCCGGTCGGGATGCAGGGCGCCCAGGTCGCCCAGCAGTTCGGCCAGTTCGAGGTACATCTGGAACGGGCTGACGGCCGGGGCGGTCGCCAGGTGCATCAGGCGCACGGCGTAGCGGCTCAGCGTCCGCAGGCGGAGAATCTGTTCGAGCTGCAGGCCCCGAAGCGTCTCGATGCTGAACCCGCCCCGCGTGAGCTGCACCTGGAGTTCGCCGCGGCTGGCGGAGACCTGGTGTGCCAGGTCGCGGGCGGTCTCCCGCAGCACGGGCGTGGCGCTCAGCAGCAGCGATGCCGGCGCGAAGGTCGGATCGAGCCGGGGGACCCCGACGTTCTCGCCGGCCCCCAGGACGATCCGCATCAGCGGCAGGACCTCCATGTCGGCGTGGTCGTCGCTGTCGAAGAGGATCATGGCGTTGATCCGGCGCACCATGACCGTCTGGACGTTCTGGCCGGTGTTCTCGTCCGCCCGGTCGACCGGCTCGACCCGGTAGAGCCGCCGGACGGCGGCGGCGTCCGCCCCGCCGCCCTCGATGGCGTTGCCGCGCGTGGGATACCACAGCGGCACGCCGAGGTAGACCGTCAGCGCCCCGCCGGAGGCCTCCAACTGGTGCTTGAACTCGCGGGTCGCCAGGTCGGCGCTGTGGGGGAAGTCGACCTCGACGCCCCGCTTGGTAATCACGCGGAGCCGGTCGAACTGGATCTGCATGTTCTCCAGGGCGTCGGCCGACAGCCTGGCCTCCACGACCCCGTAGGGATAGGGCCAGCCCAGCGTCCGCTCGGCGGCGAGGCGGTCCAGCAGGTGCCGCTGCATCGCCTGCAGGTGATGGGGCTGGAGAAACAGCCCTTCGTGCCAGTGAACCTGTCCTTCGCCGGCCATGATCTGCTTTCCCCGCTTAGCGGTTATTCATGAGCGCTTCCACATGCTGAGCGATGGCGCTGAGGATCTCGTGCCGCAGACGGCCGCCCTCGGCGGCCTGCCACAACTCCACGTACTTGTTCCACATCCGGGTCTCCTTGTTGACCCAGATCGGCCCGGGGCCGATGATGCTCTCGATGGTCTTGGGCGCGAACGTCTCCATCCGCCTCTCGGCGACCAGTCCGGCCTGGGGGATCCCGTGGATCATCGCCCCCACCAGCACACCCAGCGTGGCCAGGGCCTCCTTCACCCCCGCCGACGCGTCGGCGTCCCCCGTCACCATGCGGGCCACGGTCTCGCGGAGCGGCTCGCGCCTGCGGATCTCGGCGTTGGGCCGGATGGTCCGCCAGGCGCCCCACGCCAGTTGGTCCAACTGGGCCGCGAACTCCACCAGTGCCGCCGCCAGCGCCGCCGCACGGTCCAGGTGCACAGGGGCGTCCGGGGCGAGCCTCATCGCACGACGGAGCGCCTCGTCGTCGCCGCCGGGCGCGGCGTCCGACCGGCCGCCGGCCAGACCCGCCTGTCGCAGACGGCCGGCCAGCGCCGCCCGCCGGCCCTCGTCCATCTCCGCCGCGGCGTCGATGAGCCGCGACAGCAGATCCTCGGCGCTCAACGCCGCCGGTGCGGCGGGCGCCTGGGGGACAGGCGGAGGCGGCGCGGAGGCGTCCCACCGGGGAAACTGGTCCATGAGGGCCGCCAGGAACCCCTGCCGCTGATCCGGCAGAAGCTTCGCCAGGGCCCGTTCGATCTGCTCGTGGAGATACTCAGCGCGCACCGCTTCGTCGGCGTCGGCGAAATCGACCTGAACCATCCGCAGGCGATTGGCCGTCGCGGCGACTAGGTCCGCCCTGTTGGAGTCGTGTCCCGACACGATGTGATCCCGCCTATGTCAAAGCAGGAAACGACCGCAATCCAAGGTGCGACAACTATATCGCCATCGCCGGCACGCCGCAACGCCTTTTTTGAACGCCGGCGCTGACACGTCCCCCTCGGGGACTTCATGGCCATGCCCCACCGGACATCCTCCCGGACCTCCGGTTGGAAACACAGGAACAGACGCACACGGCATCTTTCCCAGATTATCTATCTTATCTCTTCAAAGAAGCTGGACTTAGGTCGTATCCCCGGAGAAGGCGGAGGGGGGCGTCCGACCTATCTCCTGACAAAAACGGGACCTGGGGACGCCTCCGCTGGGATGGCCGGCGGATGAATTGTATGGTTCCTCTGTGGCGCCACGATCCGCACATCCGCGGCGCAGGGCGCCTCTGCCCGGGCGAACCCGGGACTACTGGAGGGACTGAAGATGCACGCAGGCAACTCGATTGGTCTGATGGCGATGCTGGCGGTGGGACTGATGCTGATCGCGGGATGCTCGACGGCCGTAACTCCCATGCAGACGGCCCCGGCCGCCCCCGCGGCGTCGGCCGACGCCCCGTCCGCCCCCGCCGGCGGCTTCTCCCTGGCGGCCGGCGACGCGCTGGGCGCCTCGCTGTTCATGGGCGCCGACGCCCCGACGGCGACGGCGATTGCACGGAACGACTGAGATCGCCCGGCGAACGGCCTGCGGAGGCCGGCACGTCGTCTCTGCCGCCGCGTCAGCCGCTCGGCGCCGTCGCACACCACTGGCGGTCGGCGAGCACCTTCCTGATCTTCACGCCCATCGGGTCGCCGGGCGCTGTGAACGCCAGGCGGAACCCCACGTCACAGCAGCCGCGCTGCGGTTCCTGGACGTCCAGCGGGGCATCGAAGGGCCTGTCGTCGTTGCCGCTCCACTGGGCGGGGCTGGACCACGCCGAGCCGCCGATGACCTTCACCGTCGCGTCGGCGTCGGTCACGTACTCGGCGACGTTGCCGACGAGGTGGCGGAAGGTCCCTCCCCCACGGTCGGCAACCTTCATCAGGTAGAGGCTGCCGTCGTCGCGCCCGGTCACGGGGTCCTCGCTGCGGTCGGTGCACGCGTAGGCATGCTTCAGCGGCCAGAGGCTCGGCAGGGCGATGTCCACGCCCTGGACCATCGCGGCGACATCGGCCTTCTGCGTGCTCCACGTCCGGTCGCGCAGGTTCAGTGCCAGCGGCGCGCCGGCCGGGGAGGACCACTGGCCGTCGATCCACTCACGGTCCTGATGATAGGCGGCCCTCCACTCGTTCACGGTAGGCAGGCGGCATCCCAGGGCGCCGGCCATGGCCTCGGCCGTCCGGACCGGGACGTAGTGCACCGGGTGATCCCAGTCCGGCGCGTTGCTGTCGGGCCGGTTTCCCAGGGCGGTTGCCGGCCTGTTGGCCAGTTTCAGCAGATTCAGTTGCATGTCGTCCAGCGTCCACCATGCTCTGGTCCGGCGGAGCGTGATGTTTCGCGTGCCGGCCCGGTCCCACCCAACGAAGCCTTCGGCCCGCACGGCGATGTCCGGTACGGCGGCTCGCTTCTCGGCGGGGGCGGCGCGGAGGTTGAGCTGCCACAGCCACAGGGGCGCCTCGGTGGTGCAGACGTACGCCCGCGTGCCGCCCTCGGGGGCCACCAGGACGAAGTCGAGCGCGACGGGGCCCTTGTAGTCCAGGGAGGCCCTTCCCGCATAGGTGAACGTCACGCGGTTGCCCCCGGACGACGCGGCCGTCCAGTCCGGGCCAAGCTGGTTGGTGAGATTGCCGCCCCCCTGCTCGGCTTCGGTGCCGGCCAGGGCTTCCAGCAGCGCCCGGGCATTCCCGTCGGTGGCGGCGTCCAGGCCCTGGATCCCCCCCACCGCCTCGATGAAACGGTCTCGCAGCTTCCTGGCGTCGGCCTGGTCGATCGTCTCCCACGTCGCCGTCGGATCGGCGGGCGCGTAGGGGCCCTCCAGTTCGACCAAGCAGTGGAACTCATAGAGGAACGCCGCCCGGCCCGCCAGGGACAGACCGGCGATGTCGTCGATGGCGAACTCCTCCGCCAGGACGACGGCCTGCTGGATGTGCGCGGGCGCCTCCAGGGCCTCGAACCCGACGACCCAACGCCTGCGGCATTCCTGCTCGATGGCTGTTCTCAGCTCGCGTTTCCTGTCTTCGCCGGCCAGCAGGTCGACGATGTTCAGCAGGTTCTGATGCCACGTCTTCTCAGACTGCATCTGATCGATGCCGGCGGGCCAGGGGAAGTCGGCCAGCCGGGTCCAGGCCGTCCGGCGAATGGCAAGCACCTCGGAGGATCTCGCCTGTTCCTGCAGATCGGTCAGGCTGACGGTTCCCTCTTCGATCGCCCGCAGCAGGTCCAGGCGGCCGCGGATCGTCTCCAACTCCTTGATCTCGGCGGCGAGCCCCCCCCACCGGCCGTCCTCCAGGAAACCCGCGACCAGCCCCTCGATGCTGGGGCCGCCGGCGGGCGATTCCTTCCAGCCGTAGCCCTCGTCCAGTCTCCTGCGGGCCTGGTCGAAGACTTCGACGATCCCGGTCTCATCCGTGCGCAGGGCCTCCAGGGCCTCGATCGCCCCGGCCCACCCATCGGCGACGGCCACCGCGGGCAGACCATCGGCGGTTCCAGTCGAGATCGCGCCCAGCGCGCCTTGTACCGCCCGGTCCCTCCTTTCGGCCGCGCCCAGGGATCGGGCCTTCTCATCAAGCCCCGCCAGGCGATCACGGAGATCCCCGGCCTGTGACCTGAGGCGGGAGGGCGACTGCCGCGGCGTGCCCTCGATCAGGGCGTCCAGGTGTCTCGCCCACGCATCCTGGATCTCCGGGAGGGTGCGGGAGACGGTCAGGCCTCTCAGTTCGATCGCCAGGGCCTCGTACGCCCGGTGAACCTCGTCGGCCGCCCTCTCCCGCAACGCCTCCATCTGCTCCCTGCGGCTCCTGGCGCCGTTGACGATGCGCTCGCGGTTGCGCCCGTTCCAACTGAGCGCGTCGAGGTCCTCGACGGCCGTCACGATCTCGTCGAGCTGCCCCCTGGAACTCCCGCTGTCCGGCAGTTCCTCCAGCAGCGCCGCAACGGCCTGCCGGTCCTCCTGCCACTTCCACCCGTCCGGTCCCCGCAGAGGGTGCTCCTCCTCGGGGAGCGGCTCAACGCTGCGGTCGATCTCGGCCAGGAGGGTTTCGAGCTCCGAACGGACCTGCGGGGCTTCCTTCCGGATGTCGTCGCCGTTGCGGGCGAGATCCAGCGCCTTCAGGGTGACGACCCGTCCTTCCAGGCCGGTCAGCCTGGCGTTCCAGTCCATGCCGTCCGGCTCGACACCCCCAGCCGTCAAGGCCCGCCGGGCCTCGGCGCAGAGCTGATCCAGCGGCGGACGCGGGTCGATTTCCTCGTACAGGGCGGCCACCCGGTTCTGCAGATCATCCAGAGGCCCCCGCAGCGCCTCCACGCGATCCTCGATGCCCGTCTGCTCGGCCCTGATCCAGCGGAGCTGCTCGGCCTCTTCCAGCCTGGCCCGATGTTCGCTCCATGCGGCCTGGCAGGCCTGCAGTTCCCGCCGGAAGCCGCCGTCGCCGTCACCGGAGGTCTCCAGCTGGCCAAGGCTCCGGCCGACCGCGTCAACCAGGGCGCGCACGGGCAGGCGCGGGTCGCGATCCCGGGGGAGGTAGTTCTCACTCCTTCGCTTCTCGGCCTGGTCGCGGGCGGTCCTGGCGTCGTTGGCAAGACGGTCGGCGCCGTTCCTGATCTCTCTGCTCTTCGTCTCGACCCAGTAGGACCCGTTGATCCCGGTCCATTCCTCCGACAGCGAGACGTGCCGGTCGCGGCACCAGCGGAAGCCTTCGTCGTCCTTCAGCGGCTCCTGCAGTTCAGCCGCGATCGCCTCGAGCGCGGCCAGGTCGGCCTGGACGGCCTTGTTCCACTCCGGCGTTCGGGGATCCTCCCCCGGGTCCTTGCGCACGTCCGGGGAGTTGACCACGGCGTACCAGGTTTCGAAGGTCCTGAGCGTGACCGGTTCTTCGGGCTTGAACGTCGCGTCAAACGCTTCGTGGTGCACCCTCTCCTTCCAGTGGCCGGCCGACTCCCTCAGGCTGGCCGCCTGCGCGCGAACACTCCCGACTGCCTCCCTGGCGGCATCCAGCGTGGCGGCCCGGCCGGCCAGACGCATCTGCAGATGCCGCGCGGCGGCCTGGCCGAACTGCGCCAGCGTCCGCTCGCCGAAGGCCGACAGGTCCGCGGTCAGAGAGGCCAACCCTTCGTACTGCTCCTCGATCTGGGCGACCTTCCCGTCGGCAACGCACAGGTCATCGATGCACCTGCGCAGATCCCTTTCCTCGGACAGGGAGCGGCCGGTGCACAGGATGCCGCGAAGGTCGTCGACGATCTCCTGGATCTCCGCCGCCGGGCCGCTCCAGCCCCGTTCGTCCTTGAATGCCTTCAGGGCGTCGTCGAGCCTCTTGAGAAGATGGCCCTCCGGGGGTTCCTGGCCCGCAGGGAAGACGCCCAGCAGGGCGCGGATCCTGGAGGCCCTGGCATGCGCCCCGGCGATGGCCGCGGCCGTCTGGTCGGTCAGTCCATCGCGCAGCTCCGCCACCTCGGCCTCATGGCCCGGGGGCGGACGGCCCTCGTCGCGCAGATCCGCGATCTTCCGGGCGTCGCAGCCGACCTCGTCGCGAAGCGTGTCGCTCACCGCGGGTCCCGGCGGCTTGAACGAGGCGCCGTGCTCGCGCATCTCCATCGAGATCGTTCCCATCACGGGACAGGCGGCCTCCCACCTCCGCCAGTCGTCGGTCGCTCTGAGGTGCTCCAGGAATGCCAGCCAGTAGTACCACCAGGCATTCAACTCGATGTCCTCAGCCACGACGGCGTAGTCGACGCTCCCGCCGCCGCCCCCGCCGTCAGGCCTGCGCCAGACGAACAGGCCCCCGGCAATCAGCACGCCCAGCAGCACGATCGCGGCGATGAGCCTGGCCGGCGACCTGCGCGCGGGGGGCGGCGCCAGTTGCGCCACGCGCTGGGCCAGGTCCGCCAGGAGCAGGGGCGGCTCGGCGCGCCCGGCGGCCAGGAGGCGGCCGGTCAGGTCCCGCCAGCCGGGCAGCTTCGACCATTCGGGCGTCTCGGGGATGGCCATGCCGCCGATGGCGTCCGGCGGGCGGTGCATGACCATCGCGTAGAGAATGGCCCCCAGCGCCCGCTGGTCGGCGGCGGGACCGTCCCGGGCGTCGAGCTGCCCGGCGGGCGACGGAAAAGCCAGACGGACCTCAGCGGCGGCCGGGTCCGCGGCGGGCGAGAGCCACACCACCGTCGGATCCAGCGCGCCGTGGGGACGGCCGCAGGCCTTCTCCAACTCGGCCAGGGCGGCCACGATCCCCCCGACCACCGCCGCCAGGGTAGCGGCGCCGAAGCGGACGCGACCGTGGATGAAATGCTGCAGGTCCGCGCCGGGGTACTCGGTGACGACGTACGCGCCGTCGTCGGTACGGGAGGCCTCGACGACCTTCGCCCAGTGCGCCCCGGCCGCGGCGGCACGTTTCTGCGCCTCGGCCGAGTCGAGCAGCGAGGTGATCTGGCCTTCGGCCGCGCCGCCCGGCAGAAACGATGACGACGCCGAGAAGCTGCGGATCAGGTACGCCTCGTCCGCCCCGCCCGCGGCGCAGGCCGTGTGGACGGCGATGTGCCCCCGGTGGGGCAACTCACGGACGGTCTGGTACCCGCCGAACACTGCCATGGGTGATCAGCCCGGTCAATCCTCGAACGGATTCCAGGCCTTGTACCTCTCCTGGCAGACCAGGCCGGTCTGCTGGATCGAGATGGGAATGTCCTTGCCGATCCACGAATTCCACTTCAGCGGCAGGACCAGCCGTCGCGGACCCTGGCCGTCCTGGCCGGGCGGGAACGACGCGATGACGAACAACTGCCTGGGGCGGTCCCAGGCCCTCCAGATCGGGTCGCCGGAATCGAGCGTCAGCGTCCGGTCGGTATCGTTGCCGAACTTCATGACATAGGCCTCGCCGCCGGCGCGCATCGCGTTCCAGTCGTAGGCGGTCATGTCGCGGAGATTGAGGTACCGGCCCTGGTTGTTCACGCCGATCAGGTGCACCTCGACGGTCGGGCTGGCCCCGCGGGAATCCACCGCATCCAGCGTCACGATGACGTCGGGGCGCGAGACGGCTCGGCAGCCGGCGCCGGCGAAGACGGACAGGAACACGATCCCGCTGACCCACAGGCAATCTGCTTTCTTCATGACGGAGTCTCCTTTTTCACTGAAAACGGACTGTCATTACATCTCCCGCACGCGCATCACGGCGTGCCCAGGTGGCGGCGGATCGCGTCGTGGACCTCGCGGGTCTGCCGCCAGTCGATCAGGACGAGGCTGCGGGTGCGGGCCCCCAGCCGGTCGAGCTGGTCGATCGTCGCGTCGAACACCCCCTGCAGCGGGCCGCCGCGCGTGTCGGCCAGGTCGGCGCAGCGGCTGTCGGGGCCGAAGCCCGGGAACATCGCCACCAGCACCGCCAGCACCTCGGCCCACAGTTCCAGGGGGATCGCCTCCAGCGCGGCACCTGCCTCCGCCGGCTCGGCCAGGAGGCGCCCGGGGCCGACCGACGCGGCCCATCGCCCGTCGGCGGCGAAGACCGAGGCGATCCGCTCGGCCAGCGGCGCCGGCCCGCCCCCGCCCTGCTGCACCTGGCGGGCGAGGCTCAGCGTCTCGTCCAGGGCGATCGGCAGCGACGTGCCGGCGTTCACCAGCAGCGTGCGGACGGCCAGCACGCCCAGGGCGTACAGGTCCGACGGGCTGGACATCGGCGGGATCACGTCGAACATCACGCCCGACAGCGGCACGCCCTTGGCCGCGCCCAGCGCCGCGACGACGTCCCCGGCCAGCCGCTGGCGGATCGTCCGGAACCGCCACTCGCCGGCGGCCAGGGCCGACTGCTGCTCGAGGTGCGCGCACAGGTCCACGCGACGGCCGCCGACCGGCAGGCGGACCCAGACCAGGTCGTTGGGCGTCGCCGCCATCCGCTCCTGCGTCGCGAAGGTCCCTTCCAGGACCATGGCGCCGCCGGCGTCCTCCATCACCTGGCGGATCCGCACGTCCGCGGTCCCGCGGATCACCTGGCCGGTCGCCGAGGCCGGGCGGTAGATCGACATTCCGCCCCCGGCGCCCGGCACGAAATAGCGTTCGTCGCTGCCGGCGATGGCCAGCTCCACCGCGTCGCCGGGATCGGCCAGGACCGCCCGCCCCGTCCACAGCAGCGGCAGGCCCCGGCCGGTCGGGCCCAGGTGGACGCGGAAGCTGTCGGCGGTGACCGACAGGATCGGACGGCCCAGGGCCGCCACCGCCGCGCGGACCTGCGCGACCGCGTCGGCCAGCAGCCGCAGCTTCAGGTGGAGCGCTTCGGCCATCCGCCCGGCGCGGCCGGTGGCGCCCAGGAACCCCAGCCCGTCCGGCCAGGCGGAGGCCCTGTCGCGGCTGACGGCGTTGACGGCGGGGTCCACGACCAGCGGCAGGCGGCCGTGCAGCGGGCCGTCCCAGGCGCCGCCGCCGAGCAGGTCGCAGAACGTCTCGTAGCCCACCGGGCCGTGCGCGCGGACCATCATCAGCCCGCCGGCGGGGTTGAGCGGGACGTGCGGTCCGACCAGTTCGGCCAGCGGCCTGCAGCCGGCGGGGGCCGCCGCGGTGTCGTCGGTGGCCGCGAAGGGGTAGTTCGGACCCCACTGGGCCAGATAGAGGTACCGCTGCAGCGAACCGCTGTAGGCCGCCAGCCCCCTCCCGGCCAGCACCGCGTCGTCCGTGCACAACGTCCACACATCGCCGCTGTCGGCGTCGGCCGGGTGGACCGGGGCGGCGGCGTCCAGATCGATGGCGACCGGGCGGGGATGGTCGCACTCCCAGCCGGTGCGGATGACCGCGGCGCCCTCCAGCGCCGCCATCGCCTCGGCGCGGCGGCGCCAGCGCTGGTCCAGAACGGCGTTGGTGAGCGACTCGCGGCACAGTTCCGACGCGGCCGCCAGGCCCGAAAGATCCTGGATCCACAGTTCCAGCCACTGGTGCACGGCCCCGCCGGCGTCGGCCAGGCAACCCAGGACGATCCTGGCGTCCATCGTGTGGCGCAGCACGACCAGGTGCCCCCCGGCGGGCTCGGCCTGGCGGCGGACGAGCGCACAGATCCGCATGGGGACGGCCGTCTGCGCCGCGTCGATCGGCACGGCGAGATACCCGTCCGGCAGCGGTCTGACGTTGACGTTGGTGTTGTTCATGGTCACTCAGTGGCGCCGGGCCGCTATCCCCCGATCATCACCGTGGGGCACCCCAGGGCGATCGATCCGCCGTGCGCCGTCGTGTCGCCCATGCGTGCGGCCGGCTTTCCGCCGATGAGGACGGTGGCTGAGCCCTTGGCGATCGTGTCGGGCGGTCCCGTACAGACGCACATGTCGCCCATCACCGCCGCGGGCATCCCGCCGATGATCACCGTCGGCACCCCGGGGCCGGTGACGGGCCCGCCGACGTGGGGCACCGGCGGCGTCCCGGGGGTGACCATCGGGCAGGCGTGCATGTCGGTCAGGCGTGCCGCGGGCGGCATGGCGCATCTCCTTTCGTTCCAGCCACGGCGTCAGGCGGGTTCCCAGGCTTCCTCGTCGAGGTTCGGGAAGGAAATCCTGCACGTCCCCGGCTCGATGCCGTTGATGCGGGCCAGGCCCTTCTCGTCCAGCGTGCCGGACGCGACGGTCTCCCCGTCGGGCAGTGTGATCTCGTAGGCCTCTCCCGGCACGGGCCTGTCGTCCATGTCGACCAGTTCGACCTCGATCCAGCCGGCCGGCTGGTCCTCGGCCTGCTCCTCATCGGGCGGCTTGAAGGGCTTGGCCTGGGCCGAATCGGTCTGGCCCGCCTGCAGTTGGGCCTGGAGGGCCTGCCACTTGCTCAACAGGCCCGAGTCGGTCCGGTCGGCCTCCTTGGCCGCCTCGGGAGCGGCCGGCGGCACAGGTACTCTGTCGGTGCCCGTCTTGGGTTTCACCGGTGTCGCTCCTTCAGCATCAGTTGATCATCACCATGCCGCCCTTGACCTTGACCATGGCGCCGCCGGCGACCTCCGTCATCGCCGACGACTCGACCTTCGCCCCGGCGGAACCCTTCATCGAGGCGTTGGCCGTGGCTTCCAGCTTGAGGTTGGCGGTGGCCTTCATTTCGATGTCCTTCAGCGCCTTGCCGGAGATGCCTTTCTTGGCGTCCAGTTCGATGTCGCCGTCGGTGGCGATCCGGATCCCGCTCTTGTCGATGGCGATGTACGAGTTGCCGACGTTGATCGTGATGTTGGTCAGCCCCTCGATGACGATGTTGTCGGCCTTGAGATAGTAGTCGTTGGTGACGGTTTCGTTGTGGTTCTTCTTGAACACCTCGATCACGTCGCCGGTCACGGTGAACGACTCGCTGCCGCCGACGGACTTGGCTTCCTTGCCCTTCACGGTCAGGTGGCGGTCCTTGCCGATCTTCTCCACGTGGTCGGCGTCGACGGTTTCGCTGCGGTTGTTCTCGACGTGCTCGAACTGGTCGGTCTTGACCACCAGGTGGCGGTTGTGGCCGATGTGCTCGAAGCAGTCGTTGCCGACGCGGATGTCCTGGTTGCGCTGGGCGTGGATGAAGAGCTGCTCGGAGCCCTTCTTGTCCTCGAAGCGGACCTCGTTGAACCCGTCGCCTTCCTTGGAGGAGTTGGACTTGAGCGTCGAGACCGTCTTGTTGCCCGGCAGGTCGTAGGGGGGCATGCACGCGCCGTTGTAGACGCGTCCGGTGATGATCGGGCGGTCGGGGTCGCCCTCGAGAAACTCGACGATCACCTCCTGCCCGATGCGGGGGATGTACATCCCGCCCCACTTCTTGCCCGCCCAGACCTGCGCGACGCGGATGAAGCAGGAGCTGTTTTCGTCGGCGCTGCCGTACCGGTCCCAGTGGAACTTGACCTTCACCCGCCCGTACTCGTCGGTGTGGATCTCCTCGCCGTCCGGGCCGACCACCACGGCGGTCTGGGGTCCGCGGATCATCGGCTTGGGCGTGGTGCGCGCCGGGCGGAAAGTCTCTTCGGCGCTCATGGCGGTGAAGCTGCACTCGAACAGCGGGCCGCGCCCCGCCGGCTGGCCGGACCCGTCGAACGCGTCGGACTCCGCCCGGTACGCCGCCGAGACCACCAGGTGCGCGCGGCACTGGTCGGCGCGGGGGAAGTCGGCCAGTTCGAACGTGCGGCCCGGGGCGATCCCGCGGGCGTTGGACTGGCCCTGGGCCAGCTCGTGGCGGGCCTGGAACTCCTCGATGCGGATGCGGGAGTAGGCCTCCGCGTCGGCGAACTCCGTGTACGTGCCGGGGTAGTCGAACCACTCCAGGGGCGGGCCCTCATGCGAACGCTCGATGGCAGACTCGGCCAGAAGCGACTTGGCCGGCGCGGTGAAGTCGAAGTCGTTCAGGGCGCAGACGCCCGTGCAGACCGCCCGCTCGCTGGTCCACGCGTGGATGGACTCCCGGTCGGCCACCGCCTCCCCCTGCTCGACGAAGGGAATCGTCTCGTACCCCGGCGCCGCCTCGTGCG
>JAAYZK010000462.1 GCA_012514895.1 Planctomycetota bacterium | reverse complement strand
GCAGGAAAGACGGCAAGCATCCAAACGGCCGAGCCCCAGGGTTTGGTGCTTCTCCGTTCGGTTTTGCCGTTTGGGATTTGTTTCGGATTTCGAGTTTCGTGCTTCGGATTTCCGCCGCGTATCTCATGCGGGGGACAGGGGTTGTGCTAGTCAGTCGCATTCCTGCTGGGGGCTGCGGCGGACAGGTCGGGGCTGACGAGCGGCGCGCCGCCGATGGGCGCGAAAAAGCCTCGTGCGCGGTCCTGGGCGCCGCGCGATACCTGCCAAACGCGCCCTTAGGGTGAGGGGGTACATCTTTTTCGCCCCCCTCGGGCGGTCGTTCGTCGGGTCCCCGCGGGCTCCGGAGGGAGGCCGCGCACGGACCGGAGGCAGCCGCGCCCGGATGGGAGCGGCGGCGGATGGACGGCCGGTCGCGGGGGCGGATCAGTCCGCCTCGATGGTCCGCTGCGGCCCCGGCTCGGATGAGACGACGGGCAGGAAGCGGAGGGTGCGGAAGTTCATCGAGCCGCCCCGGTTCATGATGCGCAGCGTGTTGGGGCCCTCGCGCAGCGGCAGGGTCGCGGGCAGGGCGGTGCGGTCGAAGGCGTGCCAGGAGCCGGTGGCGCCGAAGGGGACGGCCTCCAGGCCGGCGACGGGCGAGCCGTTCAGGAGGAACTGGCGGGTCGAGGGCATCTCGGAGGCGTGGTCGATGACCAGTTCGTAGGGCCCCTGGACGGGGGCCTGGACGGTCCACTCGACCCAGTGGCCGTCGTTGTCCCAGTTGAGGATGAACCCGGCGCCGAGGCGCTTGCCCAGGCGGCCGCCGCCCTCGGCGGTGAAGTCCAGGGCGCTGACGGTGAGGGGTTCGGCGCCCTCCCGCGGCGTAAAGCGGGACGTGTAATTCGGCGTGCCGACGACGGCCGGCGGGCCGAAGCTGTGGCCGCCCAGGGAGAAGGTGAACGAGCGCGGATCGAGCGTGTCGCCTTCGGCCGCCACGGGGCGGCGCGGCAGGAGCGGGCCGATGTCCACGGGCTCATCGTCGCGGCGCGGCAGGCCCGCGACGTTGACGGCCGTGATGACGCCCAGGTCGGCGCCGGCCCCGAGGGCGGGGCTGTCGGGCGCCGGCGCCCAGGTGTGCTCGCCCGTCTGCCGGATGACGGCGTCCTTCTGGGGGACGTAGAGGTTGTCGCCGAGCAGTGCCGGCCGCAGGACCGGGCCGTACTCGGTGAAGATGTTGTGGTGGATGTCGGCCTTGCGCAGGATGTTTCCGCTGAGGCCCTCGACGATGTTGTTGGCGAGGGTCAGCCCCGTGCTGCCGGGGTTGCCGCCGTAGAGGGCGCCGAAGGTCTCCCCGCGGGCGCCGTCGAACAGCAGCAGGTTGTTGGCGATGACGATGTTGTCGAACGGCCGGCCGCCCCACAGGCCGATGGCGGGCGAGCCGGACAGGACGTTGTTGCGGATGATCATGTTCCGCCCGTCCTGGCAGGTGAAGGCGGCGTTGCCCCGCAGGACGGTGTTGCCGTCGACGAGGATGTCGCGGCAGCCGACGTAGAAGGTCAGGCCGTTGGCGTGCATCCCGCGATTGTCGGTCAGCAGGCAGCCGCGGACGGCACCGTTGGTGACGGTGTAGTAGTCCAGGGCGGTGGACGTGTTGCGGTGCAGGGCGCATTGGAGGACGACGACGTTGGTGCTGTTGCGGACGAGGATGCCCTTGGTGTGCCAGGCGTTCTCCTCGATGCGGCAGTGGCGGACCAGGACGTTGGTGTAGCGGTTGATGTGGATGCCCGCCCCCGTGCCGCGAAGGTTGCGGACGGTCACGCGGTCGATCTTCAGGTCGGTCGCGCCGTTTCCGTCGGCGTCGATGCCGGTGCCCCCGGGCCGCGACCAGCCCTGGCGGCGGATGACGAAGCCCTGGATCGTCACGAAGGAGGCCCCGCGGATGGAAAACCCCGCGGCGTGGCGGCTGAAGGAGAGGTCCGGCTCCGCGCCGTCGGACGTCGGGAGGGGTCGGACGAACACCTTGTGGCGGCCGTCGTCCTCGGCGTCGAGCACGAGGGCGTATTCGCCGGGCCGGTCGATGTGGCGGATGCTGTTGACGATGGCGTAGGCCCCGCCGCGCTCGTAGGGCACCTCGTTGTGGCCGAGCGTCTCGACGGTGATGCGCCCGGCGTCGGGGTCGTAATCGAGGACCCGCTTGTAGTAGACCATCGCCGGGGCGGCGTAGAGGGCCAGCAGGGCGTTGTCGTAGGTGTGCGGGTCGTCCCCGGTGAAGTAGTCCGGGTCGGTCAGGACGGTGGTGCGTTTCGTGAGCAGGACGTTGTCGCCCCCGGCGTCGTACGCGGCGATCCGCTGCACGGCGCCCCAGTCGGCCGGCTCCTCGCCGGGCCGGCGGGGGTGGGCCGCCAGGAAGCGGACGACGAGCGTCGAGAACGTCGCCGGCTGGTCGAGGGCGAAGCGCTGCTCGGCGGAGGCCTCGGGCGTGTGGTTCAGCTCGGCCCGCAGGATCTCGCGGCCGTCGGCGACGAAGCTGACGGTCCTCGGCTGGCCGTACCCTTTCTGCGGCGTGAGGCCCAGGGCGGTGACGGTGACGGGGCGGGGCAGGGCGATCTCGACGGCGCCCTGGCCGTTGAGCCCGTGGATGACCGCCGAGTGGTCCGACCCGTCGAACATGCTGATCAGCGGGCGGTTGTCGGTCTGGTCGTGGCGGCTGACGTAGCGGACCTGGAAGTCCGTCAGCGTCCGCACGTGTTGGCCGTCCGTGGCGACGTAGTCGGCGGGGCGTTCCTGGAACAGCGGGTCGGCGGGGTTGGGGTCCTGGGCGACAGGCAGGACCGTGTTGCCCTGGCAGAGGTTGATCGTGCCCCAGGCGGCGCCCTTGGGGACGTACGCCCAGGAGATCCCGGCCCAGTCGGGATTGCCCCATGCCTCATCGGCCGAGCGGCACGGGGTCAGGCCGGTCAGCGGCTCGGACCCGTCGATGACGGCCGTCCCGCGGCCGTACGTGCCGTCCGTGTTGCCGTCGTAGACGATGGGCCGCTCGGGCTCGCCCGAGCGGGTGACCTCGATCGACCCGCGGTAGACCACGCCGCCCTTGAAGCGGACGACGTCGCCCGGCAGGAGGCGGACGGCCTTGGGGTTGGCGGTCGCGGCGCGGTCGCCGGGACAGTGTTTGAAGGCCTGTTCGGCGGCGGTCCCGGCATGGGCGTCGTCCCCGCCGTCGTAGTCCACGTAGTAGATCGCCGCCGGCGCCGCCGCCGCCAGCAGGGCCAGGGTCATCAGGCACGCGCCGCCGAGCCGCGTCATCATGGGAGGGTCCTTTGCGTGAGGTCCGCGTTGTCTATGACAGCACGATCGTACACAACCGGCCCGTGCGGCGGCAAGGACGCTCTATGGCTCGCGGTCGCTTGACACTCTTTGCCGGCCGCGATAGCCTGCGTCCTGACACCTCGGCCGTCAGTTGCCGTGAGCCCTGAAAGGGCTCGATAGGACAGCCCAGGGCAACGCCCTGGGAATGCGGGGCCGCATAGAGAGCCATGCCCTGAAAGGGCATGATAGGACAGCTCAGGGCAACGCCCTGGGAATGCGGGGCCCCATGGAATCCATGCCCTGAAAGGGCATGATAGGACAGCCCAGGGCAGCGCCCTGGGGATGCGGGGTCGCATAGAGAGCCATGCCCTGAAAGGGCATGATAGGACAGCCCAGGGCAGCGCCCTGGGAATGTGGGGT
>JAAYZK010000461.1 GCA_012514895.1 Planctomycetota bacterium | reverse complement strand
GCTGGAGGGCGTCGCAAAGCGCTGGACTTCCGGCGGCCTCCGTGCCGATAATGCCGGTACGCATAGCGGTCTCCTTACCGAGAGTGTTTGTGACAAAACCTTCATCGGTAACCGGAGACCGTTTTGCTTAAGGGCCGTTAAGGAAGTGGCATTCGTATCTGCGGCCGTATCTCGATCGAGAGGCAGCGCCATGACGAACGCCCCGACCCCTCTGGACGACTGCCTCCGCCTCCGGCGGACGATCGTCGACATGATCCACACCGCCGGCAGCGGCCACAGCGGCGGGAGCCTCTCGTGCGTCGAGATCCTCTGGACGCTCTACAACGGCGTGCTGCGCTACCGCCCGGGCGAGCCCGCCTGGGGCGACCGCGACCGGTTCGTCCTGTCCAAGGGCCACGCCGCCCCGGCGCTGTACGCGGTCCTGGCCGCCAAGAGTTTTTTGAGCGAGTCCGAGCTGCCGACGCTGCGGCAGGCCGGGTCGATTCTCCAGGGCCACCCGGACATGCGGAAGGCGCCCGGGGTGGAGATGTCGGCCGGATCGCTGGGCATGGGCCTCTCCGCCGGCGTCGGCATGGCCCTGGCCGCGAGGCTGGCGGGCAAGGACTGGCAGGTCTACGTCCTGGTCGGCGACGGCGAACTGGACGAGGGGCAGAACTGGGAGGCGATGATGGCCGCCGCGAAGTTCCGCCTGGGCGCCCTGACGGTGATCGTCGATCGCAACGGCGTTCAGTTGGACGGCCCGGTCGCGGAGATCATGCCGCTGGGGGACCTGGCCGCGAAGCTGCGGTCGTTCGGCCTGGGCGTTCTCGAATGCGACGGCCACGACACGGATGCGCTGGGCAAGGCGTTCGCCGAGGCCGGCCGCGGCGGGCCGAGACCCAAGGCGATCATCGCCCGCACCGTCAAGGGCAAGGGCGTGCCCTTCATGGAAGGCCGCAGCGCCTGGCACGGCAAGCCCATCGACGACGAGGACCACCGGCGGGCGATCGAGGCCCTCGAGGCGGGCCAAGGGAGGGGGTACTGACATGGGCGGCGGGTCGCTGGAGAAGCCGCAGCGGGTGGTGTTCGGCGAGACCCTGGTCGAATTGGGGGCCGCCAATGGACGGATCGTCGTGCTCGACGCCGACGTGAGCAGCTCGACGCAGACCCGCCAGTTCGCCGAGGCGTTTCCCGACCGGTTCTTCAACGTCGGCATCGCCGAGGCGAACATGGTCTCCATCGCGGCGGGCCTGGCGGCGTGCGGGTATGTCCCGGTCGTCAGCACGTTCGCCCTGTTCATCGCCCTGCGCGCCGGCGAGCAGGTGCGTTCGCAGGCGGCGTACACGGCCCTCAACGTCAAGCTCGTCGGCGGCTACGCGGGGCTGTCCGACTTCGCCGACGGCGCCAGCCACCAGAGCGTGGAAGACCTGGCGGTGATGCGGGCGATTCCGGCCATGACGGTGATCGCCCCCGGCGACGCCGTCCAGATGCGCCTGGCCTTGGCCGCGGCGATCGACCACGAGGGGCCGGTGTTCCTGCGGGTGTCGCGCGAGGCCGTGGGGGAGATCCACGACGGCGCGGCGCACCCGTTCCGCATCGGCAAGGGCATCACGCTGCGGGCCGGGTCGGACGTCACGCTGGTGGTGACCGGGACGATGCTGCCGCTGGCCCTGGCGGCGGCCGACGCGCTGGGTCGCGAGGGTGTGTCGGCGGGCGTGATCGACATGCACACGCTCAAGCCGCTCGACGGGGATCTGCTCGTCGAGGCCGCCCGCGCGACCGGCGCGCTGGTGACGATCGAGGAGCACAGCATCCTGGGCGGCCTGGGGGGGGCGGTCTGCGAACTGCTGGCCGAACGCCGTCCGGCGCCGGTGATCCGCTGCGGGATTCCCGATCGCTTTGGGCAGTCGGGCCCCTACGCCGCTATACTGGCCCGCTCGGGCCTGGACGTCGGGTCCGTGTGCCGGGCCGCCCGTCGCGCCATGGCCATGAAAGCGAAGTGACAGGAGCCCTTGCGATGCTGGTCCCTCTGGAGGTTGGACACCCGACGCTGGTGGATCAGGTGGTCGCCTACGTGTATTCGAGGATCGTCGCCGGCGAGCTGTCGCCGGGGCAGCGGATCACGGAGATGCAGCTGGCCGAGGATTTCGGCGCCAGTCGTACGCCCATCCGCGAGGCCGTCCGGCGCCTGGTGGAGATGGGCGTGGTGGTGGCACGGCCGTGGGCCCGCCTGGAGGTGGCGGCCCCCGACGCGCGGGAGATGGTCCAGATTCACCAGGTCCGCGAGGAACTGGAATGCATGGCCCTGCGTCTGGCGGTCCCGTCGATGACCGAGGGGGATTTTCAGGCGCTGCGCGATCTGGTCGACCAGTGCGAGAAGCTCGCCCGCAAGTGCGACCGCGTGGCCACCTTCCGCGCCGACAGCCGCTTCCACCTGGCCATCGCGGCCGCCGGGGACAACCGCTGCCTGGTCGACGTCCTGGCCCGCCTCGACGTCAAGGTGCAGATGTGCCGCGCGTTCGCGTGCGTGTCGCCGGCGAAGATCCGCAGGAGCGTGGCCTTCCATCGGACGATCCTGGACGCCATCGAACGCCGCGACGTGAAGGCGGCCCAGAAGCTCATGCGGGAGCACATTCAAGGCACCGTGGACACCCGGTAAGACCCAGGGAGGCACCTCGTGACACCCCAGCAGCGGCAACAGGCCCTTCAACGGCTGAAGGCTTTCAAGGGCGATCGCTACGTCTTCGGCCTGGGCTGCTTCGACCGGCTCGGCCCCCTGGCCGTCCGCTTCGGCCGCCGCGCGACGGTCGTGGCGTCGGGCGTCGGCAAGGCCTGGGCCGGCGATCTGCGCGCGCGGGCGACCGGCGCCCTGGCGGCCGCGGGCGTCGAGCTGACCGGCCCCGTCCTCGCCGGGGCGCGCCCCAACAGCCCCCGGGAGGATGTCTTCGCCCTGGCGGCATCGCTGAAGGCGGCGCGGCCGGACGTGGTCGTGGCGATCGGCGGCGGGAGCGTCATCGACGCCGCCAAGGCCGCCGCGGCGATGGCGTGCCTGGACGACCTGCATCCGGACATCGAGGCGTACTTCGGCGTCGGGCAGGTCGGCGCCATGCTCGAGGCGAGCGGGCGGACGCCGGCGCCCCTGGTCGCGGTGCAGTTGGCGGCCAGCTCGGCGGCCCACCTGACGAAATACGCGAACATCACCGACCTGGCCACGGCGCAGAAGAAGCTCATCGTCGACGAGGCGGTCGTGCCCCCCGCGGCCCTGTTCGACTACGCGTCGACGATGACGATGCCGCGGGACTTCACGGCCGACGGCGCCCTGGACGGGCTGTCGCACTGCCTGGAGGTCTTCTACGGCGCCAAGGGCGCTGCCCTGGACCAGGTGCGCCCGGTGGCGACGCTGGGCATCGAGCTGATCGTCAACGCCGTCGGCCCCGCGTGCGCCGACGGGACCGACCGGGGCGCCCGCGAGGCCCTGGGACTGGGGACCGACCTGGGCGGCCAGGCCATCATGATCGGCGGGACCAACGGGGCGCACCTGACGAGCTTCTCGCTGGTAGACCTGATGAGCCACGGACGGGCGTGCGCGGTGATGAACCCCTACTACACGGTCCTCTTCGCCCCGGCCGTCCAGCCCCAACTCCGCGACGTCGCGTCCATCCTCCGCTCCGCCGGCTGCCTCAAGCAGGCCACCGACGGCCTGCACGGGCGCGACCTCGGCCTGGCCGTCGCCGAAGGCCTGCTCGCCCTCAGCCGTGCGATCGGCCTGCCGACCCGGCTGGCCGACGTGGAGGGCTTCGGCGACGGGCATATCCGGCGGGCCCTGGCGGCGGCGAAGAACCCCCAACTCGACAGCAAGCTGCGCAACATGCCCGTGCCGATGTCGGCCGAGACGGTCGACGACATCATGGGGGCGGTCCTCGAGGCGGCCCGGACGGGGGATTTCTCGGTCATCCCCACCCTGGAGACGCACGCATGAAGATCATGATCGGCAACGACCACGGCGGCTTCGCCGTCAAGGGCCCGATCGTCGAGCGCCTGAAGGACCTGGGCCACGAGGTCATCGACGTCGGCTGCCACAGCGAGGCCATCGTCCGCTACCCCCACTACGCCCGCAAGGTCGCCGGCGCCGTCGCGCGGGGCGAGGCGGACCGCGGGATCCTCCTCTGCTCGACGGGCATCGGCATGTCCGTCGCCGCCAACAAGGTCCGGTCCATCCGGGCGGCCCTGGTCACCAGCACCACCATGGCCAGGATGACCCGCCGCCACAACGACTCCAACGTCCTGTGCCTGGGCGGCCGGATCACCGGTCTGTTCGAACTGCTCGATATCGTCGAGACCTGGCTGGCCCACGACTACGAGGGCGGACGCCACGCCATCTCGCTGGGCCTGATCGACGCGTGGGAACAGGAAGTGGGCCTGGGCGTGCCGGACGATATCGACCTGCCTGTGAACGAGAAAGGGGCGTCGTGAGCATGTCGGACGCGACAGCGGTGAGGATCCTCCTCGACACGGACATGGACGGCGACTGCGACGACGCGGCGGCCCTGGCGGTGCTGCACGCGCTGGCCGATAACGGCGAGGCCGAGATCCTGGCCGTCGGCACGTGCGGGAAGAACCCGTATGCGCCCCAGACGATCAGCGCCGTCAACGCCTGGTACGGCCGGGGCGACATCCCGATCGGCGCGCCCAAAGGCGAGGCGCCGCTGCGGACGAGCCGCTACACGCAGACCGTCGCCGAGCGGTGCCCCCATCCGCTGAGGACGGCCGAGGATGCCGAGGACGTGGTCGCGCTCTACCGCAAACTCTTAACGCAGGCGGACGATCACGGCGTCACGCTGGTGACGATCGGCTACCACACGAACGTCGCGGCCCTGCTCAGATCCCCGGACGGGATCGAACTGGTCCGCCGCAAGGTCAGCCGCTGGGTCTGCATGGGCGGGAACTTCATCGGCAGCCCCGCCCGCGACGACCTGACGCTGGGCAACGCCAACTTCCTGGTCGATCCGGCCGCCACGTATGACGCGATCAACCACTGGCCCCGCCCCGTCGTCTTCGCCGGCCGCGAGGTCGGCTCCGTCCCCAGCGGCCTGACCGCCGGCGCGCGGCTGGCCGAGACGCCGGCGGACAACCCCGTCCGCATCGCCTACGAGTGCTACTTCGGCGGCGTGTGCAAGCCCCGCCACGTGGCCGACCCGGTGACGGTCCTGTACGCCGTCCGCGGCCTGCGGGACTGGTGGGACCTTCACGACACCGGCTTCATGGACCTCCAGCCCGACATGGCGTTCGAATGGAAGGACGGCCCCGGCCGCGGGCAGGCCTACCTCCTGAAGAAAACCCTCCCGGACGGCGCGACGACCGACCGTGCCGTCGAACGGGTCTGCGAGGAACTGATGATCCAGCCGCCGAAGCGGCCGCGGGGGCGCCTCACAGCTCCACGTCGGCGGTGATGAAGTGGTGGTCGCTGGGGTAGCGGCCGTCGCGGTGATCGGTGACGACCTCGGCGGCGGTCGCCCGGACGGGACCGCGCATGAAGATCCAGTCGATGCGGCCCTCCGGGCCGTCGTAGGCGGGGCCGCGGAAGCCGTGGAACGTGGGGCCGGGATCGTCTTCGCCGCGGGCGGCCTGCCAGGTGTCCCGCCAGCCGGCGCCGCCGAAGCAGGCGATGGCGGGGTTCTCCGGCCCGGCATTCATGTCGCCGGTGAGAATCTGGGCGAAGGTCTCGCCGTACGCCGCGGCGTCCTCGTTGAGGACAGCGGCCTGCCCTTCGCGGGCCGGCTGGCTGACGTGGTCGAGATGGGTGTTGACGATCCGCACTTCCCTGCCCGACTCCCCGTCCAGCAGCCGCGCCCACGTGGCCAGGCGGACGCACCGGCTGTCCCAGCTCCGCGAACCGCACACGTGCGGCGTCTGCGACAGCCAGTAGGCGCCCGCCGAGGTCGGCCTGAAACGATCCGACCGGTAGAAGATCGAGTTGACCGGCCCGCGGCCGTCGGGCTCGTCGATCGTGCCCATCCACGCGTAGCCCGCCAGGGCGCGGCGGAGGTCGGCCGCCTGGCTTGCCCACACCTCCTGGCAGCAGAGGATGTCCGGCCGACGGGACTGCATGACCTCGACGCACAGGTCCCTGCGATGGACCCAGTTATTCGCCCCATCTCCGCCGTGATCGCAGCGGATGTTGCAGCTCATGACCCGCACAGGCATCTCTCCTGTCTCCGGCAGCCCGGTGCGGCCGCCCACGCCGCCAGGGTACATCCCGCCCCCGGCGGGGGCAACGGCTGATGTGCGCCTTCATCCCAACCCCACTCGTCCGACGCCATGGCAAACCTCTTGACTTGCGGCGCATTGCGGCTATGATGCTGTCCAAAGATGTCCAATGCTGGACATTGACGCGAATGGACAAGAAGTATGCGACTGCGTGTCCGAGATGCCGCTGAACTGCTGAACGTCTCTGAGAAGACGATCTACCGGTGGATCGCCCGGAAGATCCTGCCGGTCCACCGCGTCAACGAGCAGTACCGTTTCAATCGGGCCGAGCTGCTGGAATGGGCGTCGGCTGAGCGTATCTCCATATCGCCCAAGATGTTGGAGGAGCCGGAGGACGCGGAGATTCCCACGCTGGCCGAGGCGTTGCGGGCCGGGGGAATCCACTATCGCGTCGGCGGGACCGACAAGCCGTCAGCCCTGCGGCACGTCGTCGAAGTGCTGCCCCTGCCCGGGGAGGTCGATCGCGAGTTCCTCCTGCAGGTCCTCCTGGCCCGGGAATCCGTCGGGTCGACGGCCATCGGCGCGGGGATCGCCATCCCGCACGTCCGCAACCCGATCACGCTGCACGTGGCCCAGCCCATCGTGGCCCTGTGCTTCCTGGAGCACGGCATCGACTTCCAGGCCATGGACGGCCGTCCGGTTCACACGCTGTTCACGATCGTCAGTCCGACCATCCGGGCCCACCTGAATCTGCTGTCGAAGCTGGCGTATGGGCTCAAGGGACTCCCCTTCGCCGAGGCCGTCGCCGCACAGGCCTCGCGCGAGGAGATCTTCCAGGCCGCCATGATGCTGGATGAGCGCATCGCGGCCACCACCAGTGCGATGGCGGAGCCCCGGGCGTGACGACAGCTCTGTTTGTGATGGCCGTGGGCCTGCTGGTGTCCGGAGCCGTCGCGTGCGCCCTGGCTGGACGCCGGGCCGTCCTGGCCAACCGCCTGGGGGCCGGCGTGGCCGTTGCCGGCGCCCTGCCGGCGGCGGCGGCCGCGGCGGCCGTCCTGTGGGGCGGAGGCGCGGCCGACCTGCGGCTGCCCTGGAGCGTGCCGTTCGGGACGTTCCACCTCGCCCTGGACGGGCTGTCGGCGCTGTTCGCACTGGCCATCGCCGTCGTGAGCGGGCTGGCGGCGGTCTACGGCGCCGCCTACCTGAAACACGAGTCGGCCCGCAGGAACCTGGGCGCCGCCTGGTGCTTCTACAACCTGCTGCTGGCCAGCATGCTGCTGGTGGTGGCGGCGCGCAACGGCGTGCTGTTCCTGGTGGCGTGGGAGCTGATGTCGCTGGCGTCCTTCTTCCTGGTGATGTTCGACCACCAGCGCCGCGAGGTCCGCGACGCCGGCTGGATCTATCTTGCATCCATGCACCTGGGGACGGCGCTGCTGCTGGGCCTGTTCGTCCTGTTGGGATGGCAGGAACAGACGATGGACTTCGACCGGTTCACCGTCCCGGCAAGCGTCGTCCCCGGGGGCGTTCTGTTCATGCTCGCGCTGATCGGCTTCGGGACGAAGGCGGGCTTCGTGCCCATGCACGTCTGGCTGCCCGAGGCGCACCCGGCGGCGCCGTCGCACGTCTCGGCGGTCATGAGCGGGGTGATGATCAAGACGGGCATCTACGGCCTGCTCCGCACGCTGATGTTCCTGGGGCCGCCGGCGGCCTGGCCGGCCTGGTGGGGCTGGACGCTG
>JAAYZK010000460.1 GCA_012514895.1 Planctomycetota bacterium | reverse complement strand
GAGGTCGCCTTCGCCAGTCAGACCAAGCCCAACGGCAAGCCCCTGGGCATCGCCCCCAGCCTCCTGCTGGTGCCCACGGCGCTGAAGGTCCCGGCCGAGATGCTCATGAAGAGCCTGCTGCTCAACGAGACCACCACGGCCAACAAGGGCAAGCCCAACACCAACCCGCACGTCGGGAAGTTCGACGTCGTCTCCAGCGTGTACCTGGCGAACACCTCGTTCACCGGCGCGTCGAGCAAGGCGTGGTACCTGATGGCCGACCCCAACCGCGTACCGGCGATCGAGGTCGCATTCCTCAACGGCGTCGACCGGCCGACGGTCGAGAAGACCGACGCGGACTTCAACACGCTGGGAGTGATGTTCCGGGGCTATATCGACTTCGGCGTCCGCGAGCAGGACTTCCGAGGCTGCCTCAAGATGAAGGGCGAAGTGTAACGCGATGATTTCTCTCCCCCCGCACGGGGGGTAAGTCGGGCGTGGGGCTTCACCACGGAGCCCCACGCCCCCGACGGCAAGACGTGAACACCAGCACGGAGTACCCCAGATGAAGGCAAGATTCATCCATGACGGACTTTCGATCGACTACACGCCGGCGACGGATGTCGCCGCCGGTGATGTGATCGAGCTTGGCGAGTGGATCGGCATCGCCAAGCTGGACATCGCTGCCGGCACCCTCGGCGCTCTGGCCGTCGCCGGGGGCGTGTTCGACGTGCAGCATGCGGCCGACGCGATCGAGGCGCACGCGCTGGTCCACTGGGACGCCGACGGCGATCCCGTCGGCGGCACCGCCGGCACGGGCGCTGCGACGGCGACCAGCACGGGCAACAAGGCGATGGGCGTCTGCCTGGTCGCCGCCACCGAGACGGACGCGACCGTTCGCATCCTGAAGCTGAACTCCCCGGCGATCACCAACAACCACTACGGTCCGCTGAACAACGCCATCGCCGACCCCGGCGACGGGGAGGCGATCCCCGTCACCGCCAGCGGGTTCGTCAACATCGTCACGGCCGGTGCGGAGACGCGGACGCTGGCAGCGCCGACGTTCGACAGCCAGCAGCTCCGCCTGAACCTGAAGACCGACGGCGGCGACTGCGTCCTCACGGTCGCCTCGGCCGTCAACGCCACGGGCAACAACACGCTGACGTTCGCCGAGGAGGGCGACGTGATCGTGCTGTACGCCGTGGACATCGACGGCACCCTCGCCTGGCGCGCCCTGGCCAACGACGGCGTGGCCCTCAGTACGGTGGAGTAAGCCGTGGGTGATCTCCTCCGAGACGGCTTGACGTGGTTGGAGCGGCAGCGCTCGGCCCACATGACCAGCCCGGTGACGTACCGCCGGGCTGGTCAGGCCGAAGCTGCGGTCGGGGCCACCTTCGGCCGCACCGAGTTCGAGATCACCGACGACGAGGGCGGGGCCATCCGCACGCATGTGGTGGACTTCCTCATCCTCGCCGACGAACTGCCACTGGAGCCCGAGGCGGGTGACGTCATCGTCGCCGACGGACGCAAGCACGAGGTCATGGACCTCGGCGGCGACGGCTGCTGGCGGTGGTCGGACCCGTACCGTCAGACGTACCGCATCCACACCAAGGATATCGGAGCTGATGTATGACCGAGCCAGACGTCCAGAACCATTTTGAGATCATCGCCAAGCTCGACCGGCTGGATGAGGCGATTCGTGGTAACGGCAAGCCCGGCATCCTGATCCGCCTGGACCGCCTGGAGCAGGACGCCAAGCGTCAGGGCAAGCTGGTGTGGCTGATCGTCGGCGCGACAGTCGTCGCGGCCGTCTCCACACTGGTTCAATGGATCGCGGGGTGAATGATGGGATTGGCAATCGACATCGCAGACGCCGTGGCGGCCGAGATCAACGCCGCGGCGGACGGCACGTTCAGCCAGGTGGTCGATGCTCAGCGGCAGGTCCTGCCCGCCCGTGAGCTATCGGAACTGACGACGCTGAAGGTAACCGTCGTGCCGAAGGCAATCGAGATCAGCGGCTCGACACGAAGCGTCAGCCAGTACGATGTCGCCATCGACATCGGCGTCCAGAAGAAGCTCGGCAAGGACCTGGACGTCGAGGTCTCGCCCCTGATGACGCTGGTGGACGAGATCGCTGAGTACCTGCGCAAGCGTCAACTGGCGGCAGCGCCCTATGCCGCCTGGGTCCGCACGGCCAACGACCCCGTCTATGTCCCCGAGCACCTGGCCAGCCAGCGGGTATTCACGAGCCTGCTGACGATCACCTACCGGGCCATGAGGTAATCCAGTGAACAACACCATCATGCGACAGATCGACGTGACGGCCGACTACCAGCCGCTGGTCGCCGACCGTCTGGTCGCCACCGTGACAATCTCCTGTCCGCCGGGCAATGCCGACGTCGTCGTCTTCCTCGGCGACGACGGCTCGGATGTTCCCTGGCAGCCGGGTGAGTGGCACACGCTCCATCGCGTGGACCTGTCGGCCATCCAGATCAAGGGCACCGTCGGTGACTTCGTTACGGTCGTCGGAGGTACCTGGTGATGGCGAAGACCCCTGAGGAAGTCCGGGCGATGTTGTTCCCCAACGCGACGTACCCCGTGGCGAAGCGCCTGGCGGCGCTGGATGACATCCCGTACACGCCGACAGCGAACGCGCCGGCTGGCACGATCATCATCCTGGCCCGGCGGGTGCTCGTGGCCAACACGCCCCTGCTGGTGGGCTACAAGGGTTCGCTGACGGCCACCGGCATCTTCGCGTTCCCCAAGGCCGTCGGCACGGCGATTCCCAAGGACACGGATGTGTATTGGGATGCCACGGCCGGCGTCGTCACGGCAGACTCCGGGGGTGGGACGCGGCCGAAGGCGGGCGTGACGGTCGCCAACGGCAAGATCGACGACGACGCGGTTCGTCTGGTCCTGGGAGAATGACATGCCCTATCGAAGCATCGACACGACGTTCGGCGACGGCTGCGATGGGCACGCCCACTTCGTCATCGGCGGCGGCGCGACGCAGTATTTCACCAAGCCGGTCCACCAGTACGGGAGCCTGACCGTCGACGCGGGCGTGACCGTGAAGCAACAGAACTGGGCCGTCTGCATGTACCCCGTCCAGTGGGTCTACTGTCGTTCGCCGATCGTCCTGAACGGCATCCTGTCGGTGACGGGGGCCGCGGCGGGGGTCGATGGCGGCGGGACGATGTACCCGGGCAGCCTGGTTCCGAACTCCGAGGCGATGTCGGGGTTGCCGCCGTACTTCCACGGCTCGGGCCAGTCGATCTACCCGGTTCCCGGCGGCAGTTCGGGCGGCACGACGGTCATCAAGGAGCCGGTGAACCACGATCCCTACGTCCCGTTCTACCACGAGCACTGGTACAGCGGCTGGGGTGACAACGGCTGGGACGGCGACGCGCAGACGCTGGCCAAGCTGGTCGGGCCCGGACGGATCTACCGCTTCTGTGCGGGCATCGGCGGTGCCCAGGGCAACATGAGCGGCGGCAGCGGCGGAGGGATTATCGTCATCACGGCCCCCGCGATCCTTTTCGGTGCAGAGGGTGGCGTTCACGCGAAGGGCGAGAACGGCCAGGATGATCCCTCCGACGAGGCCGGCGGCGGCGGTGGTGGCGGCGGCTACATCGAGACGGCCACGCGGATCGCCGTGGACGCCGAGAAGCTCGACGCCTCCGGCGGTGTCGGCGGTGCCGGCATGTTCGCCGGAGAGGCGGGCGTGGCGGGCCTGGTCCTGCGGCGGCTGATCTGAGGAGCCTGCGGATGATCAGCTTCAAACCCGGCGTGCTGATGTTCAACACCAAGGCGATCCGCAACCACGTGGACCGTGCGACACGCAAGGTCCTGAGCAAGTTCGGTGCCTTCGTCCGCCAGACGGCCAAGCGGTCGATCCGCAAGCGCAAGAGCGCTTCCCCGCCCGGGTCGCCGCCGTCGAGCCACATTGGATTGCTCAAGCGGTTCATCTGGTTCGGCTACGAACCGGGCAAGCGCAGCGTCGTCATCGGCCCGGCCAGGCTCAGCGACAAGGGCCGCGGCGAAGCGCCCAGCCTGCTGGAGTATGGCGGCTCGACGACGCTGAAGCGCCAGGGCAAGCGCCGCCGCACACGTATACGGGCCCGCCCGTTCATGGGGCCCGCCTTCGAGAAAGAAAGCACGAAGCTTCCCGCCCTTTGGCGGGATTCGATTCACTGAGATGGAGGTCGCACCATGTCGCAGACTTTCCTTTTGGGCATGAACGCAAAGATCTACCACGACGTCGCCGGCACCGCCTCGCCGGCCAATGAGATGGGCAACGTCCGGGACGTCTCGCTCACGCTGGAGGCGGGCGAAGCAGATGTCACCACCCGCGCCAACCAGGGCTGGCGGGCGACGGCCCCGACGCTGCGCGAGTGCACGGCCGAGTTCGAGATGCTCTGGCAGCCCGGCGACGCGGGGTTCGAGGCGGTGAAGACTGCCTTCCTCACGGCCGGGACCATCGCCCTGGCCGTGCTGACCGGCGCGACCGGTGCCAGCGGGACGGAGGGGCCCATCGGGGACTTCTCGATCACCAACTTCAGCCGCAGCGAGCCGCTGGAGGAAGGCGTGACGGTGTCCGTCACGGCGAAGCTGGCCCGCTTCGAGCAGTGGCTGGAGGTGGCCTAGTAGGTCAGGGACTTGACGTAGAAGGCTGACAGCAAGGCCACTGCAGCGCCGAATCCCGCAATCACATAGCCTACTGAGTCAAGCGTGGTGAATGCCGCGAGCAACTTGCCGCCCGCGAGCACAATGACACCAATAGGAATCATGACCATGACAAAACGAATGCGGTTCTGAGTGGCACGAACGATCGGCGAACTGAAGTCGATGTCACCGCCGCACATTGGACAGATATGCCGCTCCCCAGCTTCCGACTTGGCTTGTGAGTCAGTCATATTGGCGGATTCTACTCTGGGAGGTTTTGGAAGTGAAGACATTCACTGACGCCGCCGGCCGCACCTGGACGCTCACGCTCAACCTCGGCACCGCCATGGGCGTCAAGGAGGCGCTCGGCGTCGACCTGCTCCAGCCCGAGACGGGCGACCCGCCGCTGCTGACGCGCCTGGGCACCGATGAGATGCTGCTCGGGGAGGTGCTGTGCGCCATGCTGGCCGGGCAGTTCGAGACCCACAAGGTCACCGCCGAGGATGTGCGGAACAGCTTCGACGGCCAGACGCTGCTGGCTGCTCAGAAGGCGTTCTACGAGGAGATGATCGGTTTTTTCCGGTCCCGCGGCCGCAACGATCGGGCCAAGGCGGTCGCCAAGCAGATGGCCATGATCGACGCGGCCGTGACGGCCATCGAGACTCGGATCGACGGGATCGACGTGGAGGCG
>JAAYZK010000459.1 GCA_012514895.1 Planctomycetota bacterium | reverse complement strand
GCGCCCGGCGTAGTCCTCCCCCAGGCGGACCGCGTAGTAGTCGGCGAGGGACTCCGGCGGCGCATCGACGAAGGGGAAGAAGTCGCTGTTCGATCCCAGCCAGTCGCAGACGCTGCAGAACCCGGCCAGCAGCGAAGGCGGCGGGCCCAGGGGGACGGCCGACAAATCGTCCGACCCGAGGAACAGCGCTGCCAGTTCGCGCACCAGATCGTGCCTCGCGTCCCTGTTGTGCAGGAGGACCTCCTGCTCTGCCACCGGACACATGCCTGAGTCGACGACCCACCGGCCGTGATGGCTGGCGACGGCGCGCATCCACGGCAACGGCGCGCCCTGGAGACCGTAGGTCTCCCGCTCCTTGATCAGCCAGCGGTATCCCCACCGGCCGTGATCGAAGCCGCTCTCGCCACCGCAGTTGTCCTTGACATGGAGCCGGCACAGGCGCTCGGCCACATCGGGAGCCTTCATCTGAAAGCGGAAATCGACCTTCCCCAGATCGTGCAGAGCCGTAAAGAACAGAATCCAGGCTTTCCACTGCTCCGCCTGCTCTGCCCGGCAACCGAGCAGGCGTGCGGCCAGACAAGGGTCCCGGGAGAGCCAGCGGTGGGCGACCGCGGCGACATCGAGGCAATGGAGCGGCAGCAGATGGACATCGGGCCGGCCCGCGTTGCCGCGCGAAACCTTGCCCCAATAGAAGAACACGGACGCCCTCATGCTCACGACCCCACCTCAGCGGGCGGCCCGGAACACACAGCGAGAAACCGCCCGAAACGAAAGGGAATGGCCCACAAAGTCCGATCATAGTCGCACGCAGCCGCTGCCGTCAACGGCGGGCGGTGGCGCGTTTGTCCCGATTCTACTGGCGGGGTGTGACAGGTAGGGTCGCACCTGCGGCGGCGCCGCCGCCCTGGCGGCGACGGCGGGTCGGCGACGCCGGGGTCGCTGGGCGGCCGTTCAGTCCAGGATGGCCTGGTAGGCGGCCTGCTTGACGAGGTCCATGATGGTGAAGATGCCGACGATGCCGGTCGGGCGGAGCTGGGACATCATGAGCGTGACCATCCGCTCGGCCGGGTCGATCCAGACCTGCGTGCAGGCGGCGCCGCCCCAGCCGAACTCGCCGACGGAACCGACCTGCTGGGTCTCGCCGAGACGGCGAAGGACGGAGACGCCCAGGCCGAAGCCGCGCCGGTTGTGGTCCAGCGGCGGCTGGCCGGCCGGGAGGTGGTCGGCTCGCATCAGCTCGACGGTCTTGGGCGCCAGCAGGCGGACGCCGTCCAGCGCCCCGCCGTTGAGCAGCATCAGGCTGAACCGCAGGTAGTCGCTGGTGGTCGACACCAGCCCCCCGCCGCCGGAGAGGAAGGCGGGCTTCTCGAAGATCGAGCCGCGATGGAGCGGCTCGCCGGGGGCCAGGCCGCCGGCGCCGTCGTGGGTGACCATCTCGACGAGGCGGTCGGCCTTGGCGGGCGGAACCCAGAAGGCCGTGTCGGTCATGCCCAGCGGGGCGAAGATCCGCTCCTGGAAGAACGCGTCCAGCGGCATGCCCGAGACGACCTCGATCAGGCGGCCGAGGATGTCGGTGGAGGCGCCGTACAGCCACTGGCGGCCCGGCTGGAGGCGCAGGGGGCGCTGGCACTGGCGGGGCAGGTACTGCTCGAGGGTGAGCCCCTCGCCGGCGGCGGTGTGGACGTAGTCGTAGTCGAACCCGCTGGTGTGCGTCAGCAGGTGATGGATCGTGATGGGCCGCTCCAGGCCGACCCGCCGCT
>JAAYZK010000458.1 GCA_012514895.1 Planctomycetota bacterium | reverse complement strand
TCGTGCACCGACAGGCTCAGCAGTATCGGTACCATCGTCAGGGCAGCCCCGAAGATCCTCTCGACGGTGATCATCGCTTCTCCTTTTACTTGACCGCCCCGCGCCAGGCAAGGATAATGCCTCACACGCCCCGGCGAGGGCAGTTCGGAACTTATTGCAGTCTTGAACCTTAACGGCCGCGAGGCCCGTCTGGCTCCTGGAATGTCCATCGATCCTACGACCATCGACCTGCTCGTGCTCGACGTGGACGGCGTTCTCACCGACGGCCGTATCATCTACGACGACGCCGGGGGCGAGCTCAAGATGTTCCACGTCCAGGACGGCTCGGGCCTGAAGTACTGGCACCGCGCGGGCAAGCGCTCGGCGATCCTCACCGGCCGCCGCAGCGGCGTCGTCGACCGCCGCGCCGCCGAACTGGGCGTCTCTCTCGTGCGGCAGGGGTCGATCGACAAGCTGCCCGCCCTGCGGGAGATCCTGGCGGAGATGCGCGTCGATCCGGCCCGCGCCGCCTACATGGGCGACGACCTGCCGGACCTGCCCGCCATGCGGATCTGCGGGCTGAAGATCGGCGTGCCCAACGCCGTCGAGGAGATCCAGGCCGTCGCCGACTGGATCGCCCCCGTGCCCGGCGGCCACGGGGCCGTACGATGGGCCATTGAGAAGCTGCTCCGCGAGAGCGGGTTGTGGGCGACGGTGATGGCGCGATACGCCTAAGGGATCGCATGGCTAAACGGTTGCTCCTGGTTCTGGGCACGCTGGCGGTAATGGTGGGGGGGCTGGTGGTCTACAGCCGCTACGCCGCCTCCGACCTGCCGCCGGGGCGGGCGCCGCTGCCGGGCGACCTGCCGGCGACGACCGCCGACAGCGCGACGGTCGGCGGCGTTCCGGTCGGGCCGACCGGCGAGGTCTGGCTGGCCCGGACCGACGAGGTGACCGGGCTGCGGACCGAGGTCATCCGGTTCCGCGAGGCGTACGTCGAGGGGGACCGGCACACGCTGATCGAGCCGGACGTGGAGATCTACCTGCCCGGCGGGCAGACGGTGCGCATCACGGCCGACACGGCCGTCGTCCGGGCCGACGAGGTCGCCGGGAGCCTGGAGCCGCGCGAGAGCCGTCTGACCGGCAACGTCCACATCCGCGTCGATCTGAACACCCTGCGCGACGACCAGCGCCCCGGCGAGGACCAGCGGCCCTGGGACTTCATCCACATCCGCACCGGCGAGATGTACCTCAACAACGTCCTGCAGGAGATCAGCGCGCCGGGGGCCGTGGAGGTGACCGGGCGCGACGTGCTCATCAAGGGCAAGGACCTTCTGCTGCAGTGGGATACCGCCCCCCGGGCGGAACTTCGCCGGCTCCGCCTGGCGCAGGGCGAGCGGATCGAGGTCCGCCGGCCCGCCGGGGCGTCCGAGCCGTCCGACGACGATGACGGGGCCGCCGCGGCCGCCCCGCCGGCGACGGCGCCGGCCGGCCCCCAGGCCGAGCCGCCCCTGGTCCGGGCCTACCGCCTCACCATGGCCGAGGCCATCGAGGTGCACCGCGGGGCGCAGCACATGAAGGGGGTCGATCGGCTGGCGCTGCTGTTCGCTTTCGAGGACGACGCCCAGCGCCGGTCGGCGTCCCCCTCGGAGCGCTCGACGGCCCGGGCCGCCGCCACGGCGCCCGCCGCGGCTTCCGCGCCGGCCACGGCCTCCGCCCCGGCCGGGGACGCCGAGGCGATCGCGATCACCTGGACCGGTCCGCTGGAGATCGTCCCGGTGACCGACAGGACGGACCTGAAGGGCCTGACGCTGCCCCCGCCCGGCCAGTTCGCCCTGGCGGCGTCCGGGCCGGCCCTGACGCTGACCGATGCGACCGCCGGCGAGGAGATGACCGCCGCGTGCGGCGAGGCGCGCTTCGCCAGCGCCACCGACACTTTCGAACTGGGCGCCGGCGACCGCCCGGACGGCCAGGTGGACCTGACGATCGCCCGCGTCGGCAACATCACCGGCCGGTTCGTCCGCGTGAGCGACCAGGACCGGACCATCGACCTGGACGGGCCGGGCACCTTCACCCTCGACACCGCCGGCGACGCGACCTCGCTGGGGTTGGCGGCCCTGCGGCGCGACGGAGCGGCCGGCGAGCCGGCGGCGGCCCAGCCGGACCGCCCGGATGGGTGGATCCGCTGGCAGCGCGGCGTCCGGCTGAAATACGACAACGTCGTCGACGACGACGGCTCGACGCGGAACGTGCCCGTGTCGGCGGCGTTCCTGGGCGACGCGGTGTTCACCTCGCCCGACGGCGCCACGATGGGCGGCGACGCCCTGGTCGCCACGTTCGCCCCCGCGCCCCGGGCGGAGGGCGAGGCCGACTCCGGCAGGCCGATGGACTCGGCGGACCTGACGGCGGTCAACGCCTGCGGGGCCGCCCACCTCGACTCCGGCGACGGGCGGCAGGCCATCAACGCCCGGTGGATCGAGATCGCCCTGCGGCGGACCGACGGCGGACGCACCCTCCCCCGGCAACTCTACGCCTTGGGCGACGTCGCGGCGACGCTGGATGAGGACGACATCGCCGCCCACGAACTGCTGCTCGATTTCAGCCGGCCCTCCCAGGCCGGCACGGCCGAGGGCGGGAGCGAGGAGATCGAGGCCGTCGCCATGCGCGCCTGGGGCGGCGTCCGCCTGACGCGCCGGGAAGGCGGCGAATCGACCACGGTCCGCGGGGAAACCTTCGACGGCGACCTGGCCGGCGGGCGCTATGCCGTCGCCGGACGGCCCGCAGAGGTCGACCTGGACGGGCAGTGGCTCCGCGGCGGCCAGATCGTCATGACCGGCGAGCGGATCGGCCGGATGCTCAAGCTCAGGCAGGTCACCGTCGTCACCGGCGGCATGGCACGCCTGATGCTCGAAAAGGACCTCAGCGGCGAGGAACTCCCCGCCCCGCAGCCCGCGTACGTCCAGTGGGACGACCAGATGAGCTTCCATCGCGGCAGCGACGAGGTCCAGTTCCACGGCAACGTCCGCTTCGACACCGCCGAGGCCCTCAGCGAGCAGGCGGCACGCCAACTGCCGCTGGACAGCCCCGGCGGCCACCTCCGCTGCGATACGCTGACCGTGTGGCTCGAGCCGGAGGCGCCCCCGACCGAGGAGGACCGGCCCGCCGACGAGGCGACCGCCGCCAGCCGTCCGGCCGAGGAGGCCGTGGCCCCCAGCCGTCCGGCCGGTGAGGAAATTGCCGCCAGCCGTCCGGCCGAGGAGGCCGTGGCCGCCAGCCGTCCGGCCCAGACCGAGGTTGCGGCGAGCCGTCCGGACGAGGACGACGATTCACTGTCCATGAAGCGCGATCTTCGCCGCCTGCTGGCCCAGGGCAACGTTCGCCTGCTGGCGCGGCGGGAGGATGAGCAGGGGCGCCTCCTGGGCCGCATGAAGGTCGAGGCCGACCGACTCGACCGCGACGCCGTCGCCGACAGCGTCGAGGTCGCCGGCGCCGGCACGCTGAGCTTCGAGGATTACCGGCCCCCCTCCGACCCGACCCGACCCGGCGGGGACCTGGATCGGCCGAGCCAGACACTGTTCGCATGGCGGGAGCGGATGGCGCTGGTGCGGACGGGCGGCACCGCCGTCGAGGACGACGCCCCGGTCGACGCCGCCTGGGAGGTCGCGATGGAAGGCGACGTCCGGATGACCCACCGCAGCGGGCGCCAGGTCGTCGGGCTGGACAAGCTTCCCATCGTCCTGCCCTCCGAATTGCCCGAGGGGCGGGCGACCGAGCTGGACTGCCGCGAGTTGACCGCACGGCTGGCCAGCCGCGAGCCGTCGGACGGGGCGGCCGGCGACGCGTTGAGCCGCGACGTCGAGCTGTTCCAGGCGATCGGCGCCGTGGTCCTGCGCGAGGGGCCTTACGAGGCCCAGGGCGGGCAGATCATCTACGATGACAGGCAGCAGGCCGTCATGATCTACGGCGCCGAGGATCCCGTGGCCGACCCGGCCACGCCCGCGCGGGTGTACTTCGACCCGCCGGGCCACCGCCAGGGTTCCTGGACCTCCAGCCCCGAGTTCCGCATCCGCCGCATCGGCGACCGCTACGAGGTCACCGCCATCGACGCCGCCGGCGGCGGCCTGCGGTAGCCGCAGGGGGCAGGGCTGCGGCGGCCGCGGTCAGGACCCCAGGGTTTCGTTCATGCTCCCCGACCGGAAGCCCGCCAGGTCCAGGGCGACGTAGGCGTAGCCCAGGGCCTTCAGGGCGTCGACGATCCGCCGGCGATGGGCGAGGACCTCCCCCAGACGGTCGGGCTCGATCTCGACGCGGGCGACCTGTCCGTGATCGCGGACGCGGCACTGGCGGAAGCCCAGGTCGTGGAGGACCTGCTCGGCACGGTCGATCCGCTCGAGGACGGCCGCGTCGATCGCCCGCCCGTACGGCAGGCGGGAGGCCAGGCAGGCGTAGGCGGGCTTGTCCCAGGTCGGCAGGGCCATGGCGCGGCTGGCGGCGCGGATGTCGTCCTTGGTCATGCCCGCGTCCATCAGGGGGGTCCGCACGCCCAGTTCGGCCGTCGCCCGGTGGCCGGGGCGGAAGTCGGCGCGGTCGTCGGCGTTGGCGCCGCTGAGGACGGCGGCGAAGCCGTCCCGCCCGGCCAGGGCCACCAGGCGGCCGAACAGGTCGCTCTTGCAGTAATAACAGCGGTCCGGCGGGTTGGCGCTGAACCGCGGGTCGTCCATCTCCCCGGTCGCGACGCCCTCGCACGCCGCGCCCACCAGGGCCGCCAGCGCCCGCGCCTCCTCCAGCTCCCGTCTGGGCAGGCTGGGGCTCAGACCGATCGCCGCCCGCACGTTGCCGGCCCCCACGGCATCGACCGCGGCCGCCAGCAGGAATGTGCTGTCCACGCCCCCGCTGAACGCCACGATCACCCGCCCCAGCGCCCGCACCTGCGATCGCACCGCCTCCAGCTTCGCCCTCAAGGCGTCGTCAACCTCCGGAAGGATCTCGGCCAGGGAGCGGGGCTTGCGGTGGTTCATGGCTTCTACAGCTTAGGAAACCCTATTGTCTAAATCAAGAATGCGGCGGCCGATGAGCCGGCGAATCTCGGATGCGGGGCATCGCCCATCGGGGCAGGCCTTGCCTGCCCGCGACAACCCGCTGCCGGCCGTTCCCCCAAGCAGGCTGTCAGAAATGCTGTCAGGGGGGGACCGCAGGCCATTGGACCTGCGGCCTGGCGCGGCAGAAATCCGCCCTTCGGCAGGCTCAGGGCAGGCAGCAC
>JAAYZK010000457.1 GCA_012514895.1 Planctomycetota bacterium | reverse complement strand
GCCACGGACCTGTGGCACGTCAAGAAAGTCAACCCGCAGGCGATGGTGCATCTGACGGAGAAGCCGGTCGAGCTGGCCGTCCGCGCGATCCAGTACTCCAGCACACCTGGTGAAAACGTGTTGGACCTGTTCGGCGGCAGCGGCTCGACGCTCATCGGGTGTGAGCAGACCGACCGGCGGGCGTTCCTGATGGAGCTGGACCAGGCGTACTGCGACGTCATCGTCCAGCGCTGGGAGCAGTTCACCGGACGGAAGGCTGAGCGGATCCCCTCCGAACAGCCGCAGATCGAAGCCGAGGCGGAGGTGACGGCATGATCTTCCATCCTTACGTCGGACAGTGGGTCCGCATCCATTACGCCAAGCAGTCGGCTCCCGTCATGCCGTACCACGGCAAGACGGGCGTCGTGCGGCTCGTGGCCCACGGGCCCGGGCCGCGGAATGTCGGTGTCGAGACCGACGGACGAACCATCGTGGTTCCCCGCGGCAATCTGGTCGCCATGGAGGAGGGCCGTTCATGATCTACCTCGGTTCTCCTTACACCCATTGCGATCCGGCCGTCGAGCGCCGGCGTTTCGAGGCGGTGTGCCAGGCCGCGGCGGCATTGATGCGGCGCGGCCTCCTGGTGTTCTCACCGATCGCCCACTCGCACCCGATTGCCCAGTTCGGCCTGCCGAAGGATTGGGCGTTCTGGCAGCGATACGACGGTGCGTTCCTCGCCTGGTGCGACGCGCTGTGGGTGCTGACGCTGCCTGGCTGGGATTCGTCGGTGGGCGTGACGGCCGAGATGAAGCTGGCTCGCCAGTTGGGCAAGCCGGTGCGGCTGATCGACCCGAAGGACCTGACCACTGAGAACACCCCGGCGGTGACCGGGGCGTCTCATCAGGCGGCGGGTGGGGAAGCGTCAGGGCTTCCTGGCGAACTTGCCCCGGTCGGCTTTGACGAACCGGCTGGCGTCGCCCTTGGTGGTGATTTCGCGGAGGATCGCGGCGTAGAGCGTGTTGGCGGGCGTCTTGCCGGTACCGCGCTGCCACAGGCCACGTTCGACCGCCAAGTCGACCAGGTCCTGGCATCGCATCGGGTCGCCGGTGCCTTGGGCGAGCAGGTGGGCCGCCGCATCGAGGAGGCTCATCCGTTTGCCGCCGTCGCCACCGTCGTTCGCGACACGTTCGCCCGTGTCGCGTTCGACGGTGACGGTGGAGGGTGTGGCCGTCTCGGGTTCAGGCGTGGGCGTCGGCTCGGCCTGGGCCTTGCGTTTGTTGTCGAGGGCGGCCTGGATGCGGCTGCGTTGCTTGGCGCTCAGGCCGGTCTCGTGGGCGAGCGCCGCGGCCAGCGTAGCGACGTCGGCGTCATTGATGGCCTTGGTGAAGGCCGCCCCGTCCAGCGTGGCGAAGTCCGTCGCCATCGCCCGTTCGCTGGCGGTCTGGCCGTCGGTGCTCGCCGCCCGCTCGGCGTCCAGGCGGGCGTTCTCCTGGTCGGCCTTGTGGATGGCCTTGATGTGCCCGGCATCGGCGAGGCGTTTCCTCAAGCGCTGGGGGCTCTTGATCCGAATGGCCTTGCCCGTCTTGATGCTCACGCCGTCCCAGCCGCCGCTGGGGTGCTCGGCGGTGATCTTCACCGGGACCAGGTTGCCGGCCACTTTGACGAGGTAGGTCGCGCCAGTCTGTACATCGGTCTTCTTCATGGTACTGCTCCTGTTGTTGGGGGTTCACATCGTGCAAGGGCCTTCGGGGAACGAGCCGTCGGGCATCCGTTCGCCCGGGGCGGGCATGTCGTTGTTGGGGACGTCGTGGAGTTCGTCGAGGCTGCGCTGGATCTCGGCGGGCTTGACGCCGGAGAACAGCGACAGCGTTTCGATCAGGTTCTCGCGGACCTGCTCGAGCGTGGTCACGCTCGCCCAAGTGATCTCGGCGTCGTCGTGCTTGTCGAGCTCGCACTCGATCCAGTCGGCCAGGCTGGCGATGTCGGCTTCGGCACGTCGGAAAGCGTGGGTCAGGTGTTGGTTGGTCACGGTGTTCTCCTATGCGTCCAGCAGGCCGGCGGCCTGCATGAGCGTGCGGTACAGTCCGCGGGGGATTTCCTCGCGGACGTAGGTCTCCAAGGCGCTGGCCAGGCGTCCGGCTTCGGCCAGGTCGCCGCGGGCGATGGTGTCGCGAAGGTCCTGAAGGTCCTCCGCGTCGCGCTCGTACGCCTCGGCGAGGTAGGCATCCTCGCCGTCGTGGAAGGCGGCCATGCGTCGGCTGAGGGCAATCTCGGCGTCGAGGCGTTCGAGGTCGGCGGGGTCGATCGTGTCGGTCATGGTCGTGGCCTCCTCTCAGCGGGCCTGCACAAGGGTCAGTTG
>JAAYZK010000456.1 GCA_012514895.1 Planctomycetota bacterium | reverse complement strand
TCTCTTTCTGGCTGACCATGACCGTTGTGACCGCCTCCAGACTACACGGCAGGGCCGATTTCGGCAATCCCCGACCGTTCACGCCTCGTCGCGGCCTCGGTCTGCAATACAGGGGCGGGGTCGCTGAAAAAGCGGGGCGTCAATCACCCGCGTGATTGCCGAAGTTAGGGCCGGGCTCCGATGTAAGCCCTTCTAAATCATAGAATTAGGCTTCTCATTCTGGCGTGGCCATGGTAGGGTGTAGTATGGAAGATCCGGCCTGCCATGCGGATCGGGTCCTGTGATGCGCACGAGACGGCCAGAGGCGACCGGCGGGTCGGGCCGCCGCGGCGGGCGCGAAAGGAGGAAGACGGTGAGAGGTCTGACCACGTGGACCGCGGCGGCGGTCGTTCTGTGCGGGATCCTGGCGGCCGCGGGGACCGCGACAGCGGCCATGCAGGGCGTCAACATCGGCAGTCCGTCGCTGAACGGCTACTTCACCGTCGACGGCGACCAGGTCACCGTCGTCGGCGTCGGGACGGCCCTGTGGAGCTGGTCGGACTCGTTCCACTTCGCCTGCCAGCCCATCACCGGCGACGCCACGGTCACCGTGCGGCTGGTGTCGTACGAGAATCTTCAGACCTACACCAAGTCGGGCATCATGTTCCGCGAGTCGCTCGACGCCAACGCGATGAACGCCTTCTGCGGCCTGCGCGGCAGCAGTTCAGTGACCTTCCAGCGCCGTACGGTCACCGCCGGCGGGACCTCGGAGACCCGCCAGAGCGGCGGGGCGCCCCGGTGGCTGCGGCTGGTCCGAAGCGGCGACGATTTCTCCGCTTACCACTCCGCCGACGGCGCGACGTGGACGCAGGTCGGCGCGACCGCCACAATCGCGATGTCCGACACCGTCTACGTCGGCCTGGCCGTCAGCGCCGGCAACGCCGACGCGATGGTCCCGGTGCTCTTCGACAGCATCGACGGCCTGGACACCACGCCGCCGGCCAACGTGCCGCCGACGGCCGACGCCGGCGAAGACCGGACCGTGACCGACGAAGACGACACTGGCGATGAGCCCGTCACCCTCGACGGATCCGGCTCAACCGACGGCGACGGCGCGATCGTAGCGTACGCCTGGACCGAGGGCCTCGTCCCGCTCGGGTCGGCCGCGACCGTCCAGACGGTGCTGGACGTCGGCGTGCACACGATCCGCCTGGACGTCACCGACGACGACGACGCCACAGCCTCCGACACGGTCGTCGTCACCGTCAATCCCAAGCCGGGCAACCAGCCGCCCGTCGCCGACGCCGGGCAGAATCAGATCCTCATCGATGCCGACCTGAACGGCTTCGAGGACGTTTCGCTGGACGGCTCGGGCTCCCATGACACCGACGGGACGATCGTCGCCTACGCATGGAGCGAGGCCGGCGCGCCGCTGGCTGAGGGCGCCACGGCCACGGTCACGATGGGGGCGGCGGTCCACACCGTGGATCTGACCGTCACCGACAACGAAGGCGCCACCGCCACCGACAGCGTGCTGATCGTCATCAACGCCGGCACGGTCGCACCGCCGCCCACGCCGCAGACGATCAGCGAGCACAAGTCGGGCATTACCCTGCAGGTCCTCGGCACGTACGGCATCGACTACATCGTCGAGCAGCAGTACCACGACCCGCGGATCGACCCGCACTGCGTGATCTACATCCGCTCCGATGCCGACCTCGCCCTGTTCCACAACGACCAGAACGTCATCCGTGACGGCGACTCGCTCGACGAGAACATCCACATCGGCGCCGACGGGCAGGACGGCATCCCCGACAGCGGCGATGAGGGCGTCATCCGCTACCGCGTCGACCAGGACATGACCCGGCGGGCCATGTGGGCCGACAGCGCCACGCGTTACCCGGCCTGGCCGGGACCGCAGTCCTTCGACGACATGGCGTACGACGGCGGCGCGCCCGTCGTCGGCTCCACCGGCCAACTGCCCGGCGGGGACATCGCCGACCCGGCTACCTTCTACTGGCGGGGCATGGTCGATCCGGTCGGCGACGAGTGGCACATCCTCGCCGTCGGCGACGACGACACGGAACTGGCGGCGTACTACGCCAACCGCTCCAGCGACGGGAAGATCTTCACCTTCGTCGTCAACCCCGCCACGCCGGCGTGCAACGTCGTCTGCAGGGACGGCGCCGCCCAGTTCTACACGACCCCGCCCAAGACCTACTTCGTGCCGGTGATCCGCGACCAGACGACCTACCTGCTGGGCGACTGCGACATCGAACTGGCGGCCCTCGGCGGGCCGGAGGTAGGGTACTCCCTGGCCGTCGAGGGCCAGGCCGAGAACTGGCAGCTCTACACGGGCCCGATCAACACGATCGCAGCCGCCCTGCAGAGCGATACCCGCTACGAACTGAAGTACCGCATCGGTACCGTCGGGCCGGTCAAGACCCGCATCCTGCATTTCGACCCGGCGTACCCCTCCGACGGCGAAGAGCATCCCAAGAACATCTTCTGGTCCGGCGGCCAGGCCGGCATCCAGCGGATCCGCGATCGCCTGGGCCGCGAGCCCTACGCCACCGCGTACGATCGCTACCTCAACAACGCCTGGACCCACCGGCGCACCAGCCCCTGGAAGGCCACGCTGCTCACCGGCCAGCGCTGGTGCGGCGGACCGACGAGCGTCAACGCCTTCCCGCTGCTGATGACGAGCTTCGATCCGCAGTTCAGCAAGTACCTCGAGATTTCGGCGTTCCTTCACGACGCAATGCTCGACAACTGGCTGAACCTCGACCCGGTCGGCCTGGAGGGCAACTGGGCCGTCAACTCGCCCACCCGCGAGATCTGCAGCCAAGGCTACGCCAACGTGGGCAACCCCCTGGGCCTGGCCCTGTCCTATGACTGGGTCATCAAGACCCTGCGGGCCGGCAGCCACCCCCACGGGTTCACGGCGGTCGAAGACTACAAGATCCGCGACATGCTCGCGGCGTTCTGCAACTGGACCGCCTACACCTATTCCAAGGACGACAACCCCCGCGACGCCAACGGGTACGCCCTGGGCATGTGGAACGGCGCCTGGACGCACGGGGCCGCCATCGTCGCCGCGGTCATCGACACCTACGATAACGATCTGTACGGCACCAGCGGCGCGCCGGGGGGGGCCTCCACCGCCCCGCGGCCGTGGACGCCCTTCCCGAACCACCCCCGCACGTGGTGGGACGTCTACAACGACCGCTACGCCGTCCGGTACGGCTACCCCGACCAGGAAGTGCGCGGCACGTTCTGGGGCCTGCTCAATGAGAACTACCAGTGGGCCGACCGCACGCCGTACTGGAGCCTCATGGGCAAGTTCTACTACATGACCGTCAACTTCCGGCATAACTTCGACGGCTACCACTACGAGCACCTGGATACCGCCCTGCGGATGATCGCCGAGGGCGGGCAGGTCTTGCCCCTGAAGTGGAACGAGGGCCCGCTGCACGCCTACTCCTGCATGATGGTCAATCACAACTTCCCCGACATCGCCGCCATCACCGACCCTGTGCTGGCGGCCGGGACCACCGTGCAGGACGAGAACTACCCCACTTCGCTGTTCAACAGCGGCGTCGCCGGCATGTGCCTCTACGAAGACGACTGGCAGGACGACCTGGCAATCCCCGGTGACGCCGACGGCGACCGCGACGTCGACCTCGATGACTTCGTCATCCTCAAGACGACCTTTGGCGCCAGCCCGCTGATCGACGGCCGCGCCGACTTCGACGACGACGGCGACGTGGACCTGGATGACTTCGTGATCCTGAAGACCAACTTCGGAACGGCAGGCTGAGAACGGCAGTCTATAGGCTGTAGGCTGCAGGAACGGCAACAGCAACGGCAACAGGAACGGCAAGGGCAACGGCCCAGCCTTGAAGGAGACGGTGGACCCATGGAACGACGAATGAACCTCAACGCAGTATTCGCCCTCCTGCTCGCCCTGACAGCCTCGTTGACAGGCACGGCGAGGGCCGAGAAGACCTTCTACTGGTCGATGGAATCCGATACGCCCGACCTCTGCCCGGCCGGGTCGGACACCACGCCGTATTACTACCCGGCGTTCCTGCGGAGCACCGCCATGCCCCGCACCGGCAGCTACTCGCTCGACCTTAACGGCGGGGCCTGGCGCGCGGCGACATTCGACAATCCCACCAACAACGACGTGTGGTGCTCGACGCAGGAGGGGGCCGTCCAGTTCTACTGGATGACCACCGGCGGTCTGACCGGCGGGGAGATGCTCTTCCAGATCACCGGCAAGAGCAAGATCGCGTCCCTGGACACCAACGACGGCCTCTCCGTCCGCTTCCACGGCAACATCGAGCTGGACTTCGGGTACGGCTGGGATGGCCCGAACTGGGGCGGCATCTCCGTGAGGTACCACAACTGGGCGCCCTTCCAGACCAACCACTGGTACAGGATCACCGCCCGCTGGAACACAGCGACCGCCCCGTACCTCTGGCTGCAGGTCGACGACGCCGCCCCCGTGAGCGGCACGACCGCCCCCCAGCCGATGCTGTGCGAGGCCTTCCACCAGGTGCTCATCGGCAACGACCGCAACACCAGCCCCCTGGGCCTCTACATCGATGATTTCACCATCTACGATGACTTCGCCATGACCCCCGAACCCGGCACCGTTCTCCTGCTCGCCCTCGGCGGCTTGACCCTTGTACGCCGCAGGCGCCAACAGCCACAATAGCGCCAAGACAGCCGGCACCGGCAAATGCCCGTGCCTGCAGCCTACCGCCTGCCGTCAAGGATGCGCGCATGGACAGCACCGCCGTCAAGCAGCTCGCCCGCGAGTGCGGGGCCGATATCGTCGGCGTGACCTCGATGGACCGCTTCGAGGGCGCGCCCAAGCAGATGGACCCACGGTACATCTTCCCCGATGCCAAGGCCATGCTCGTGATGGGCTTTCGCATCCTCCGCGGAACACTCCGCGGCGTGGAGGAGGGGACGTTCTTCGTCAACTACTCCTCCATGGGCTACGCCGCCATCAACCAGATCATCCAGCCGATGGTCCTGTGGCATTTCTGCCGCCGCCTGGAAGACGACGGCTACGAGGCCGTGCCGATCCCCAACATCTTCGCGTGGTCCAACACCGTCACCACCGTCCAGCCGGACAAGTCGAAGATCGGCGACCCGCGGCCGGAGTTCAGCCGTCCGGTCCGACCCGACCTGCCGGCCCCTGACGTGTTCTTCAGCCTCCGCATCGCCGCCTTCTGCGCGGGGCTGGGGGAGATCGGCTGGTCGAAGATGTTCATCACGCCCCAGTTCGGCCCCCGCGTGCGGCTGGCGGCGGTCCTGACCGACATGCCGCTCGATCCCGACCCGCTCTACGACGGCCCGCCGCTGTGCGACCGCTGCATGCTCTGCGCCCGCGACTGCTCGACGCAGGCCATCTCGAAGACCGAATCGATCAAGACGACCATCGCCGGGCGCGAGCTGGAGTGGTCGGACATCGACTACATGAAGTGCTCGATGGGCTTCTGCGGCGCATCGCCCGAGTACAACCCGTTCATGATTACGGAAGAAGACCGCGTCGGCTTCACCACGCCCACGTACGGCCGTGCGCAGCAGTACAAGGTGCCCCCGCAGTACGGGTACGGCCGCGGCCTGGAAGGCGCCCGCGGGTGCATCCGGGCGTGCATGGAACACTTGACACAGCAGGGCAAGCTGACGAATAGATTCAAGAACCCGTTCCGCGTACGGAAACCCTGGAAGCTCACGGATGACAACCATGCAGACCCTTGATCTGGGCGGCCGCTGGCAGGTGTGCCAGGACGGCGGCGCCATCGATATCCACGCGACGGTCCCCGGCTGCATCCACACCGATCTGATCGACGCCGGCGTGATCGGCGACCCGTTCTGGCGCGATCGCGAAGACCAGATCACGTGGATCGGCGAGGCGACGTGGATCTACCGGCGAACCTTTGACGTGGACGGGGCATTCGCCTCGCGCCGGCGGGTCCTGCTCCGCTGCGAGGGACTCGACACCGTCGCGACGGTCACGCTGAACGGGGTGGAACTGGGCCGCACGGAGAACCAGTTCCGCACGTGGGAGTTCGACGTGCGGGGCCGCCTGACGGTCGGCACGAACGAACTGGTCATCCGCTTCGATTCGCCGCGGCCGCTCCAACTCCAGCGCATGGCGATCCACACGGCCCTGGTCGGCGGCGGCAGCGACACGCGGAGCTGGAAAGGCCGCTCCACCGTGCGGAAGTCCCCCTGCAACTACGGCTGGGACTGGGGCCCCTCGATGCCCACGTGCGGCATCTGGCGGCCGATCGGCCTGGTCGCCTTCGACACGGCACGCCTGGCCGGCGTGGCGATCCGCCAGGAGCATCGGCCGGGGGCTGTCGACCTGGACGTCGCCGTCGAGGCCGAGGTCGCCGACCCCGCCGCGGCCCTGGCGGCCGAGGTGGTCCTGACGCTGGACGGCACGCCCGTCGCCGAAGGCCGC
>JAAYZK010000455.1 GCA_012514895.1 Planctomycetota bacterium | reverse complement strand
GGTCGGCGGCGCGCATCTCGTCGAGCTTGGCAAAGACCGACCCCGTCGACAGTCCCCGGGCGTTGGTGATCATCGCCCAGTGGAAGGGCCCGCGCGACATCATCGTGGTCAACCGGTCCCCGCGATCGGTGCCCAGGGCGCTGCCGCCACGCAGGGTGAACGGCACGTCGGCCCCGAGCCCGGCGCCGAGGGCCAGCAGCTTGTCGACGCCGAACGCCGCGACCGCGTACTCCCGCGCCAGCCAGGCGTCGGCGGCGACGAGCGCGGCAGCGGCGTCGGCGGAACCGCCCGCCATGCCCCCGGCGACCGGGATCGACTTGTGCAGGTCGATAGACACCCCCGGCAGGTCCCGCGGCCCGTGCTCGCGCCGGTAATCCAGAACCAGCGCGTCGACGGCCTGCCAGGCGAGGTTGTCCGGGCTCAAGGGCACGTCGGGGTTGGCGCCGCTGGTCAGGCGCATGCCGGTGACGATGCTGGCCGCGTCGGGGGCCGGGGCGTCGGCGGCGTGCAGCGTGACGGTGTCGGCGACCGACACGGACTGGAACACGGTGGACAGCTCGTGGTAGCCGTCCGGGCGGGCGGCGCCGACGCCCAGGTGCAGGTTGACCTTGGCGTGCGCGCGGGCCGCGGCCAGCGGGACGGTGGTGGGATCGGTCATCGGGTGTAGCTCTCCTGCTCCGGGTCCGGGGTCGAATGCGCGAGGCGGACGAAGTCCTCGACGGCCAGCCTCTCGCCCCGCAGCTTCGGGTCGATGCCAGCGGCGACCAGGGCGTCCTCGGCGGCCTGGGCCGAACCGTAGTGGCCGGACAGCGCGGCGCGCAGGGTTTTGCGTCGCTGGGCGAAGGCGGCGTCGACAAGCGGGAAAACGGCGTCGCGGTCGGTGAAGTCCCAGTCCGGGTCGGGGTGGCGGTCGATGCGCACGAGGCCGGACTCGATGTTCGGCTCCGGCCAGAAGACGTGGCGCCCGATGGTGCCGGCGCGGCGGACGTCGCCGTAGAAGGCGGCCTTGACGCTGGGCACGCCGTAGGTCTTGGAGCCCGGCTCGGCGGCTAGGCGGTCGGCGACCTCGGCCTGGACCATCACCAGCACCCGGGTGATCGAGGGGAAGATGGCCAGGAAATGCAGCAGGACCGGCACGGACACGTTGTAGGGCAGGTTCGCGACCAGCGCGGTCGGCCCCGTGATCTGCTCCGGGCGGAGGCGCAGCGCGTCCTGGACGATGACGTGCAGCCGCCCGGCGGCCTGCGGGGCGCGCCAGGCCACGGTCCGCGGCAGCTCGCCGGCCAGGCGCTCGTCGATCTCGACGACGGTCACCTTCTCCGCGACCTCCAGTAGGCCGAGGGTCAGCGAGCCCAGGCCGGGTCCGATCTCCACGACGTGATCATCGGCGCCGACGTCTGCGGCGCCGATGATGCGTCGGACGGTGTTGGGATCATGCACGAAGTTCTGGCCGAGCTTCTTGGTCGGCGTCACCCCGAGTTTGTCGGCCAGCTGACGGATCTCTGCGGGTCCGAGCAGGTCAACTGCGGGAGCCGGGTTGTCTGGGGCGTTCATGACCCCCTAACTTACCCGGCCCGGTCGGTTACTTGGCGAACTCCTCGACGATCGCCTTGTTGAAGGCCGGCAGATCGTCCGGGGTGCGCGAGGACACCCAGCCGTTGTCCACGTGGACTTCCTCGTCGACCCAGGTGGCGCCCGCGTTGCGCAGGTCGGTCTTGAGCGACGGGTAGGAGGTCAGCGTGCGGCCCTTGAGCACGTCGGCCTCGGTGAGAATCCAGCCGCCGTGGCAGATCACGCCGAGCGGCTTGTCCGCCTGCACATGCTTGGCGACGAAGTCCGCCGCCTTCTCGTCCATGCGGATCTTGTCCGCGTTGCCGGTGCCGCCCGGCAGAATCAGGGCGTCGTAATCGGCCGGGTCGGCGTCCGCGGAAGCCACGTCGACCTGCACGGAGGTGCCGTTCTTGCCCTTGATGGGCGCGCCGGCGTCGGTGGAGATGACGGTGACCTCGGCACCCGCCTCCTTCACCGCGTTGACCGGTTCGCTCAACTCGGAATCCTCGAAACCGTTGGTGGCGATGACCGCGACCTTCTTGCCGTTGAGTGATGCCATGATGGATAAGCTCCTTTTTCTCGTTTTCCCGGTGGTAT
>JAAYZK010000454.1 GCA_012514895.1 Planctomycetota bacterium | reverse complement strand
GAAAGATCTCCCACGATCCTCCCCAAGGCGCCGCCCTGCGGCATCCTCGGGTGCAGGCGGCCCTATTACCATCGTGTTCGAACCGGGCCAAGAGGGAGTTGGCCAAAACGAGAAAAAAAGTGCGGCCGCTCTAGCGCAGGACGACGGCGTCGCCGGCGGCAAACCCCACGCAGGTCGGCGATCCCGGCGTGCCCGCGGGGGCCGGCCCGGCGGTAACCGCCAGGATCGGACGGCCGCTTTTCAGGCGGAGCTGATGGCGTCCGGAGGCGCCGAGGTAGGTGTGGACGTCGTAAGTCGCCTCCAGGCAGTTGTCGGCGTTTCCGGCGGCATCGCCCAGCTTCAGGCACTCGGGGCGGACGCAGCAGGTGACCCGGCTGCCGGGCGCCCCGTCGCCCCGGGCACGGAGCAGTCCCGCATCGGTCCTGACCAGCACGTCGGCGCCGTCGGCGCGGTCGATGATGCCCTCGAAGAAATTGGCCTCGCCCAGGAAATCCGCCACAAACCGGTTCACGGGCTGCTGATAGAGCGTCTGGGGCGTGCCCACCTGGACGATGCGGCCCTGGTGCATCACCGCGATCCGGTCGGCCATCGAGAGGGCCTCCTCCTGGTCGTGGGTGACGTAGACGGCCGTGGTGCCGGCGTTTCGGATGATGCGGCGCAGCTCCACCCGCATGCGGATCCGCAGCCGCGCATCCAGGTTGCTCAGGGGCTCATCCAGCAGCAGCCCTTTCGGCTCGGCCGCCAGGGCCCGGGCGAGGGCGACGCGCTGCTGCTGGCCGCCGGAGAGCTGGGCGGGCCGGTGGTGGCGCCGGTCGGCCATGCCCACCAGGTCGAGCATCTCGGTCACGATGCGGTGCTGGTCGGCGCGGGTCCTGCCGGCGGTGCGGGGGGCGAAGCGGACGTTGTTGACGACCGTCATGTGCGGCCAGAGGGCGTAGCTCTGGAAGACCATGGCCAGCCGCCGCTTCTCCGGCGGCAGGGCCGTGACGTCGGCGCCGTCGAACAGGAGGGTCCCGGCGGTGGGGGCCTCGAATCCCGCCAGCAGCCGCAGCAGGGTGGTCTTGCCGCACCCGCTGGGGCCCAGCAGGAAGAAGATCTCCCCCCGCTGGATAGTCACGGCGGCCCGGTCGACGGCCACGACAGGGGGCTCGCCGCGACGGGCGGGGGGGAACTGCTTGACGATGTCGCGCATCTCGATGGTCAGCACGCCGCAACGGTAGAAAGACCGGCGGCGTCTGTCAATCATCCGCCGCCTTGCGGACGGCGGGAAAATCGGTATCGTCATGGCGATGAGCACCCTGCCGGCGGCCTTGGACATCTTCCGGACGTCTCTGCCGATGCGGGCCTTCCAGCACGCGGCGGCCGACCGGCGCACCGCCGAGGCGATCGTCGTGCGCCTCCACCTCGCCGACGGCCGCGCCGGCTGGGGCGAAGCCCTCCCGCGACCTTACGTCACGGGCGAGACGCTCGACTCGGTCGTCGACGACCTCCGCGGGATCTTCTGGCCGCTCCTGGCCCGCTGCCGCAACGAAGCCGAACTCCGCGAGGCGGTGCTGAACCTGCCCTGCCTGGACGACCAGCGGGTCATCACGGCGGCGCGGTGTGCCGTCGAGCTGGCGGTCCTGGGCGCGTACGGCCTGGACTGGGCGGGCATTCCGCGCCGCCGGCGGCCCGCGGTGCCCCCGGTCACAGGCGTGCTGGGGTCGCGCGATCCCCGGCGGACCGCGCGGCACCTGCGGTGGATGCGGCGGTACGGCCTGCGGCACTTCAAGTTGAAGGTGGGCTTCGACGATGCCACCGACGAGGCGAACCTCCGGGCGGTCCACCGGCCGCTCCGCCGGGCCCTGGCGCAGGGGCGGGCGTCGCTGCGGGTGGACGTCAACGGCGGGTGGAAGTTCAAGGAGGTTGTCGAGCGGGTCGGCGCGTTGCGGACGTATGATATATGTGCGGTTGAGCAGCCCTGCCCGGTGCGGGCGCCGCAGTTGGCGGCCCTGGCGTACGACTGCCCGCTGCCGCTGATCGCCGACGAGAGCTGCCTGACGGCCGCCGATGCGGATATCCTGTTCGGCGCCGAGGGGCGCGTGTGGCTGAATCTGCGCCTGTCCAAGAACGGGGGGATCGTGCCGACGGCCCGCCTGGCCCGTCGGGCGTCGGCGGAGAAGGTGCCCTGCGTGGCCGGCTGCCTGGTGGGCGAGAGCGGGATCCTCTCGCGGGCCCAGCGGGCGCTGCTGGCGGCGGTGCCGTCGCCGTGGGCGGTCGAGGGCAACTACGGCCGGTGGCTGCTGCGGGACGACCTGGTTGTGCCTTCGCCGCACTTCGGATATGGTGGGTCGTTACATGTAACCGGATCGGAGCGATTGAGCCCGCTGTTGCGGAGTGATAGACTGGAACGCTACGCCCGAAGGCTGTGTCGGCTGGACGGCGTCGGCGCCGGATCCGATGGATAGTTACGGGATGCGGGGACGGCATCCGTCGCGGCCCTGGGCAAGGGGCCGCACTGAGAGGAAAAGCAACGATGATCTGTCACAATGGACGCACGCACCACATGTTCACCAGCGAGTCGGTGACGGCAGGCCACCCCGACAAGGTGGCCGACGCGATCTCCGACGCGGTTCTGGACAGCCTGATCCGGCACGACCCGTACGTGCGATGCGCCTGCGAGACGCTGGTGACGACGGGGCTGATCGTGCTGGCCGGCGAGGTGACCGTCCACACGCCCAAGGCCGCCGACGCCCTGGCCAACGCCGAGCAGACCGCCCGCGAGACGGTGAAGAACATCGGCTACACCGACTCGGCCCGCGGATTCGATTACCGAAGCTGTGCCGTGATCCGCACCCTGCACGGGCAGTCCGAGGACATCAACCAGGGCGTCGACCGCCAGAACCGCGACGACCAGGGCGCCGGCGACCAGGGCATCATGTTCGGCTTCGCCTGCGATGAGACCTCCGCCATGATGCCGCTGCCGATCTACCTGGCCCACCGGCTCACCGAGCGGCTCACCGAGGCACGCCAGAGCGGGGAGATGCCCTGGCTGGCCCCGGACGGCAAGAGCCAGGTGACCATCGAGTACGTCGGCGGGGAGCCCCAGGCTGTCCACACCGTGGTGGTCTCCACGCAGCACGACGAGAGTGTCGTCAGCCCGCGGACCGGCAACATGTCCACCAAGGCCCGCAGGGAGATCGTCGAGAAGATCGTCAAGCCCGTGGTCATGGCCGAGTGCCCGCGGCTGTGGAACAACAGGATCGTCTTCCACATCAATCCCACCGGCCGGTTCCTCATCGGCGGCCCGCACGGCGACAGCGGCCTGACGGGCCGGAAGATCATCGTCGATACGTACGGCGGGCGGGGCTGCCACGGGGGCGGGGCGTTCAGCGGGAAGGATCCCTCCAAGGTCGACCGCTCCGCCAGCTACATGGCGCGCCACATCGCCAAGAACGTCGTCGCCGCCAAGCTGGCCAGGACCTGCGAGGTGCAGTTGGGCTACGCCATCGGCGTGGCCGACCCCGTCAGCGTCCTGGTCGATACCGGCGGGACCTGCGTCGTGCCCGAGGAGATGATCGAGGATGCCATCCGCGAGGTCTTCCCCCTGCGGCCGTCGGGGATCATCAAGCACCTCGACCTGCTCCGCCCGATCTACCTGAGCACCGTTGCCAACGGACACTTCGGCCGCACCGGGCGCAACTTCACCTGGGAACGCACCGACCACGTGGCCGACCTTCGCAAAGCCTGCAAGGTGGCCGGCGGCCGCGACCGCGTCGCGTAGACGCCGGCGTCAATCGCCATCCGGGGCCGGTCGGCGCGTCGCGCCGGCCGGCCCTGTTCGTTGGAGGGTTACCGGCGGCCGAGGGACCGGGCGAGCAGCTTGAAACCCAGGCGGGTCTGGCTGACGACCAGCTTGCCGCGGATGATGACGATGCTGCCGCGACCGGCCGGCTGCCAGTACTGCTCGCCGATGGCGCCGCGGACCGCGTCGATCAACTGCTGCTCCCGCCGCGCCCGCTCGTCGGCCAGGTCGCCGGTGCCCGTGGGAGTCGGCTCGGCGGAGCCGGATGTGAAGGATGACTCGGACGATGCGGCCGAGCCCCCGCCCTCGGAGGCCGTCTGGCGCTGGATGGTCAGACGGGGGCCGGCGAAATCCGGCGTGATCGCCAGCAGGTCCGACACGTCGAACGCCTGGGTGATCAGTTCGCGGTTCAGGGCCTCGCCGGAGGTGATGGTGAGGATGTTGCCCTCGACATCCCAGAACACCTGGGCGGTCGGCGGCGCCGTGGGGGCGAGCGACTGGACGAACAGATCCAGCGCCTGCGCGACGGGGATGGGCCTGTCGATCCTGAGCGTCACGGGCGTCTGGTCCGTGACGCCGATCGCTTCCAGCGCCTTCCAGGCGACGATGACGTTCAGGCCGGTCTGCTCCCGGAAGAACGCCGCCACCTCGGTCATCGGCGTCGCGTCGAACTGGAACTGCACGCCCGGCTCGGCCGGCCGCGAGGCGGGGGCCGACGCCGAGGGGCCCGGCTGGACCGGCTGGAAGGATCCCGCCTGCCGGATGCGCATCCTGGCCGCCCTGGAGGTGACGTGGATGTCGCGGCCGTGCACGTACCAGCACAGCGGCCCGGCGGCGCCCTGGACGCGGGTGAGCGTCAGGTCCAGGGCCTGGGCCAGGGTCAGCCCCCGCCCGGCCACCGCCACGGCCGACGCGGGGGTCACGCCGACGGCCTTGAGGGCGTCCCAGTTCACCGTGAGGCGCACGCCGCTGCGCTGCCGCAACGTCACCAGGGCCTCCACCAGCGTGGCGCGGGGCAGGGACAGGTCGCCCAGCGGCTTGCCGATCGCTTCGGCGGCCGCGACGGTTGTGTCGGACGGCGCGGTGGTCGCGGTCGCGGCACGGACGGGGACGGTGGCGGCGCCGACCACCAGCGACATGGCGAAGATCGAGATCATCGTTCGCATGACAGCTCTCCCTTGAGGTCATGGAAGGGTGGGATCGTAAGCCTATTGTACCACGTCCGTCAGTTCAGCCGCAAGGTCCCGATGATGTCGGTGACGCTCGCGGCGCCCTGGCGGTCGAGGTAAGCGGCGATCCCGTCGCGGAGGGCCAGCAGGCAGCGCGGGTCGGCGAAGAGGGCCGCCCCGACGGCCACGCCGGTCGCTCCGGCCAGGAGGAACTCGACGGCGTCCCGCCAGTACTGCACCCCGCCCATGGCGATGAGGGGAACGCCGGCGGGGCGGGCCACGCGGGTGTAGACGCGATGGACCATGTAGACGGCGACCGGGTGGATCGCCGGGCCGGACAGCCCGCCGGTGTTGTTGGCCAGCAGGGGACGGCGCTTCTCGACGTCGATGGCCATGGCGGTGAAGGTGTTGATCAGGCTCAGGGCGTCGGCGCCGCCCTCGACGGCCGCGGCGGCGGTCTCGGCGATGTCGGTGACGTTGGGCGAGAGCTTGACGATCAGGATGTTCTTTCCGCAGACGGCCTTGACGGCCTCGGTGACGAGCTTGACCTGGCGGGGGTCCACGCCGAAGGCGATGCCGCCTTCCTTGACGTTGGGGCAGGAGATGTTCAGCTCGATCCCGCGGACGATCGGCACGTCGGCCAGGGCCTCGGTGACGGTGATGTAGTCCTCAAGGTAGGCCCCGGCGACGTTGACGAACACCGGCAGGCCGAGGGTCTCCAGTTCGGGGATCTTCTCGTCGAGGAACCGCTGCAGCCCGACGTTGGCCAGGCCGATCGCGTTGAGCATCCCGGCGCGGGTCTCGACGATGCGGTCGGGAGGATTGCCCACCCGCGGGGCGGGGGTGATGCTCTTGGTGACGAACGCGCCCAACTGGGTGAGGTCGACGAAGTCAGCGTACTCGGTGGCATACCCGCACGTGCCGCTGGCGGTCATGATCGGGTTGGCCAGTTCGACGCCGGCGATGTTCACGCGCAGATCAACCATGGCTACGCCCACGGGAACGGCCGGTCGGTCAGGCGGGTGAAGGCCTCGATGTAGCGGTCGCGCGTGCCCTGGACGACGTCCTTGGGCAGCACCGGCGCCGGCGGCTGCTTGTTGAAGCCGATCTCCTCCAGCCAGTTCCGCACGAACTGCTTGTCGAAGCTCGCCTGGTCCTGCCCCGGCGCGTACGTGTCGGCCGGCCAGAAGCGGCTGCTGTCGGGGGTGAGCACCTCGTCGACGATCATCAGTTGACCCGACTCGTCGAAGCCGAACTCGAACTTCGTGTCGGCGATGATGATCCCGCGCTGGGCGGCGTAATCCCGCCCGGCCCTGTACAGCGCCAGGCTGACGTCGCGCAGCCGCGCCGCCAGACCCTCCCCGACGATGGCGGCGGCACGCTCGAAGGGGATGTTCTCGTCGTGGGCGCCCAGTTCGGCCTTGGTGGCCGGGGTGAAGATCGGCTCGGGCAGCCTGTCGCACTGGGTCAGCCCCGCCGGCAGCCTGATGCCGCACACCGTGCCGGACTCCTGGTATTCCTTCCAGCCGCTGCCGGCGAGGTACCCGCGGACGACGCACTCGACGGGCACGACCTTGGCCGGACGGCACAGCATGAAACGGCCGTCGAACTCCTCCTGGCGGAAGGCCGGGGGCAGGTCCTTCAGCGACGCCGGCACAATGTGGTTGGCGATGAT
>JAAYZK010000453.1 GCA_012514895.1 Planctomycetota bacterium | reverse complement strand
GCCATCCGTGAGGGTGGCCGCACCGTCGGCGCCGGCGTGGTGACCAAGATCCTGGAGTAGAACGGATGATGGCCCAAGCGCCCCGTGCAGGCACGCGCGGCATCGGTGCGGCGGATGTGTCGGCGCGGGCGCGGTGACCAAGGTTCCGGAGTGAAGCGATGGCAAAAGCGCCTCCGCGTGAGTATGTGTGGCTTCAGTGCAGCGACTGTGGGGACCTGAACTACCGCATTCAGGTCCGCACTCAGGGCGGCGGCGGCAAGGTCGAACTGAAGAAGTTCTGCCCCCGCACGCGAACCCATACGCTGCACAAGGCCAAGAAGAAATAGTCCTCGCCCCGCCCCGCAGGGCGGCCAGGACGTCCTGACATCTGAGGTCGGCCCGTGGCGCGTCTCCGGTTGCCGGAGACGCGCCGCGTCGCTGATCGGATACGGCAGTAGCTCAATTGGCAGAGCAGCGGTTTCCAAAACCGCAGGTTGGGGGTTCAAGTCCTCCCTGCCGTGGTGGTGGTTCTCGGGGCGACCCGGCGGCGGCGCCGGGCCCTCCCACTGTTTTATGAGGTGCCTGAACGTGGGACCGTTTGACATCTACAAGCCGAACCAGGGCAAGTACACCCGTCGCGCCACGTTTGCCGGCGCCATGATTCTCGTGCTGGCCGGCATGTGGTGGCTCAAGGGTATCCTGGCCGGCACGCCGGCGGTGGTCGAATTCCTCCTGCCGGTGGCGGTGGGCCTGGCGGTGACGTACTGGGTGTTCGCCATTGTCTACCGGAGCACCCGGGCGGACTTCCTCATCGCCACCGAGGGCGAGATGAAGAAGGTGGCCTGGTCGAGCCGTAAGGAAGTCATTGGCTCGACGAAGGTTGTGGTGTTCGCGACGTTCATCCTCGCGGCGATGCTGTACGTCGTGGATATCGTCTTCCAGAGGTTCTTCGTCACGGTCGGCGTCCTGCGGTCGGTCCAGTAGACCCCGAAGCGGGGTCCCGATGGGAATAGCGGCAGATGGCTAAGCAATGGTACGTTCTGCGAGTTGCATCGAACAAGGAAGCCTCCGTCCGCGATGCGCTCGAGCGGAAGGTCAAGATCGAAGGGCTCGACACCATCATCGGACGGATTATCGTTCCGACTGAACGCCGCCCCAAGCCGCAGCGCAAGCCCGGCGACAAGAAGTTCGTCGAGCGGAAGATGTACCCCGGCTACGTCTTCATCGAGATGGAACTGGGCGAGGACGGATCCATCGGCGAGGACGCCTGGTTCCTGATCAAGGAAACGATGGGCGTCGGCGATTTCATCGGGTCGGCCGGCAAGCCCACCCCGATGGATCCGGCCGACGTGGACAAGATGCTCATGCAGGTCGATCGCCCGGAAGAAGCGGCGTCCCTGCAGGTGGAGTTCGAATCCGGCGACGCGGTGAAGATCAAAGAAGGCGCCTTCGAGAACTTCGAGGGCACCGTGGACGAGGTCCTGGCTGACAAAGGCCTCGTCCGCGTCATCGTCACGATCTTCGGCCGCGCGACGCCGGTCGAGCTGGAATACTGGCAGATCGAGAAGGCCTGAGGACGCTGCGGAAGAGCATGGCCCTTGAGGCCGCCGGAGTCCTGAGGCCTCAGGAAGATGGAAAAGAGCCTGACGCCTGCCGGCAGGGGTGCGGCGGGCAGACCAGAGAGACCAGACGGCCGTCGCCCCCGGGAGGGGGGACGGACCCAGCAGAAGAGTCAAGACCATGGCGAAAGAAGTTACCGCGATCATCAAGTTGCAGGCCCCCGGCGGACAGGCGACCCCGGCTCCGCCCATCGGGCCGGCTCTGGGCCAGCACGGCGTCAACATCGGGCAGTTCGTCTCGCAGTTCAATGAGCGCACCCGCGACGCCAACGGCATGCCGATCCCCGTCGTGATCAGCGTCTACGGGGACCGGACCTTCTCCTTCGAGACCAAGAGCCCTCCGGCCGCGGTCCTGCTCAAGCAGGCCGCCGGCATCGCCAAAGGCTCGGGCGTTCCCCATACCGAGAAGATCGGCGCCGTCACCATGGACCAGGTGCGGGTGATCGCCGAGACCAAGATGAAGGACCTGAACGCCTTCGACATCGACGCCGCGTGCCGCCAGGTGATGGGCACGGCGCGCAGCATGGGCGTCGAGGTCAAGGGCTGAGGATTGTCAGCCGCCGGCGGTCGAGGCGCGGCCGGGCGGCGCAAGGGTCGGACCACGGACCCGCAACCTGTGGGAGCCGCCCCGGCGGCGAGAGGAGTTGTCGATGGCGAACCATGGCAAACGCTGGCGGACGGACCAGGATAAGGTCCCTGCCGCCCCGGTGTCCGTCCAGGAGGCCGTCCAGTGCCTGCTGGGCTTCCAGAAGACCAAGTTCGACCAGACAGTCGAACTGGTGCTGAACCTCGGCATCGACCCCCGACAGGCCGAGCAGGCGTTGCGCGGGTCGGTCTCCCTGCCCCACGGCGTCGGCGGGAGCAAGAAGGTGATCGCCTTCTGCGAAGGCCCTGACATCGAGGCGGCCAAGGCGGCCGGCGCGGTGGACGCCGGAGGCGAGGACCTGGTCAAGAAGGTGCAGGATGGGTGGCTGGACTTCGACGTCGCCATCGCCACCCCGGCGATGATGCGCCTAGTCAGCCGCCTCGGCCGCGTCCTGGGACCCCAGGGCAAGATGCCCAGCCCCAAGAGCGGCACGGTGACCCCCGACATCGCACAGGCCGTCGGCGAGTTCAGCGCCGGCAAGCTGGAGTACCGCAACGATTCCGGCGGGAACGTCCAGGTGCCGATCGGCAAGATGAGCTTCGATGCGGCCAAGCTGGCCGAGAACGCCGAGTTCTTCATCGAGCACATGCGCCGGCGCAAGCCTTCGACGGCCAAGGGTACGTACTTCAAGAAAGTCTTCATCACCGCGACGATGACCCCCTCGGTCCCCGTCGAAGTCCACTAGGCGGTGCGGCAATGAGCAAACCAGTCAAGAATCTCATTCGTAAAGAAATCGGCCGGCGTCTCGAGGGCGTGAGCGACGTGGCGGTGGTCAGCGTCATCGGCATCGACGGCAACACCAACAACCGTCTCCGCGGGGAACTGCTCGACAAGGGCATCCACGTGATGGTTGTCAAGAACTCCATGGCCCGCCAGGCGTTCGAGGATCTGGGCCTCGGCGCGGCCGGGGACCTGCTGGACGGCCCATGCGCAGTGGCCTACGGCGCCGAGAGCGTCGTGGACGTCGTCCGGGAGATCCTCGACCGGGCCAAGCAGATCCCCGAGCTGAGCGTCAAGGGCGCTTACATGGACGGGGAAGTCTTCGCCGGGCCCGCCCGGGTCGCGGAACTCAGCAAGTTCCCCACCCGTATCGAGGCGCTGGGCAAGCTGTCCGGCGCGGCCCTGGGACCCGGATCGAAGCTGGCCGGAGCGCTGATCGGCCCCGGCGGGGTCATCGCCGGCATCCTCAAGGCGCTGGAAGAGCGCGGCGAGTCGACCGGCCAGAGCGCCGAGGCGTAAGACGTTCTCACAGAAGATCATCAGCGACTGCTGATTGGCCCGTTCGGGTTAAATGAGGCTACAGGAGCCTCACCTATCAGGTCGCGCGGCGTTTGTGCATACACTGGAGCTGGACATGGCGGACGAAGCAGTTGCAACCAAGGAATTTGCCCCGGAAATCAAAGAGCTTGGCGACAAGCTGGCGGCGCTGACGCTGAAGCAGGCGGTGGATCTGGCCGCCTATCTGAAAGACGCCTATGACATCGAACCTGCCGCTGGCGGGGCCGTAATGATGGCTGGGCCGGCCGCTGGCGCCGAGGCCGCCGAGGCGGTGGAGCAGACCAGTTTCGACGTCATCCTCAAGGACGCCGGCGACAAGAAGATCCAGGTCATCAAGGCCGTCCGGGCCCTGACGAACCTGGGACTGAAGGAAGCCAAGGACTTGGTGGACGGGGCGCCCAAGCCGGTCAAGGAAGGCGTCAGCAAGGACGAGGCCGAAGAGGCCAGAAAGCAGTTGGAAGAAGCCGGCGCGACGGTCGAACTCAAGTAGTTGCCTGACGCTGACGGGGCACTACAATAGAATGTATCGTTAAATGGCGCTGGGGGTCGCCTGTCTCGCTTGGCTGGAACCCGGGCAGACAGGCGATCTCTATGCGCGTTTTTGCTCTCACCGAATCGCCTGAAGGGCGTTGGTCCTAAATCATGCGGCTGGCGGCGATTGCCGCGGAGAGCGCTATCTGCCGGGCAGTGGCAGGACGATCCAGATCGAGGGTCAAGATGATGCTTCGCATGGAACGAATCAGAGATTTCTCCAAGATCGGCGACGCGGTCCCCATTCCGAATCTGATCGAGATTCAGACGGCCAGCTACGCGCGCTTCCTGCAGGAGGGCCTGTCGGTCTCCCAGCGGAAGGACGCGGGACTGGAGGGACTGCTCAAGGAGATCTTCCCGATCACCAGCTATGACGAGTCGATGGTCCTCGAGTACGTCGACTACGATCTGGGCGAGCCGCGCTACACGCCGGACGAGTGCCGCCAGTTGCGGCTGACGTACGGCAAGCCGTTCCGGATCACCTGCCGGCTCCGCATGAATGAGCGGGAGGATGTGCTGGAGGAGGCGATCTACCTGGGCGAGATGCCGATCATGATCGGCGGCGGCGAGTTCATCATCAACGGCGCCGAGCGGGTGATCGTCAGCCAGTTGCATCGTTCGCCGGGCGTGGACTTCACGGTGGAGATGGCCGAGTCGGACCGGCCGCTGCACGGGGCGCGGATCATCCCCGAGCGGGGCAGCTGGATCGAACTGGCCGTCACGAAGAAGGACTCGCTGGCGATCCGGATCGACCAGTCCAGCAAGATTCCCGCCACGACGTTCCTGCGGGCGATGGACGAGAAATACGGGACGAGCGAGTCGATCATCCGGGAGTTCTACCCGGTCAGCGACGTAACCGTCGCGCAGCTCAAGCCGCAGATGTACACCGTCGATGCGATCGTGGATCCCGAGAGCGGCGAACTGCTGGTGGAGGCGGGCAACCAGATCGGCGAGGCGCTCACCCGCGTGCAGGCGTCGTCGATCAAGAAGGTGACGGTCGTCAAGAAGGTCTCCGACCCGCTGATCCTCAACACCCTGGCCGAGGACGCCGCCGACAGCCACGAGGCGGCCCTGCTTCGGCTCTACAGCCGCCTGCGCCCCGGCAACCCGCCGCAACTGGACAAGGCCAAGACGCTGTTCCAGGAGAAGTTCTACGACGACAACCGCTACCGTCTCGGGCAGGTGGGGCGCTTCCGCATCAACCGCAAGTTCGACCTGGACATCGACGAGAACGACCTGGTCCTGCGGCCGGCGGACTTCATCCACTGCCTCAAGTACATCTTCACGCTCCGCAGCGGCGAAGGCGTGGTCGACGATATCGACCACCTGGGCAACCGCCGCCTGCGGACGATCGACGAACTGGCCACCGACGAACTGCGCAAGGGCTTCCTGAAGCTGCGGCGGACGGTCCAGGAACGCATGAGCATGAAGGACCAGGAGAGCATCGCCAAGATCGCCGAACTGGTCAACTCCAAGAGCGTCTCGTCGAGCATCGATTTCTTCTTCGGACGCAGCGAACTGAGCCAGGTGGTCGACCAGACCAACCCGCTCAGCCAGCTGACGCACGAACGGCGCCTCTCGGCCCTGGGCCCCGGCGGCCTGAACCGCAAGCGGGCCGGGTTCGAAGTGCGCGACGTGCACATCAGCCACTACGGGCGCATCTGCCCGATCGAAACCCCCGAAGGCAACAACATCGGCCTGATCAGTTCGCTGAGCATCTACTCCGAGGTCGACGCCTACGGCTTCCTGGTGACCCCGTACCGCAAGGTGACCAAGAGCAAGGTTACCGAGGAGATCGAATTCCTCCGGGCCGACGAGGAGATGAAGCTCGCCCTGGCTCCGCCGGAGGTCATCCGCGACGAGCACGGCAAGATCCGCACGTCGATTCTGGCCGGCTCGCAGCTGGCCCGCGACCGCGGCGAGGTGACCCTGGTCGAGGGCGAGCAGATCGCCTACGTCGACATCTCGCCCAAGCAGACCGTCGGCGTGTCGGCGTCGCTGATCCCGTTCCTCGAGCACGATGACGCCAACCGCGCGCTGATGGGCTCGAACATGCAGCGCCAGGCCGTGCCGCTCATCCGCACCGAACCGCCGGTCGTCTCGACCGGCATGGAGAAGGTCGTCGCCGCCAACAGCGGCATGGTGGTCCGGGCCCGCAAGGCCGGCACCATCACTTACGTCGACGCCGAGCGGATCACCATCGACAACGCCGACTCCTACGAGCTGCGCAAGTTCGCCCGCCTCAATGAGCGGACCTGCCTGAACCAGAAGCCCGTCGTCACCGAAGGCCGGCGGGTCAAGGCCGGCGAGATCATCGCCGACGGCCCTGCCTGCGCCGAGGGGCAACTGGCCCTGGGCAAGAACCTGCTGGTCGGGTTCATGACGTTCGACGGCTACAACTTCGAGGACGCCATCCTCATCTCCGAGAAGCTGGTCAAGGACGACACGTTCACCTCGATCCACATCGAGGACTACGACGCGGAGATCCGCGAGACCAAGCTGGGGCGCGAGGAGTTTACCCGCGACATCCCGAACGTCTCGGAGCGGGCGCTGGCGAACCTCGACATCAACGGCGTCGTCCGGGTCGGCACGCACGTCGAGCCCGGGGACATCCTGGTGGGCAAGGTGGCCCCCAAGAGCAAGAGCGAACTGTCGCCGGAGGAGAAGCTGCTCCACGCGATCTTCGGGCGCGCCGGCGAGGACGTCAAGAACGACTCGCTCACGCTGCCGGCCGGCGAGGAAGGCGTCGTCATCGCCACCCAGCGGTTCAGCCGCCGCGTGCACATGACCGACGAGCAGAAGGTCGAGCTGAAGGCGCAGATGGACGCTTATACCGCCCAGATGAACCGCCGGATGCTCAAGCTCTTCCGCGACATGTGCGAGGAGATGAACGAGGTGCTCGGCTCGGAGATGGTCGACCCGGCCACCCGCCAGCGCGTGGGCCAGAGCGATCTGGAACCGGTGCTGATGGAGCAGATCGAGACCTTCTCGCTGGACTGGGCCAAGACCTCCAAGTCGGCGGCGAAGGAACAGGCCGCGCGGGTCTACGAGCGCTACTGGCCGCAGGTCCAGGGCATCATCCACGAGCGGGAGCGACGCCTGGCCCACATGAAGCGCGGGGACGAACTGCCCAACGGCGTGCTGGAAATGGTCAAGGTCTACGTGGCGACCAAGCGGACGCTGAGCGTCGGCGACAAGATGGCCGGCCGTCACGGCAACAAGGGTGTGATCGCCCGCATCCTGCCGGTGGAGGACATGCCCTTCCTCGAGGATGGGACGCCGCTGGACATCTGCCTCAACCCGCTGGGCGTGCCTAGCCGCATGAACGTCGGGCAGATCCTCGAGACCCACCTGGGCTGGGCCGCGGCCGTGCTGGGCTTCCAGGCGGTGACTCCCGTGTTCGACGGGGCGCGCGAAGAGGAGATCTTCAAGGCCATCGGCGAGGCCAACGAGCACGTCCGGCGCCGCCGCGAGGATGTTGCGGTGGTCCAGGTCGCCGGGGCGACCGGCGAACTGCTGGCCGAGATGCCCACCGACGGCAAGATCGTCGTCTACGACGGGCGGACCGGCGAGCCGCTGGAGCAGAAGGTGACCGTCGGGTACATCTACATGAACAAGCTCCACCACCTCGTCGACGACAAGATTCATGCCCGGTCGACCGGCCCGTACTCGCTGATCACCCAGCAGCCGCTGGGCGGCAAGGCGCGGACCGGCGGACAGCGCTTCGGCGAAATGGAAGTGTGGGGCCTGGAAGCCTACGGCGCCAGCTATACCCTCCAGGAGTTGCTCACCGTCAAGAGCGACGACGTCGAGGGCCGCACCAAGATCTACGAGTCGATGGTCAAGGGCACCAACACCCTTGAGGCCGGCACGCCGGTGAGCTTCGACGTGCTGTGCAACGAGATCCGCGGGCTGGGCTTGAACATCCAACTGGAAAAGAAGCGCATCATCTGACCGGCCCCGCCCGGCAGTGATCGATAGATAGGGCGTTCCACCAAGGAGCGACGACTATGGCTGACAACGTTTATGATCGGATCAACGACTACGGTTCGGTGCGGATCTCGTTGGCTTCGCCCAACGACATCCGGAGCTGGTCGTTCGGGGAAGTCAAGAAGCCCGAGACGATCAACTACCGCACGTACCGGCCGGAGAAGGAAGGTCTGTTCTGTGAACGTATCTTCGGGCCCGAGCGCGACTGGGAATGCGCGTGCGGCAAGTACAAGGGCACCAAGCACAAGGGCATCATCTGCGATCGCTGCGGCGTGAAGGTGACGCACTCGCGGGTCCGGCGCAAGCGCATGGGCCACGTGAACCTGGCGGCGCCGGTCGTGCACATCTGGTTCTTCAAGGCCCTGCCCAGCCGCCTGGGGACGCTGCTGGCGATGAAGACCGCCGACCTGGAAAAGGTGATCTACTTCCAGGACTACGTCGTGACCGACCCCGGCCAGACCCCGCTGAAGATGCAGCAGGTGCTCAGCGAGGAAGAGTACCGCTCCGCCTACGAGAAGTACCGCAACGATTTCCATGCCCAGATGGGCGCCGAGGCGATCTTCACCCTGCTGCGGAAGCTCGACCTGACCGCCATGGCCGGGGAGCTTCGCGAGGAGCTGCGGAACACCAACTCCAAGCAGAAGATCAAGGACATCTCCAAGCGGCTGGCCCTGGTCGACAACCTGCGGACCTCCGGCAACCAGCCGGAGTGGATGGTCTTCGACGTGATCCCCGTGATCCCGCCGGACCTGCGGCCCCTGGTGCTGCTGGAGAGCGGCAACTTCGCCACCAGCGACCTGAACGACCTGTACCGCCGGATCATCAACCGCAACAACCGGCTCAAGAAGCTGATGGACCTCAACGCCCCCGAGGTCATCATCCGCAACGAGAAGCGGATGCTCCAGCAGGCCGTCGACGCCCTGTTCGACAACGGCCGCTGCCGGCGGCCCGTGCAGGGGTCGTCCAACCGCCCGCTCAAGAGCCTGACGGACATGATCAAGGGCAAGCAGGGGCGCTTCCGCGAGAACCTGCTGGGCAAGCGCGTGGACTACTCGGCCCGGTCGGTGATCGTCGTCGGCCCCGAGCTGAAGCTCCACCAGTGCGGCCTGCCCAAGAAGATCGCCCTGGAGCTGTTCCAGCCGTTCATCATCCGCAAGCTCAAGGACCGCGGCCTGGCCGATACGATCAAGTCGGCCAAGCGGATGCTCGAGCGCAAGGACCAGGAGATCTGGGACATCCTCGAAGAGGTGATCCACCAGCACCCGGTGCTGCTGAACCGGGCACCGACGCTGCACCGCATGGGCATCCAGGCCTTCGAGCCGGTGCTTGTCGAGGGCAACGCCATCCGGATCCACCCGCTGGTCTGCAAGGGCTTCAACGCCGACTTCGACGGCGACCAGATGGCCGTCCACCTGCCGCTGTCGGTCGAGGCGCAGGCCGAAGCCCACGTGCTGATGATGGCGACCAACAACATCTTCTCGCCGGCGTCCGGCTCTCCGATCATGTCGCCCAGCCAGGACATCGTGCTGGGCGTCTATTACCTGACCAGCGGCCATGGCGAGACCTGGCACGATGAGCGACTGCGGACGGTTGCCGTCGGGGAGTCCAGGCTGCCGGTGTTCGCCAACCCCTTCGAGATCATCCGTGCCCACGACGGCGGGCTGATCGGCATTCATGCCCCGGCCGTCGTCCGGCTGGTCTCGGGCCAGAGCGTCGTCGAGGAGGACCGCCAGTACACGGTCGGCAGCGGCCCGGTCGTCACGACCGCCGGGCGGTGCATCTTCAACGACATGCTCGACAGGCGGATGCCGTTCTACAATTACCCGCTGGGCCAGTCCGGCTGCGGCCGCGTCATCAGCGACTGCCACAGCTACATCGGCCGCGCTGCCACGCTGGAACTGCTGGACAACATGAAGGCGCTGGGCTTCACCTACGCCACGCTGGCGGGACTGTCGTTCGGCGTGACCGACCTGCGGATCCCCGAGAACAAGGAAGTCATCCTCGACGCCGCCCAGAAGCGCGTCGACCAGATCCAGCGCGACTACCTCGCCGACGCGATCACCAACCTCGAACGCACCAACCAGGTCGTCGACGTGTGGGTCCACGCCCGCGAGGAAGTCACCAAGTCGCTGCTGATCGGGCTGAAGAACGACCAGCGGGACGGCAAACCCTACCTCAACCCGGTCTGGCTCATGACCGATTCGGGCGCCCGCGGCAGCACCGACCAGATCCGTCAGCTTGCGGGCATGCGCGGGCTGATGTCCAAGCCCTCCGGCGAAATCATCGAGACGCCCATCAAGGCGAACTTCCGCGAAGGGCTGACGGTGCTGGAGTACTTCGGGTCCACCCACGGCGCCCGCAAGGGCCTGGCCGACACGGCGCTGAAGACCGCCGACTCGGGCTACCTGACCCGCAAGCTGGCCGACGTGGCCCAGAACGTCATTGTCAACATCCACGACTGCGGCACGCTTCAGGGCATCTCCAAGAGCGCCGTCTATCGCGGCGAACAGGTCGAGGTGCCCCTGTCGAAGGTCATTGTCGGCCGCGTCGTGCGGGAGAACATCGTCAACCCGGTCACCGACGAAGTGATCGTCTCGGAGAACGAGATCATCACCGCCCAGATCGCCCAGCGGATCGAGGAGATGGGCCTGGAGTCAATCCGCGTCCGCAGCCCGCTGACGTGCGAGAGCCCGCTGGGCACCTGCGCCAAGTGCTACGGCGTGGACCTTTCCCGCGGCCGCCTCGTCGAAGAAGGGCTGGCGGTGGGCATCATCGCCGCCCAGTCCATCGGCGAGCCCGGCACCCAGTTGACGATGCGGACGTTCCACACCGGCGGCGTGGCCACCGCGGCGGCGACCGAGAGCGAAACCGTCGCCTCCGTGCCCGGCACCGTCAAGTACGGCGACGTCAACGCGGTGCCCGTCACCATCAGCGGCAAGGAAGTGATGACCGCGCTGAAGCGCAACGGCAAGCTGTCCGTCCTGGACGCCAAGGGCCGCGAACTGGACGCCT
>JAAYZK010000452.1 GCA_012514895.1 Planctomycetota bacterium | reverse complement strand
CTCGCACAGGACGTGCTTGCCCGCCTGCGCCGCGACGATGGACGGCTCGGCGTGGACGTCGTTCGGGCCGCCGTTGTCGAAGAGCTGGATTTCGTCATCCTCCAGCATCTCCTGCCAGTTCGTGTAGAACTTCCGGTAGCCATAGCGGCGCGCCGCCTCGGCACAGGCCTCCTCGTTGCGCCCGGCAATGGCGACGAGGTCGGGGATGGCGACGGGCGGGTACATCATGTAGGGCAGCGTCTTGAAGGCGTTGCTGTGGGCTTTACCCATGAACGCGTAGCCGAGCATCCCAACGCCGATAACCGGGGCTTCGCCCTCGGCGCGGGCGGCGGCCTGCGTGGTGAAGCCAGTGTCTTGCTCACTCATAACACCCTGTCCTCCGTGTCTCGAGTTAATCAGGTGTGGGGCGAGCGGCGGTGAGGGGGGCGCCGCTCGCCCCGTTCTCGTGATGGCAGCTTAGTGGCTCACTCGCCCTTGTCGGCGGCGAAGGCCGCGTCGAAGATGACGTCCGAGGCGGGGAAGTCCGCCGCGCGGATGGTTTCCAGCGCCTCGGGCGCGCCGTGCATGCGGTCCATGACGGTGTCCTCCCACTCGATGGAGAGCGGGCCGTCGTAGCCGACGCGGTTCAGCGCGCGGATCAGCTCGTCCCAGTTGACGTCGCCGCGCCCCGGCGAGACGAAGTTCCAGCCCCGGCGCGGGTCGCCGAAGTCGAGGTGCGAGCTCAGGATGCTGCGCCGCCCGTCCAGCGTCTCGACCTTCGAGTCCTTGACGTGGACGTGCCAGATGCGGTCACCGAACTCGTCGATGAACTTGACCGGGTCGACAAACTGGTGGATGAAGTGGCTTGGGTCGAAGTTAAAGCCGAACGCGGGGTGATAGTCCAGCGCCTCAAGTGCGCGGTGCGCGGTGATGATGTCGTATGCGATCTCGGTCGGGTGGACTTCCAGCCCGAACTTGATGCCGTTCTCCTCGAATACGTCGAGGATGGGCTTCCAGCGGGCTGCGAAGTCGTCAAAGCCGCGCTGCACGAGGTCCTGGCTGGTCGGCGGGAAGAAGTACAGGTTCTTCCAGACCGGGCTGCCGGTGAAGCCGTTGACGATGCTCACGCCGAACTTCTTGGCAGCGAGGGCGGTGTTGATCATCTCCTGTGCGCAGCGCTGGCGCACGCCTTCGGGGTCGCCGTCGCCCCACAGCCGGGGCGGCAGGATGGCCTCGTGCCGCTCGTCGATGGGGTCATCAGCGACGCACTGCCCGACCAGATGGTTGCTGATGGCCCAGCACTTCAGGCCGTACTTGTTGAGGATGTCCCAGCGCGTCTGCACGTAGCCGTCATCTTCGAGCGCCTTGTCCACTTCAAAGTGGTCGCCCCAGCAGGCCAGCTCCAGACCATCGAAGCCCCACTCGCTGGCTTTCTTTGCAACGTCTTCGAGGGTCAGGTCAGCCCACTGGCCAGTGAAGAGGGTAACGGGTCGTGCCATGATGTAGACCTCCTACGAGACTGAAGGGGTAAAACGTCATCAGGCGGTCATGAACCGCGTCTGAACCAATCATCATCCGAATATGCTAGGCGAGCAAGTCCCTCAGAAAGCGAAGCCCCTTCTCGGCCAGCTCATCCTGGCTTGGCTCAAGGTCTCGCCAGATGGCGGCGGCGCGAGAGATGCTCTTGACCTTTGACGTGAACGACTCGATGACGACCGGGCCGTCATAGCCGATGGCCTTGAGGCCGTCCCGCACTTCGTCCCACTTGATCGTGCCGGAGCCGGGCGCGCCCCGGTCGCTGCCGCAGGCGTGCAGGTGATACAGGCGGTCGCCCGCCGTGCGGATCGCGG
>JAAYZK010000451.1 GCA_012514895.1 Planctomycetota bacterium | reverse complement strand
TCGTCATCCTGAAGAACAACTTCGGCACCGCCACCGGCGCCACCTGCGCCGAGGGCGACTTCGACGCCGACGGTGACGTCGACCTGGACGACTTCGTCCTGCTGAAGAACAACTTCGGCGCGACGTACTGATACGCACCGCCGCCGGTCGGCTTTCGACCGGATGCCGCAACTCACGAGGGCGGGACCCCGGGCCCGCCCTCTGTCATGCGCCGGGCGCGGAGGGGCCGCGGAAGAGCCTTGACGGTTCGCTCCAGGCGCGGTATGCTGTTCCCCATTGTTCCAGAAGGGGTTGAGTGGCGCATGGGGCTTTGTCGGGTCGTTGGGAACGGACGGATCGTTCCCATCGCTCCCTCGGGGTCTCTGCCCTCTGTTCTTGACCTCCCCGTGTGGTTCTTGCACATGGCGAGCAAGGACTCCGAGTACATCTTGTTCTGAGGAAAGGGATGGCGATGAAACCTATGGCGCTGGTTGTGGTGGTCGTGACGTGCCTGTCGGCGTCTGCCTGGGCCGATGCGTTCTCGACGGGCTTCGAGTATGCCGACGTCGCCGCGATGCAGGCCGACGGGTGGACCGTGACGGGTGGCGCCGCCCAGTTGGTGGCCGCTCCCGTGCACGGCGGGGGCAAATCGCTGATGTTGCCGGCGCGGGCTGTCATGAGCCGCCCGCTCAATGAGTTCGGGACGATGAAGCTGTGGGTGTATGACCCCGGGACGATTGCCACCGCTACCGCCAACGGCCCGCGCTGGGGCGTGTCCAAGGGAACCGAGGTCATCGGCGCCACGCTCTACCATCGTTCCTGGCTGGGCTCGGCCGTAGCCTACGCTGTCAACACGGGCTTCCTGGATGCCCCGGTCAACAACCAGTGGAGTTCCGAGACCTGGCTCGATGCCGGGGACATCACCAATCCCGTCCCCGGACCGGACGACAGCCGCAGCCGCGGCGTGGCCGGCTGGATGGAGTGGGAGATCGCCTACTACCCCGACGGCACCATTGAAATCAACCTGCTGACCGACCCCAACGGCGGCGGGGCGAAGGCCTACAGCGGTCGCCAGGTCGGCGTGCCCGGCCCGGTGGCCCCCTCCTCGGTCAGTTTCGCCGACCCCGCCACCGGCGGCGCCCAGGCGGTCTACCTGAGCGGCAGTTGGGACACCGCCCTCCCGTTCGGCGACCTGTTCGTCGATGACCTGGTCTGGACGCCCTACACCGGCTCGGTCTGCAACCCCGGCGACGCCGATGGCGACGGGGACGTCGACCTGGACGACTTCGTCATCCTCAAGAACAACTTCGGCACCGCCACCGGCGCCACCTGCGCCCAGGGCGACTTCGACGGCGACGGGGACGTCGATCTGGACGACTTCGTCCTGCTGAAGAACAATTTCGGCGCGACGTACTGATACGCACCGCCGCCGGTCGGCTTTCGACCGGATGCCGCAACTCACGAGGGCGGGCCCCCGGGCCCGCCCTCTGTCATGCGCCGGGCGCGGAGGGGCCGCGGAAGGGCCTTGACGGTTCGCTCCAGGCGCGGTATGCTGTTCCCCGTTGTCCCGAAAGGGGTTGAGTGGCGCATGGGGCTTGTCGGATCGCTGGGAACAGGCGGGTCGTTCTCATCGCGTCCCTCGGAGTCTCTGCCCTCTGTTCTTGACCTCCCTGTGTGGTTCCCTGCGCGTGATGCTGCGGTAACCTGTGGCTTCAGTTCACCTTACTGGAAGAAAGGGATGCCGATGATGAAGAAGATGATACCGGTTCTGTTAGTCGTGGCGGGCCTGTCGGCCGCCGCGTACGGCGAGGCGTATTCGACTGGTTTCGAGTACGCCGACACCGCCGCCATGCTGGCGGATGGGTGGGTCTTCACCTCGGGGACGCCTCAGTTGACGACGACGACGGTTCACAGCGGCGGCAAGGCGCTGATGCTTCCGGCTTCGGCGCTGATGGAACGCCCCCTCAACGAGTTCGGCACATTGACCCTGTGGGTGTACGATGCCGGCATCGTTCTTGACGCCACCGGCAACGGTCCTCGCTGGGGCTTCTCCAAGGGCACTGAAGTCATCGGCGGGACGCTGTACCATCGTACGTGGATGAGGTCGGGTGAGGCCTATGGCGTCAACACCGGCTACACCAACAGCCCCAAGGTCGGCACGTGGAACACGGTGACCTGGCTGGACGCGGGCGATATCTCCAACCCGGTCCCCGGTCCCGACGACTCCCGCAGCCGCGGCGTGGCCGGCTGGATGAACTGGGAAATCGCCTATTACCCGGACGGCACCATCGAGGTCAACCTGCTGGTCGACCCCAACGGCGGCGGGGCGAAGGCCTACAGCGGCCGCGAGGTCGGTGTGCCGGGCCCGGTGGCGACGGGCACCACGCCCTCGGTCGAATTCGCCAACCCGGCCACCGGCGGGGCGGCGGCCGTGTACCTGCACGGCAGTCGTGACGCCGCTTCCCCGTTCGGCGACCTGTTCGTCGACGACCTGGCCTGGACCCCCCTGGGGACGTGCAACCCCGGCGATGCCGACGGCGATGGGGACGTCGACCTCGATGACTTCGTCATCCTCAAGAACAACTTCGGCACCGCCACCGGCGCCACCTGCGCCGAGGGCGACTTCGACGCCGACGGGGACGTCGACCTGGACGACTTCGTCCTGCTGAAGAACAACTTCGGCGCGACGTACTGATCCGCACCGCGGCCGGTCGGCGTTCGGCCGCATGCCGGAACTCACGAGGGCGGGCCTCCGGGTCCGCCCTCTGTCATGCGCCCCGGCCGCGGAAGGGCGGATTTCCGCGCGGGCTGACGCCCTGACGCCGATGGAAACGGAATCGCGAATGTCAAAAACGTTGGGCGTTGAATGTCCAGAACGTTGTGCGTCAAACGCCCAACACCTTGGACATTCAGCTCGCAACTCCGCGAATTCGAATGAGGGCCAGATGCATGAAGAAACCGCATTAGACTCGCGTGTCCAAGCTGGAGTGCTAAGTCGCTGTAGATACAGGATCCGTCCTGGACGCGCCTGGGATGATCCACACCCTCCTTCTTTTCCAATGAATGGGTTTTCGCGCGAGATTGCCCCCCCGTTCCCCGCGCCGCCCGGCCGTTCGGTGGGGGGGCATTCGGCCCGCGGGCAGCGCCCGCGCCCCGGCCAGGAGGGCGCCGCCGGACGGTGGTCGGGGCGGCCGGGTGCCTATAATGAGGGCTGCAGTGCTCGTCAGGGGAACACGCACGCCTATCGAACAGGGATGTCCGATGTCCGGAACGTCGAGGATGGCGATCGTCGGCTTGGGGACTGCCGGTCTGACCCTCGCGGCCGTCTGGGGTGGAACGGCCGGAGCACTGGGGGCCCTGGCTCCGGCGCTGCTGCTGGTGCCGCTGCTGTGGCTGCTGCTGTTTGGCCCCCCGCGGTGGCTGGGGCCGGGCCTGGTCGTCACAGCCCTGGCCCAG
>JAAYZK010000060.1 GCA_012514895.1 Planctomycetota bacterium | reverse complement strand
TCGCCGGTGTCCACCGGCTCGCCGCCGGCGTTGAACGCGTAGGCCCTCAGGAAGACCTGATGGGACGGATGCGAGGTGTAGGTCTGGTTCTGGTCGACAAAGGGCGTGGTCTGGTTGATGTGCTCGTGAATGTCGTCGGCGGTGCCGAGGATGCCGTCGGGCCCGGGCAGATTGGTGGCCCGGTCGAGGATCATGAAGTTGGGTCCGTCGTCGTCGTTGCCGGGGATGCCGTCGGGTCCGGCGTCGAACAGCGGGTCATCGGGCAGCAGGGGCATGAAGATAGTGCCGCTTTGGCCCTTGTTGACCAGGTCCAGGCCGTGGTCGAAGAACTGGCCGAAGAAGGTCATCCAGGCGTTGAAGGGGGCGGACAGGCCCTCGTCGGGTGCGGCGTTGGGGATGAAGAACACCTCGAAGGGTGTGCCGTCCGTGCGCAGGCCGCTGACCAGGACGCCGCCCTCGGCGGTCGCGGCTGCGACGGCGGCGGGGTTGCTGCCGGTCTGGTCGACGATCAGGTTGGAGATCAGCCGCGGGTCGGAGTCCTGGACGGTCCCGCTGGTCTGCCCGTACGACGTGGCGACCTGCACCGGCCCAACGCCGGGGATGACGACCGTCACGGTCTGGGCGGGGCGGAAGACCGGGTTGAGCATTCGCGGGAACGTGGTGTCGGCGGCGCCGAAGTCGGTCTGGCCGGGGATGAGGTTGTTGAGGGACCCATCCACCGTCCGCAGGCCCAGCGCCATGCGGGCATTGGGCAGGAGATCCAGCAGGTCCTCGCCGGCCGCGTGGCGTTCGGCGATGATGATCTGCTCGAGGATGAACTGCAGGTCCGAGCCGAGGAAGTGGATGCCCGGGCTGGTGACGCCGGGCTGCTCGTCGGTCAGCAGGGGCTGCGTTCCGGGCGCGGGCGCGCCCGCGGCCACCGGGTCGGTGGGCGCGGAGAAGACGGTCTCCAGCACGCCGTTGGCGTCCTGGTAGTGGGCCTTGACCCGCAGGGCAGAGCCCTCCAGATCCGGCGTCACAGTGAACGTCGGCCCGACGGCGGTCGCGGCCGCCCGCGGGGCCAGGCCGAGGCTGATGTCTCGGAACGCCCCGGTGCCGGGGATGGGCTCGTACTGCCAGGTGTAGGTGACCGGTCCGGTGACGGCGCCGCCGCCGGGGTTGTCCGCATCGGTGACGCCGGCGATCGAGGCCCGCAGGAGCTGTCCGACCGCCGGGTCGCTCTCAGGCGCGTTGGTCTCGTCCAAAATGGCCACCTGGCCGACGGGCTCTGCGTTGAGGCCGTCAACCAGAACGACCGTCTGATCGGCGAACTGGAGCCGCTCGATGTTGGTCAGGCGGTCCGTGCCGTCCGTTCCCTCGTTGCCGTCGGGGCCGACGACGTGCGTGACCGTCGTCACGCCGTCGACGGTCGTGATGTCGTAGTTGGCCCGCACGTCGGAGAAGACGGCCGTGTCGACGTCGGGGCCGCCGGCGGTGAGGATCTCGCGGACGATCACGAGCTGGCCGGGGTTGATCGCGCCGGAGAGCATGTCGTCGACCAGGTCGGCCATGCGGTCGACCGAGCGGATCTCCGGACCGCTGCCGTCAGCGTTGGCGCGGACGGAGATGCGGACGTTCAGCCAGCGGTCGCCGTCGATGAGGTCGTCCCCGCCGCGTCCTTCGATAATGTCGCTGCCGGCGCCGCCGAGGAGGATGTTGCCGGCGCCGAACGACGTCACGCCGGCGCCGAGGAATTCCTGGAGTCCGCTGATCAGGGCGATGTTGGTCAGGACGCTGCCCTGCATGCCGGCCAGGGGAAGGGTCAGGGAATCGGCATCGTCGCCGCGGAGAATGTCGTTGAACGCCGAGCCGGACAGGCCTTCCACCTGGGCGAAGCGGTTGTCGATGGCCGCCAGGGAGGCCGGCAGCGGGGTGTCGATGTTGGCGTCCTTGTACATGTCGGCCCGGACGCCGAACCGGTCATCCTTGAAGGTGACCCAGTCGAAGCCGGAGGCGAGCTTGTGTTTGTCGGGCCCTTCGCTGCCGACGACGATGTCGTCGCCACCCTCGCCGAGGTTCTCGTCGAAGCCGCCGTCGCCGAGGAAGACGTCATTGCCGGCGATTTCGTCGAAGCCCAGCGGGTCGAAGTTGTCGCCGGCCGCACCGTCGGCCGTGCCCCGCTCGATCCAGTCGTCCCCCTCGTTGCCGCTGGGGAACGCGTCGAGTCGGGCGCCGAGGATGAAGTCGTTGCCCGGCCCGGCAAAGGTCTCGCTGGCGTCTTCACCGGTGACGATGAAGTCGTTGCCGTGGCCGCCGAGGATGAGGTTCAGGCCGTTGCCGGCGTGGATGACGTCGTTGCCGTCGTCGCCCTTGATGACGTCGTCGCCGCCGATGTCGGTGATGATGTCGTCGCCGGGACCGGCTTCGACGGTGTCGTTGCCGAACCCGCCCTCGATGCGGTCGTTGCCTTGGTCGCCCCAGATCGTGTCGTCGCCGATGGAGGCGATCAGGGTGTCGTCGCCGTCGGTGCCGCCCAGGACGACGTGCTCGTCGCCGGTGTACTGGAGGTAGTTGGTGTCATCGCACGGCGTGGCGGGATTGTCGCGGATGACGTCGCCGTCCGGGTCGGCGTTGCCCAGACCTTCATTGAACTGATGGGCCTGGTCGACCTCGAGCGTCAGCCCCGCGGCCAGGAAGACCAGGGCGGGCAGGTGCTGGGCGTCGGTGTTGGCCGCGATCAGCTTGGCGAACGAGTTGTTCTCCAGTTCGGTGAGGAAGTTCAGCCCGGGCGTGCGGTGCAGGTAGTAGAACCGGTCGCCGTTCTGCAGGGCCTCGAGCTGGGTTTCGAAGACGAAGTTGAAGGTCGAGCCGAGCATGCCGCCGAAGGGCATGATCCGCTCGGCCAGGCCGCCGATCCAGAAGTCCACGTCGTCCAGCCCGGTGATGGTCACGCCGTCGGGCCCGCTGGCCCAGGCGCCGGTGCTGTTGAGGAAATCCAGCCGGTCGACCGGCTCTCCGGGCCCCCCGAGGACCAGCAGCGTCGCGGCGGCGCGTTTGCCGGCCAGCGTCGCTTCGCCGGCGACGGCCGGGTGCGTGCCGTACGCGGCGATGAAGTTCACCAGCGACTCGGCGTGCTTGAGGTTGCCCGCGAAGTCGGCCCAACTGATGTAGGGCGCCAACTGGCTGTCACTGGTGGCGGCGTGGAACTGGCGCCGGGCGGCGTTCAGCGACGGGACGCCCGTGTCGCGTCCGCGTGCGATGTTGAT
>JAAYZK010000450.1 GCA_012514895.1 Planctomycetota bacterium | reverse complement strand
GGGCGGTGTGCGGCTACGGCCGCACGTGCAAGCTGGAGCGTCCCACCCGGATCGGCATCATCCCCTTTGGCTACGCCGACGGGCTGCCGCGGACCCTTTCCTCGCGATGCGCCGCGACGGCGGGCAACGCGCTGCTGCCCGTGCTGGGGCGGATCAGCATGGACCAGATCATCGTCGACCTGACCGATGCGCCGGATGTGAAGATCGGCCGGCCCGTCACGCTGATCAGCCCCGACCCCGACGCTCCCAACAGCGTCATGAACCTCGCCCGCCTGGCCGGCACCATCCCGTACGAGATCACCGCCCGCCTCGGCCGCCGCATCCGCTATGTCATGGTCGATGAGTTCGAGGACGGCAGGCTGTAGCCTGCAGTCGGCGGGAACGGCGGAATTCGCTCAAGGCGGGTCTTGCGGCCCCACTTTCCGTGGTATGATAGGGGACATCTCGGGCAGGGGCCCCCGGGGCGGGGCCGTGCCGGGTGCGGGTTTGAGGAGGATCTGCGATGGGCACGTCGTCGAGGGAGGCGGGGCGTTCTGGCGGGGTTTGTCGGGCCGTGCTGGTTGGCTTGCGGGGGCTGAGCGCCCGCCTGGGCCGCACGCCGGACACGCCGGCTGTCCCCGGCCCCAGCGGCGTGGAGCCGCTCGAGCCGCACGTCCTGCTGTCCGGGGCCGCGTTCTATGCCGACGAGGCCCTCCTCACGCCGGGGCTGGTCGGCAGCTATGTCGATCAGGCCCTCAGCGACGTGGCCGACGCGGCGGACTGGCGCCTCACGCAGACGATCGCGGGGTGGCGCCTGGACGATCCGGTGGACTTCCCCGCCAACGGCTGGGGAAGCCGCGCCGAGGTGGGGCTGACCGGCGGCAGCGACGAGGACTGGGAAGAGTTCTCCGTCCAGTGGGACGGCTACCTGGAGGTGGCCGAGCCGAACCTCCGCCTGGCGACCGTCAGCGACGACGGCAGCCGCCTGTGGATCGATCTGGATCGGGACGGCGACTTCGAAGACGACGAACTGGCCGACAACCACTGGGGCGGCTGGCAGGGCGCCACCCAGGGCGACCGCACGGACGGCCTGGCGCCGGGCGTGTATCCCTGCAGGATCCAGTACTACGAGGGCGGGGGCGACAACAACTTCCGCCTGGCCGTCACGCCCTACACGCCGGCGGCGTTCGTCGAAACGCCCACGAACCCCCGCCAGGTCGTCAAGGTCATCGTGCTGAACTTCGACCCGCGCGTGCCCGGCGAAGGCAACCGGCTGCTGCACGAGGTGTTCGACTGGTCCGACCCGCACGAGCTGGCGGCGCAGTTCGAGGCCGACCTGGAATGGGCCACCGGCGGCGCCATCGATCTGCAGGTCGTGGAGTTCCGCGACCTGGACGCCTTCCCGACCTTCACCGACGGCTTCCGGTACACGCCGGATGAGTATGTCGCCCTCCGCCGCGCCAACGGCCCGTGGCACGACACCGGCACCGATTTCTACGAACTGGTCGAGTCCCAGGGCCTGGTGGACCTGGTCAACTCCGGCCAGGTCGACGAGATCTGGACCTTCGGCGACCACTATTTCAACCTGCTTGGCGAGGCCTGGATGGGCGGGCCGGGCTCGTTCTTCATCAACGGCCCGTCCTTCCCCGACGCCGGCTTCGACCGCGCGATCGCCGGGTATGGCTTCAACTACGAACGCTCCGTCGCCGAGATGCTCCACAACCTCAGCCACCGCACCGAAAACCACGGACAGCGGGCCTTCGGCTCGTGGGACCTGAACAACCCGACCTCCGCGTTCGATCTCTACTCGGCCAACTACCTCGAAACCGCCTGGGGGCCGTACGGCGTGGGCACCTGCCACGTCCCGGCCAACGCCGACGACCACTACGACTACGGCGACGAACGCGTGGTGGACTCCTACGCGTTCGATTTCGCCAACTACCCGGACATGACCTGGGAGACCCGTCCCGTCAGCCGCGACACCTGGGCGATGGGGCCGGTGACGGATGACCACCGCGACTACATGAACTGGTATTTCGGGATGATGCCCCGCAACGACGGCGCCGACGCGGACGGGCGTGCGGCCAACTGGTTCAAGTACATCTGGGACTTCAACAGCTACGAGCCCGACACGGGGCTGGGGCGGCAGGAGGATGCGGTGGGGGCCGGGCCCATCGTCCGCGCGCCGGGGGCGGCGTCCTACGACCTGACGGTCCGCTACTACGACGACAGCGGCGTGGACACCAGTACGCTGGACCTCAACGATGTCCGGATCATCGCGCCCGGCGGGGCGGTGCTGACGCCGGTGAGCCTGGCGATCGGCGACGAAGCGGCCACGACGGCCGGCACGGCGCGAACGGTGACCTATACCCTCCAGCCGCCGGGGGGCTGGTGGGATCCGGCCGACAACGGGTGGTACCGGATCGAACTGGCCGACGGCGAAGTGGAAGACCTGGAGGCCAACGCCTTCGACTCCGGCGAGGTGGGCTCGTTCCTGGTCAGCCTGTATGACCCCGCGGCCGTCAACGTGGCCGCCCTGCTCGCCTGCGGGCAGGCGAGCGTTACGCACACGCCGTTCGACATCGGCTCGGTGAACAACCTGTTCGACGGCAACACCGCCTCGCTGGCGCGGACGCCGAGCATCAATCCGATGGTCGTCACCCTCGAGCTGGAGACGCCGGTTGAAGTGACGGGCTTTCGGACCTGGTTCTCGCACGCCGGGGGCGAGCCGGCCCACGCGTTCACCGTCGAACTGGCCGACTCCCTCAGCGACCTGGAGAACCGGACGGGCAGCTACGCGACGATCTCCTGGGACGGGCCCGGCGAGGCCTACGCCTCCGCGATGCTGGACGAGGCCCGCCAGGCGAGCGTGTTCCGCCTGACGGCGACGCGGCTGCACGGGGACGACTACGTCCACGGCTGCGAATGGCAACTGATCGGCACGGGCATCGCCGAGGGTGACGCCCCGACGGCGGCGCTGACGGCAGTAGACGAGGCCGCCGGGGGCATGACGGCGCACTTCCTGGAGGTGACCTTCACCGACCAGACCGCCGTGGAGGTCCCGTCGATCGCCGGCGGGGACCTGGTGATCACCGGGCCGGGCGGGCTGGAGATCACGCCGACGTTCTACGCGGTGGACGACGCCACGGATGGGCCCGTCCGTGCCGCGACGTTCTGGTTCATCCCCCCGGGCGGGGCGTGGGGCTGGGAGGACAACGGCGTCTACACCCTCCGGCTGGAGGCCGAGGCGGTGCGGGACGTGATGTACAACGCCGCCGTCACTGAGCAGGTGCTGGGCGCGTTCACCGTGTCCATCGATCCGCCGCAACTCCATCCGCCGTCCGACCTGGCCGAGGGCAACGCCGCCGATTGGGTGGCGTGGGCCGACGGTGCGGACGCCTCCGTGGATGACGACGCCGTCCGGACGATCGCGGGTGCATCCTCGGTGCGCTTCCAGACCAACGGCGGTTTCGACACGAGCCTGGCCTATCCCGCGCCCGGGATGGCCGACTGGGACCTGACCTGGGCCACGGAGCTGCGTTTCAGCGTCTATGCCGAGAACCCCAGCCCGTACGACTTCCAGGAGGGGCCGCGCGTGCGGCTCAACGGCGTGGACGGCGGCTACATCGAGTACATCTACTACCAGGACGGGTACCCGGCAACGCCCCTGAACGGGGCGATCGGCCAGTGGGTCGAGTTCATCCTTCCGCTGGACGGCACGACGGAGCCCACCGGGTGGCACGTGACGGCCGTCGGGGCGGCGAGCCTGGAGCACATCGGC
>JAAYZK010000449.1 GCA_012514895.1 Planctomycetota bacterium | reverse complement strand
CCGGAGTGGAAGAAGGTCGAGTCGCCCATGAACACGACCTGCTTGTTGGTGATGAACGGGTCGGTGCCACTGCCGGTCCCGGCGCCGAGGCCCATGCCGGAGTAGTCGTGCATGAGCGGGGTGTTCGGCGGGAACATCAGCATGGTGTAGCAACCGGTGTCGCCGTGGAACATCAGGTCGACCGTGCCGCGCCCGTGGACCCGCCGCATGTAGGCCTCGTCCATGAAGGCCTTCTTGATCTCCAGGCACAGGCTGGCCGAATCGCGGTGGGGGCAGCCCGGGCAGAAGGTCGGCAGGCGGGCCGGCAGAGGGGCCACGTCGGCGTCGGCGGTGGCGGCGATGGTCTGGATCTCGCGGTCCAGCGCGCCGGTCTCGGCGGCCGGGGCGGGCGAGCCGACCGCCTTGAGCAGCGGGGCCAGCACGCCGATCACCAGCGAAGGGTGCAGCCCGCGGATCGTGGGGAATCCGGGCAGCCCCCCGGGCATGTGCTTGCCCCAGATCTCCACCGGCGCGTCGAGCCGTCCGGTCTGGCGGGCCGTCGTGAGCAGCTCGGCGGCCTGCTCCTCGAGGAATCCCCGCCGCTCCTCCACGACGACGATCCGCTGGCACCGCTGGGCGAGGTCGACCAGCAGGTCGGCGTCGAGGGGGTAGCTCAGCCCGTACTTGAGGATGGGCAGGCGCCCGTCGAGGCCCATCTCCCACAGCGCCTGGCGGAGGTACCCGTAGGCCAGGCCGCTCGTGACGAACCCCACCGGCGCCCGTCCGCCGGTCGGGGCGTTCTCCAGGCGGTTGAGCCCCAGGCGGCGGGCGGCGGCGACGGCGCGGGCGAAACGCTCGTCGAACTTGGCCTCCTGCCACCACGTCTTGGGCGGCAGCAGGACGAACTTGTCCATGTCGATCGCCGCGGTGTCCAGGGCCTTGCGCTGGTAGACGTTCACCGCGGGGAACTGGTTGGGGCGGCAGACGACGGACCCGCCGCCGTCGGCGAGGTTGTTGGGCAGGATGTAGCCGGCGTACAGTTCGGCCTCGGCCGACACCTTGAACGCCAGGTCGACGAAGTCCTTGATCTCCTGGGCGTCGGACGGCTCGATGACCGGGATGAACAGGTGCTTGGAGATGTAGCGGCTGTCGGCGGCGACCTGGGTGGAGTCCGACCAGGGGTCGTCGCCGTAGACGACGACGGCGCCGCCGTCGCGGTGCGCCCCGGCCAGGGCCCCCAGCGCCAGGGCGTCGGCCGCCACGTGCACGCCGACCGACTTCATGCAGATCAGCCCGCGGATGCCGACGACCTGCGAGCCGTTCAGCATTGCCGCCGCCAAGGCCTCGTTGTTGTTGATGACCGCGCGGATGCCCTTGGCCTTCAGCAGGTCCTGGATCTGGAAGATCGAGTCGAAGAATCCCGCCACGGGGCTGCCGGGGTAGCCGCCCAGAAGGTGCACGCCGCCGGCGACCTCCAGGCAGCCCTTCAGCAGCAGCTCGTTGCCTGTGAAGATCTCCCGGCCTTCGCCGGCCAGGAAGCGTGGGTCAACCTTCATCTGCGCCAAGGGCTCGTCGCTCCGTCGATGGCTGTAATCCGATCGGTCCGGCCGGACGGTGGTGCACCCCGGCCGCCGCGTGCGGCTGTCAAAAGCCGCATTCTACTGAAGTGACAGCAACGATTTGAAGAGCATTTTTGACCCCGCGGCAACCCGGCGGGGCGCCGGGCCGGGAAACGGATGGCAAGTGCTTCCCCAGCCGCTTATTACAGCCGGCACCCCCACGGCGGCCCCTCAGCCGCGCTTGACCAGCCACAGCGAACTGCCCGGCGTCTTGAGCGCCAGGGGCATCAGCCGGCGGAGGAACTCCTGGCGGTGGTGGTGCACCCAGGTGTTCATCAGCAGGAT
>JAAYZK010000448.1 GCA_012514895.1 Planctomycetota bacterium | reverse complement strand
TGAGCAAGAACACCTCCGTCGAACTCAACCGCCGCGCGGTCCGCCTGACGCGCGAGGCCGGGATCCGCATCTTCGCCGATATCCTCTTCGGCCTGCCGGGCGAGACGGCCGAGGACTTCGACGCCACCGTCGAGTTCGTCCGCTGGGCGCGGGCCGACGTGCTGAGCGTGGCGATGCTCTGCCCGCTGCCCGGCACGCCCGTCTGGAACGACCTGACCGACGAACAGAGACGCCTGGCGCACTGGGACGGCTACGCCTACTCGCAGCAGCCGGGGTTCCAGGTCAACCTCACCGCCATGGACGACGCCACCTGGACCCGCCGCTACGAGCGGTTCATGCGCCGCCTCGCCCGCCCCACCCTCGACCGCCAGATCCTCCGCGACGCGCCCGGCATGCCCGGCCTGCGCCGCCGCGTCCGCCGCTTCGCCCTGCACCACCCGATCCGGGCGATGCGCCTGCCGGTGTAGCGGGTTGCCGAGCGGCCGCCCGGGGGCTATCCTTCGCGGACGACTCCAGCGACGGGAGAGCGGGCATGGACCATCGTGAACGTCTCGTGCGGGCGTTGAACCACCAGGACGGGCCGGTGCCGGTGGATTTCGGCAGCACGGCCGTGACGGGCATCCACGTGTCGAGCGTGGCGGCGCTGCGGGAGCACTACGGGCTGCATCGCACGCCGGTGAAGGTCATCGAACCCTACCAGATGCTCGGGGAGGTCGAGGCGGACCTGCTGGAGGCGATCGGGGCCGACGCGGTCGGGGTGTCGCCGGCGTCGACGCTGTTCGGCTTCGCCAACACGGGGTGGAAGGAGTTCCGCACGCCCTGGGGCCAGGAGGTGCTCGTGCGGGAGGGTTTCCGCACCGCGCCGGCGCCGGGCGGGGGGCTGGTGATCTATCCCGCCGGCGACACGGCCGCCCCGCCGAGCGGGCACATGCCGGCCGGAGGGTACTTCTTCGACACGATCATCCGCCAGGAGCCGATCGACGATGACCGCCTGAACGTCCAGGACAACCTCGAGGAGTTCGGCCCCGTCGATGACGCGACGCTCGCCCATCTCAGGCGCCAGGCCGACGCCTGCCGCGCAACCGGCCGGGCGGTGGTCATGGGCATGCCCGGGACGGCCCTGGGGGACATCGCGCTGGTGCCGGCGCCGTTCCTGAAGCACCCCAAGGGCATCCGCGACGTCGCCGAGTGGTACATGAGCACGGCGATGCGCCCCGACTACATCAAGGCGATCTTCGCGCGGCAGGTCGAGTTGGCCCTGGAGAACCTGCCGAAGATCCACGCCGCCGTCGGCGACAGGATCGACGTGGCGTTCCTGTGCGGCACGGATTTCGGCACGCAGTGCTCAACGTTCTGCTCGCCGGCGACGTTCGACGCCCTGTGGGCGCCGTACTACAGGGCCGTCACCGGCTGGATCCACGAGCACACACCCTGGAAGACGTTCAAGCACTCCTGCGGGGCGATCGAGCCGTTCATCGGTCGCCTGGCTGATGCGGGCTTCGACATCCTCAACCCCGTCCAGTGCTCGGCGGCGGGCATGGACCCGCAGAGGCTCAAGGACCGCTGGGGCGACCGCGTGGTTTTCTGGGGCGGCGGGGTCGACACGCAGCACACACTGCCCTTCGGCACGCCGCACGACGTCCGCGAGCAGGTGCTCCAGCGCTGCCGCATCTTCGGCCGCGGCGGCGGATTCGTCTTCAACGCCATCCACAACGTCCAGGCCAGGACGCCGGTGGAGAACATGGTGGCGATGATCGAGGCGGTCAAAGAGTTCAACGCCAAGGCGTAGGCCGGCGTTCACGCCATCGGCGTCGCGGCGGCGGTGTCGAACATCGCGACGATGTTCACCCCGGCCCCGTCACAACGGATCAAACGCCGACTCGGCGGCCTTGGGCGTGCCGCAGTAGAGGCAGGCGGCGTGGCGGGCGGCGACGTTGCGGCCGCACTGGGTGCAGGTGTAGATGGCCTTGGTCATTTTGCCATCGAGGTTGCCGTCCCGCAGGTCGAGGTCGGCGACGCGGGTGAACAGGTCCTCCTCGGTGAGGCTGGTCTTCTCCTGGATCAGCGTCCACATGGCGTGGCAGACCATGGTGAGCTTGTCGACGCGGTCGGCCAGCTCGCGGGTCTCCATCTTGGCGCTCTGCGCGTCGGCCGAACCCGCCTGCACGACCACGGTCCGCTCGTGAACGCGCACGCGCCGCCGATTGTCTGAATCCCAGAAACCCATGCGATACCTCCTCTGCCCGTCCGGCGGCCCGTCAGGCCCACCGCATCCAATCCACCGCCGCGATCGCCTCGCGGACCGCCGCGCCGAGGCGCCCGTCCGCGACGGAGGCGGCCGGGTCATCCGGCACGACGGCCAGGACCTCCACGCGGCCGCGCCGGGCGATCTGCTCGACGTTCGTCGCCGTCGCGGCGTCGGCGGCGCCTTCAGGATAGCGATTGACCACCACGCCCGCCACCTCCAGTCCCGCCGAGCGGGCGGCGTGGAGCGTCAGCAGCGTGTGGTTGATCGTCCCCAGCCCCGGCCGCGCGACGATCACGAGGGGCAGACGGCAGAGCATCGCCAGGTGGATCACCCAGAAGTCGTCGGCGATCGGACACAGCAGCCCCCCCACCCCTTCGACGACCATGCACTCGCTGCGGGCCGCGACGGGCCGGTACGCCGCCAGGATCGCGCCGACGTCGACGCCCCCGCCCGCGCGGGCGGCGGCGACGTTCGGCGCCAGGGGCTCGGCGAACGTCAGCGGCACGACGGCGTCGCCCGCACACGCCGCCAGGAAGGCCGCGTCGCCGCTGACCGGAACCCCGCCGTCCATCCAGCAGCCGCTGGCGGCGGGCTTGAACGCGCCGACGCGCCGCCCGCCGTCGCGCAGATGGGCCGCGATCGCCCCGGCGATCATCGTCTTGCCGACGGCGGTGTCGGTCGCCGTGACGAACACGCCCCGCGTCGCCGGCAGGGGCGGCCAGGCGGAGACGTCCCAGGGCGCCGCCGTCTCAGCCACGGAAATGCTCCTCGATGGTCCGCCCGACGCCCTCCAGCAGGGCCGCGAGCGTGGCGTCGTCCATCGCCGGGGCGGGCATGAGAACGAGCGTGTCGCCCAGGGGCCGGATGAGGATGCCGTGCTCCCGGGCACGGGTGCAGACGGCCGCCCCGGTCCGCGCGGCCGGGTCGAAGGGCTCGCCGTCCGGCAGGGCCAGGTCGATGCCGACCATCATCCCGCACTGCCGGGTGCGCAGGACGTTGGGGCAGGATGCGATCCCCCCCAGGAACGACGCGATCCGTTCGATCTTCGGCCCCATGCGTTCGATGATCCGCTCGCGCTGGAAGCGCTCCAGGCTGGCGATGGCGACGGCACAGGCCAGGGCGTTGCCGGTGTACGTATGCCCGTGATAGAAGGTCTTGTCGGGCGCCAGGAACGCCTCGAAGATTGCCTCGGTCGCCAGCGTCGCCGCCAGCGGCAGGTAGCCGCCGGTGATGCCCTTGGCCAGGCACATCAGGTCGGGCTCGACGGCCTCGTGGTGGCAGGCGAACATTCTTCCGGTGCGGCCGAAGCCGGTGGCGACCTCGTCGGCGATGAGCAGCACGTCGCGGCGGCGGGTCAGTTCGCGGAGGTCCCGCAGGAACCCCGCCGGGTGCGTGAGGATGCCGCCTGCCCCCTGGACGAGGGGCTCGACGGTGACGGCGCAGACCTCGCCGGCGTGGGCCGCCAGGGCCGCGTCGACCTCCGCCAGGACCGCCGCGGCGGCGCCGTCGCCGGCCGGGTGGACGTGCGGGCAGGGCGAGGCGACGAAGATCGTCTCGAACAGCAGCGGGCGGTAGACGCGGTGGAAGGTGTCGATCCCTCCCAGGCTCACCGAGCCGATCGTGTCGCCGTGATAGCCCTCGCGGAAGGCGATGAAGCGGGTCCGCCGCGCCTGTCCGAGGTTCTGCCAGTACTGGTAGGCGATCTTCGCGGCGATCTCGACGGCGGTCGCCCCGGCGTCGCTGTAGAACACGCGCGTCAGGCCCCCGCCGGGCGAGGCCGCCTTCACCAGCCGCCCGGCCAGTTCGATGCTCGGCGGGCCGGCCAGCCCCAGCAGCGTCGTGTGGGCGATCCGGTCGAGCTGCTCGCGCAGGGCCGCGTCCAGTTCCGCCACGCGGTGGCCGTGCACGTTGCACCACAGGCTCGACACGCCGTCGATGTACCTGCGGCCCTCGGTGTCGATCAGGCAGAACCCCTCCCCCCGCTCGATCACCAGCGGCGGCGTGTCCAGCCACAGCCGCATCGGCGTGAACGGATGCCACACGTGCGCCTGGTCGGCCTGCTGGAGGCGGCGGGTCTTCGCAGTCGGTGTCGTCATGGCGACTACCTTAGCGAACCCGGGCGCCGATGCAATGAATGGACGGGATGGACGCCGTGGACGGGCAGGCCCATGGCGTCCATCCCGTCTCCGCCGGCCGCCCTACTCGGCCGGCAGGATGCGGTAGACCTGGCCTTCGAGCTTGACGAGCAGTTCCTCGCCGGCCTGCTGGCTGGCCAGCAGGGCGTTGAAGGCGGTGTTGTTGCGGCGGATGAGGGCGAAGTAGCGGTCGTCGAACTGGCGGACGGTGACGACGTTCGCCGAGGCGTCGTCGGCCTTGACCTCTGCCAGGTCGGGGGTGAACCACTGGTTGCCGCGACGGTACATCGTCTGGTTGGCGATGGTGCGGACGCCGGCGACGACCTGGCCCTGGCCGCTCTCGTAGGCGTCGAGGTCCAGGCCGCCGATGACGGTGTTGCCGGGACCGTACATCCCGGCGCCCTCGGGCGCCGTGGAAGGCATGGGCCCATACATCCCCGACGGCGCTCTGGCGGCGTAACGAAGCTCCTGGCGGACGGCGGCATTCTGCTGGCCCCGCCAGCCGGTTTCGGCGCTGAGTCCCCTGTCGACGCTGTGGCGCCCGCGGACGACCAGGGCTTCCTTGTCGCCCAGGTCGACCGTCTCGTCGGCCAGGAAGGACGTGTACGGCGTCATGATGCCGTAGGCCTTGCTGAGGGCGACCAGCTCGTCGGTCAGCTCGTCGTTCTCCCCGTGCAGGGCGATCTGGTCCATCAGCCAGCCCACGCGGCGCATGGCCCAGACGCGGGGCAGATAGGCGCGGCCCGCGTCGTCGCTGCGGGCATCCAGGCGGACGGGGTACTCGAAGACCCGCTTTTCGCCCTGGCAGGTGCCGGTGATCCGCAGCGTGAACTGCCCGCCGGCGGTGTAGCGCCCCACCAGCACGATCTGGCCCCCGTCGAAGAGGTCGCCGATCTGGTCGGGATAGAGGCGGTTGAGGCCGGCCCCCTCGAGCGTCACGGCGATGTCGGTCATGATGGGGTTGCGGATCTTGGCGTACAGGCCGCTGACCTTGGCTTCGAGCGACTCGTTGGGCTTGACGTACTCGCTGAGGCCGCGATGGGTCTGGCTGAGCAGGTCCAGCAGGCGGGTGTTGACGTCGTAGCCGACCCCCAGCGCCATGAGCCGCGCGCCGGCGGCGTTGGCCTCGGTCGACAGCTTGACGAGCTTGTCGGTCTCGGTCGTCTCGCCGGCGGTGGGCAGCCCGTCGGTCATGAAGACGACGTAGGCGGGCCGCTTCGACTCGCGCGGCAGGCGCGACAGGGCCTCGCGCAGGGCGCCGGCGATGTTCGTCCCGCCGCCGGCCTGGAGCTGCCGGACCAGTTCCGCCGCGCGGGCCGTGTGCTCGGCGTCGGCGGCCACCAGCGGATCGGTGAACATCGCGTGGACCGAGGAGGAGAACGGCACGACGTTGAAACG
>JAAYZK010000447.1 GCA_012514895.1 Planctomycetota bacterium | reverse complement strand
AGGATGGAAAATCACGACGGCGATGATGGCGGCGATTCTGGCCTTGCCGATGGCGGCACTGGCCGACCGCGACGAAGGACGCAGGGGACCATCCCCGCAGGTCAACCGCGGCCGCGATGACGACAGGGGTGGCCGCGACGGGCGAGGCGGCTATGACCGCGACCGGTATGACCGTGACCGGTACGACCGTGACCGGTACGACCATGGCCGGCGGCCTGACGATTCCAACAAGATCGTCGTGCGTTTCGGCAGCCCGACGCCGGTCGTGCGGCAGGTGTGGGTTGCAGGCCGCTATGAAACAAGGACGCAACAGGTGCTCGTCGAGGCCGGCCACTATGAAACGAGGACCGAGAGCGTGCTCGTCCAGGCCGGCCGCTGGGAGACGAGGTACATCCCCGCCGTCGAGCAGACGTGGATCGACGCCAGCGGGCGTATTCACAAGGTGATCGTCAGCCAGGGGCGGACCGAGCGTGTGTGGATCGAGCCGGTCTACACCACGCGGACCGTGCGTGTGTGGGTGCCGGACCGCTACGAAACGCGGACAGTGACCGTGTACGTGCCCGGCTACTACACCAGCCAGACAACCTACAGTTCTTCGGGCTTCAGCATCGGCGGAGTCATCCGCTGGTAGAGGAAGCGACGCTGGGTAGAGAAAAGTGAAGTAGATCCGCTGGTCTTTCGCTGGGTCGCACCACTGGCCGTCTCATTGCCGACGGCGGCCAGTCGCGGCCCGGAGGGTTGTAAAGACAAGGACCGTGAGGCGTTGAAAAACGTTTCTCACGGTCCTTTGTTTTTGTGGCAGTGCGCTGGTCTGGTAGAGAGCAGGGCGGCTACGCCTTGGCCAGCGGCTGGGCGTGCCTGCCCAGGTGGCGTTCCAGCAGGCGGTAGTGGGCCTCTTCGTCGCTTGCAAGTGCGGCGTAGATGCGTTTCTTGAACCGCTCGCCGCCGTCGGCCGTCAGCACCGAGCCGAACGTGCAGTGGAACACCTGGCGGGCGTTGAACTCGTCCAGCAGGTCCGCCAGCTTGTCGTCGCTGACGCTGGCGGCCGGGGGCACCTTGGCGACCTGGGCCGAAACGTGATACGTCGCCTTGTCGGTGTCGTAACGCTCGCGGGCGAAGTCCAGTATCTCGCGGAACAGGCCCGCGTCGATGCCCGCCACCGCCCGCAGCGCCTCGAGGTAGCTCGTGCCGGCCGTCTTGAGATGCACAAGTCCGCCGGTAAGCTCGGCCACTATCGGATAAACGCTGAACTTGTCCGAGCCGCTGTGGATGGAAATCTTGTACGGGCCAAGCGTCCGCATGACCGCTACGTGACGGGCGAAACTGCCGCCGAACTGCTCGACGTCGCCGATGTAATCCACGCCTTTCTCGAACCGCCCGACGAACCTCGGGGCCATGCTGACCCACTTGACGCCAAGGCGGCGAAGCTCGCTGGCGAAGAAGTAGTGTTCCTCGGGGCTGGTGGGGCTGTCGGTCTCGTCGACGCTGACCTCCAGCTCGAAATCGCCCTTGGCGACCGACCTCAGGTGCTCGTACATGGCGGCGGTGTGGGCGACGGCGTTGCCGTACTTGACGGCTGCCCGCTTGAACGACTGCTCGTCGAGGATCATCT
>JAAYZK010000446.1 GCA_012514895.1 Planctomycetota bacterium | reverse complement strand
GTGCACGACGTGGGCAAGATCGGCATCCCCGACACCATCCTCACCAAGCCTGGCCGCCTCACCGACGAGGAACGCCGGCTCATCCGCGAACACCCGCGCATGGGCGCCGAGATCCTCTCGAAGATCTCGATGCTCGACGGGGAGAGCCGCCTGGTGCTCTATCACCACGAGCGATGGGACGGCGGGGGCTATCCGGACGGCCTGGCCGGGGAGGCTATTCCCCTGGGCGCCAGGATCATCCAACTGGCCGACTGCATCGACGCGATGCTCATGCGGCGCACGTACAAGGAGCCCTTCCCCCTGTCGCGGGTGCTGGACGAACTGGTCAAGGGCAAGGGTACGCAGTTCGACCCCGCGCTGGCCGAGGCGGCCATCCAGTGGCTCCATCGCCACCCCGAGCGGGTGATCCAGGGCGAAGCGCGGGAACGCAGCGCCTGAGACCGATCCGGACCCGGGCCGCCGGCGTATCCAGCGGTGAAGCCGTCGCCGGGCCGCCCCGGAGGCCGAAAACGCCCCGGTTTCTAAAGTCGCGGCAGCGAATGCCGATGGTAATTAACAGCAGACGTTAAGGTTATCGAGAGGAAGTTGGCCTGAGGGCGTCCATCGCCGACTCCGCGGCCCCCGGCAAACGTCTTCCACTCAGTGTCCACAAGGAGCGGATTTCTCATGCGTATCGCGATGTTCTCGTGGGAGACGATGCATTCCATCGCTGTCGGGGGAGTGGCCGCCCATGTCTCCGAACTGTCTGACGCCCTGGCCGCCCGGGGCCACGACGTTCACGTCTTCACCCGCATGGGCGCCGGCCAGAGCGGGCACTCGATCGAGGGGCAGGTCCACTACCACCGTTGCCCGTTCGGGTGGGACCAGGACTTCGTCGCCGAAGTCAACAACATGTGCAACTCCTTTGCCTGGCACTACGGCGAGACGGTCGCCCGGGGCGGACCCTTCGACATCGCGCACGGCCACGACTGGCTGGCCGCCAAGGCGCTCGTGCAGACCCGCAACCACCACAACGCCGCCAGCGTGTTCACGATCCACTCCACCGAGTACGGGCGGTGCGGCAACCAGTGCCACGACGGGCGCAGCCGCGTCGTGCGGGACATGGAGTGGGAGGGGGGCTACTGCTCGGACGTCACCATCGCCGTGTCCGGCGTGATCGGCCGCGAGTACCAGTGGCTGTACGGCATGCCCGAAGACAAGATCGCCCCCATCTACAACGGCGTGCACGCCGAACGCTTCGCCGGTTCCATCGACGTGGCCGCCGAACGGGCGAAGTACGGCATCGGCTCCTACGACCCGATGGTCCTGTTCGCCGGGCGGCTGGCCTGGCAGAAGGGGCCGGACATCCTCGTCGAGGCGATCCCCGCGATCGTCCGGCGGCATCCCAACGCCAAGATCGTCTTCGCCGGCGACGGGGAGATGCGCTGGGGCCTGGAGCAGCGCGTCGGCGCCCTGGGCGTCGCCCAAGCGGTCCGCTTCGTGGGCTACCGCCGCGGGGAGGACCTGCGCAACCTCTTCAAGGCCACCGACGTCGTCTGCGTCCCCAGCCGCAACGAGCCGTTCGGGATCGTCATCCTGGAGGGCTGGGCGGCCGGCAAACCCGTCGTCGTCACGCACAACGGCGGGCCGGCCGAGTTCGTCCGCCACGGTATCGACGGGCTGAAGATCTACGACCACGCCGACTCGGTCCGCTGGGGCGTCCTGGAAGCCTTCAGCGACTTCGACCGCGCCCGGTCCATGGGCCGCCTGGGCCAGGCCCGCGCCCGCACCGAGTTCTCCTGGGACAACATCGCCCGCCAGACCGAGGATGTCTACCACCGGGCCGTCATGTCCAACCGCCGCCGCCTCGGCCTGCCCGAGACGATCGAACTGCCCGAGACCATCGCGCTGGCGACCCCGAAGCGCAGGCGCAAGACCCGGGCCGCCTGAGCCCGGCTGCGTCATGCGGCCTACAGCCCCCGCTTGAGGGCCCGCAGCAGATCCAGGGCCTCCAGCGGCGTCATGGCGTCGAGGTCCGCCTCGCGGAGCCGGCGGAGGATGGGGGCGGCCTTGGCGTCGTCGATGAACAGGGTCCGCTGCCCCTGGTCGCGCAGGGCTTCGCGCGAGAGCTTCGGCGCCCCGATGCCCCCGTCCAGGCGGGCCTGGAGGCGGGGCAGCAGGTCGGCGGCGCGCTGGAGCACCGCCGGCGGAATCCCCGCCAGGCGGGCGACGTAGACCCCGTAGCTGCGGTCGGTGCCGCCCGCGACGATCTTGTGCAGGAACACCACCTCGTCGGCCCACTCCCGCACCGCGACGTTGAGGTTCTTGACCGCCTTGAGCATGGACGCCAGCTCGGTCAGCTCGTGGTAGTGCGTCGCGAACAGCGTACGGCAGCCGATGGCGGCGGCCAGATGCTCGGTGATCGCCCACGCCAGCGCCAGCCCGTCGTAGGTGCTCGTCCCGCGCCCGACCTCGTCGAGGATCACCAGCGACCGCCGCGTGGCGTTGTTGAGGATGTTGGCGGTCTCGACCATCTCGACCATGAACGTGCTCAGCCCCGCCGTCAGCTCGTCGGCGGCCCCGACGCGGGTGAAGATCCGGTCGGTCAGCCCGACGGTCGCCTCGTCGGCCGGGATGAACGAGCCGGTCTGCGACAGCAGCACCAGCAGGGCGTTCTGACGGATGTACGTGCTCTTGCCGGCCATGTTGGGGCCGGTGATGATCATCACC
>JAAYZK010000445.1 GCA_012514895.1 Planctomycetota bacterium | reverse complement strand
TCGTCTACCTGGAGGACCTGCGGGCGTCCCTGACGACGGGCGCGAAACTGGCCGCGTGGGTCCGTGCGCGGCTCGGCCTGCACCGCCTGGACGACGTCAGGCCGAGCGAGACGGCCGTGATCCTGTTCACCAGCGGGTCGGAGAACGTCCCGAAGATCGTCCCGCTGACCCACCGCAACATCCTGACCAACATCGCCGACGCCTGGACCCGCTTCACCATCGGTCCGGCCGACAGCCTGCTGGGGATCCTCCCGCCGTTCCACGCGTTCGGCGTGACGGCGACGCTGCTGCTGGCCGCCTGCGTCGGCCTGCGCGTCGCGTTCTACCCCAACCCGACCGAGGGGGCGGCGCTGGCGAAGATGATCGACGCGTACTGCTGCTCGATCCTCGTCACCACGCCGACCTTCCTCAACGGGCTGCTCCGCGCCTCCAGTGCCGACCAGCTCCTCTCGCTGCGTCTGGTCGTCTCGGGCGCCGAGGCCTGCCCCCCGCGGGTCTACGAGGCGATGGCCCGCCGCTGCCCGCAGGCGGTCGTGCTGGAGGGGTACGGCGTCACCGAGTGCTCGCCGATCATCGCGGTCAACAGCCAGGCCGACCCCCGGCCGGGCACGATCGGGCCGGTCCTGCCCTCGCTGGAGCACGCCATTACCGACCCCGACACGCTCCAGCGCGTTCGCACCGGCGAGCGGGGCATGCTGCTGGTGCGCGGCCCCAGCGTCTTCTGCGGCTACCTCCACTACGACGGGCCGTCGCCGTTCGTCCAGGCCGAGGGGCACACCTGGTACCGCACGGGCGACCTGGTCCGCGAGGATGCCGACGGGCGGCTGACCTTCGCCGGACGGATCAGGCGCTTCGCCAAGATCGGCGGGGAGATGATCTCCCTGCCGGCCATCGAGGCGGTTCTCACCGAACGGTTCATCCGCGACAGCGACGACGGGCCGATCCTGGCCGTCGTCGCCGACCGGGAGGACCAGCGGCCGGAGCTGGTGCTGTTCGCCGTGCGGGAGATCGACCGCGACGAGGCCAACGCCGCGATCCGCGCCGCCGGCCTGTCGGCCCTGCACAACATCCGGCGGGTCGAGGTCCTCGACGAGCTGCCCCTGCTGGGGACGGGCAAGACGGACTACCGGGCGCTTCTGGGACGGCTCGCCGGCGGGCGGGCGGAGGGGTGACCATGCGGTGTACCCTGATGACGGCGCTGACGTGCACCGCGGCGTGGATGGGAGGCTGCACGCGGGACTTCCTGGCCGAGCGGCTGGTGGTGCATACGTCCCTGCCCGGCCGCGTGATGCTGGCCGTCGGGCCGTCGGACGCGGCGCTGGTGCGGCGGGGCCGGATCGACCAGGCCCGCCGCATCGCCATGCCCGATGGGGTGTGCATCGACCTGTGGGTGATCCGCGCCCGCGGCGTGGCCCCGGGCCCGTCCCGGGGGACGGTGGCGGCCCTGCACGGGCTGGCGATGTCGCGGGCGGAGATGATGGCCACGGCCCAGCGGCTGGCCGACCGGGGCTTCGACGTCGTCCTGGGCGACCACCGCGGCCACGGCCGCTCGACCGGCCGATACACGACCTTCGGGGCCAAGGAGGCCCGCGACGTGCGGCGGGTCCTCGACGTCCTCCGCGCGGAGGGGACCGTGGCGTCGCCCGTCTACGCCGTGGGCGTCTCGATGGGCGCCGCGACGGCCCTGATGTACGCCGCCGAGGATCCCGACTGCCGCGGCGTCGTCGCCTTGGCGCCGCCGGCCGACACGCGGATGATCCTCCGGCGGCTCCTGGCCGTCTACGCCCCGTGGATGGGCGGCCGGCGGGCCGACGCGGTCGTCGACCGGGCCGGGGAACTGGCCGATTTCGACGTCGACGCCACCCGCGCCGCCGACGCCGCCCGGCGCCTGATGTGCCCGGTCCTCGTCGTGCACGGCACCTTCGACGTCATCGGGCCGTCCTGGCATGGCCGCGCCATCTACGACGCCGCCGCCGGTCCCAGGCGGCTCGCCCGCGTCCACTGTCTCGGCCACGCCCTCATCATGGCCGGCCGCGCCGACTGGCTGGCCGACCAGGTCGACGCCATGGCCGCCGGCCGCTTCGTTGCGGCCGAGGCTGACGACCGCCGGCCGTCCCCGCCCGCGGCGTCGTGGGCGTCGCAGTTCGTGTTCCAGCCGTCCAGAATCCTGACCGCGACGCCGGCCGAGGGGCGGATGGCGTACGAGGAGGTCCGCTTCACCACCGCCGACGGGGTCCGCCTGCACGCGTGGTACATCCCCGCCGAGCGGGGACGGGGTACGGTGATGGTCTGTCACGGTAACGCCGGGAACATCTCCGACCGCCTGGCCACGGCGGCGGTCCTGCGGCGGCTGGGGCTGTCGGTGCTGCTGTTCGACTACCGCGGCTACGGGCTCAGCGAAGGCGAGCCGACCGAGGACGGCACCTACCTCGACGCGGCGGCGGCGTGGCGGTACCTCACGGAGCAGCGGGGCGTCGATCCGGCCACGATCGTCGTCTTCGGCCGCTCGCTGGGCTCGGCCATCGCCGCTCATCAGGCGGCCGAAACGCCCCCGGCGGCGCTCATCCTGGAATCGCCGTTCACCTCGGTCGTCGACGTCGCCAGGCACCACTACCGGCTCCTGCCGGTGGAGTGGCTGTGCCCGTACGTCTACCCGACCGAGACGACCCTCGGGGCCGTCCAGGCCCCGGTGCTGGTCATCCACAGCCGCGACGACGAGATCATCCCCTTCGACATGGGCCGGCGGGTCTTCGAGGCGGCTGCGGAGCCCAGACGTTTTGTCGCTATCCGAGGCGGGCACAACAACGGATTCATCGTGAGCCAGGAGCTGTATGTACGGGAAATGGCTGCATTTCTGGATGAGGTGCTGGGACCGGTCGGGCCGTGACGGCCTGGCCCCGTGTGGGGAGAAGGCAGATGAATGAGCCTGGTCATGACGCTGTCACGACGACGGAGGTCCAGCCGTCCGACGGCAAGCGGAAGAAGCCCAAGAAGCCGCTGTGGCGGCGGCTGACGGTGAGCGTGCTGCGGATCGCCATCGGGGCGTACGTGGGGCTGGCGCTGCTGCTGACGTCGTGCCAGTCGCAGTTCGTGTACATGCCCTCCAGGACGCTGACGGCGACGCCCGACGAGGCGGGCCTGGCGTACGAGGAGGTCCGCTTCACCGCCGCCGACGGGGTCGGCCTGCACGCGTGGTACATCCCGGCCGAGCGGGAGCGGGGCACGGTGATCGTCTGTCACGGCAACGCTGGGAACATCTCAGGCCGCCTGACGACTGCGGCGATCTTCCAGGACCTGGGGCTGTCGGTGCTGCTGTTCGACTACCGCGGCTACGGGCTCAGCGAGGGCCGGCCCACCGAGGAAGGCACCTACCTCGACGCGGCGGCGGCGTGGCGGTACCTCACGGAGCAGCGGGGCGTCGATCCGGCCACGATCGTCGTCTTCGGCCGCTCGCTGGGCTCGGCCATCGCCGCCCACCAGGCGGCCGAAACGCCCCCGGCGGCGCTGATCGTGGAGTCGGCGTTCACCTCGATCGTGGACGTTGCCAGACAGCATTACGGGTTCCTGCCGGTCGGGTGGCTGTGCCGGTTCGACTATGGGACCGAGGCGGCCATCGCCCGCGTGCGCTGCCCGGTGCTGGTCATCCACAGCCGCGACGACGAGATGATCCCCTTCGCCATGGGCGAGCGGGTCTTCGCCGCGGCACCGCAGCCCAAGCGGTTCCTGGCCATCGCCGGAGGGCACAACAGCGGCTTCCTCATGAGCCACAAGGCGTATGTGCGCGAGATGGACGCCTTCCTCGACGAAATGCTGGAGCCGGAGGGACCCTGACGGCCGGGGAGTCCGAAATCCGCGCTTCGGCAGGCTCGGGGCAAGCAGCACGTAATCCGAAACAGGCCTCAGTCGGCCGGATCCCGACCATGGACTCCAAGACCGCCACGACCCTGGTGAGCGCTTCGGCCTGGTCATTCATCCGGCCGGTCACATCGGCGGCGGCCTCGGCGTCCGAAGCGTTCTGCTGGGTCAGCGAGTTCAACTCCGACACCGAGGAACTGACCTGGGCGATCCCCGTGGCCTGCTCGCGCGAAGCCGTGGCGATCTCGGCCACGAGTTGATCCATCCGGGTGGCGTTGTGCCCGATTTCGCCCAGGGCGGTCGCGACGCCGCCGCTGATCTCCACGCCCCGCGCGGAGGTCTCGACCGCTCGGGCGATCAGGTCGGCGGTGTTCCGGGCGGCCTGGGCGGCCCGGCTGGCGAGGGTCCGCACTTCGTCAGCCACCACGGCAAATCCCTTGCCCGCCTCCCCGGCCCGCGCTGCCTCCACCGCCGCATTCAGGGCCAGGAGATTCGTCTGGAACGCGATCTCGTCGATGGTGCTGACGATCTTGCCTGTTTCGTCGGACGTCCGCTTGATGTCCTGGATGGCCTCGTCCATTTCCCCCACGGCCTGGACCCCGGATTGGGCGCTGCTACGCGCGATATCCGCCAGTTGAGCCGCCTGAGCGGCGTTCTCGGCGTTCTGACGCGTCAGGCCCGCGATCTGCTCGACGGCCGCCGAGGCCTCCTCGATGGTCGCCGCCGCCTGGGTGGCCCCGCCGGCCAGCGACTGGCTGGCCGATGCCATCTGCCCGGCCGCTCCCGTGACGTCCTGGGACGTGCGCCGCAGATCGCTCACCATGACGACGACACCGCGGATCATGCCGCGAACCATCCAGACCACCAGACCGACCACTGCCAGCGCCATGGCGCCGCAGGAGGCGAGGGTCATTCGGCGGATGCTCGTCACCGTGGCCGCGACGCCCTCAACCCCGGCGGCGGCATCCTGCCCGCTGCGGGTGATGGCGTCGACCCGGGCCGCGCCGGCCGTATCGAGCCACTGGCCCAACTGGTCTATGGTGGCGCGCATCGAGGCGAATGCCTCGGCCGACGCTTCGGACTGGACGAGGTGGCGCCGCTGAAGATCGGCGTTCTGGTCTGCGATGCGGTGAATCGTCCGGCATGCGGCGCTCCAGACGTCGAACTCGGCGGCGAACTGCTCGTGCAGGGAGGCCAACTGGTCGTCGTTGAGCATCGCCACGGCCGCCGAGACACGCTCGCCAAGTTGCCCGGTGTTGCCCTGATTGTCCTCCTCCAGCGATGCGATCGTCTGGAGATCCGCGGTCTGCATCACCCGGAGGGTGGCCTGCTGGGCCTGGTAGCCGTCCCTGTCGCCGTTGAGCAGCAGGGCGTACGCCTTCCTCCACAGCGCCAGACGGGCCGGATCGGACTGGGCGGCCTGTTCAGCCTGATCGATCCACTCCTCGAGGACCTGCTGCATCGCGTCGAGGTGGGCACGCATCTCCTCGAAGTGGTCGACGGCCTGCTCGAACGCCTCCAGGCGCCGCCGCGACGCCTCAGCCAGGACGGCCGATTGCTTCATGGTGTCCCGCGACGCCTTGTCCCATCGGGCGAACTGCACGTCGAACTCGCTGCGCAGGCGCGCGGCGTCCCCGGTGAAGCAGGCGGACGCCTGTTGGATGCGCTGGACTACCTGTCCGACGTTCTCCGCACTGTCGCGATCCAGTCCGCCCAACGCCTCCGGATCGATCGTGTGCAGGGCGAGTTGCTCGGCCAGGCACGCCTGGTAGGCGTCCCGGTCGGCGTTCAGGAGCAGCGAAATGCCCTGGTTCAGAGCGGCCAGTTGCGGCACCTGCTCGTCGACGATCGGCCGGATACCGGCCTGGGTGGTGGCAGCCATCCTCCCGACCGCCCAGTCCAGCACGCCATTGCAGGCCGCTACGGCGGCAATCAGACTCGCGATGCACAGGATGACAACAACGGCGATACGCTTCTGGAGATTCATGAGTGTCCTCAGGTGTCCAGCGTCAAGATCGGGCTGCACAAGCTCCCAAGAGGCAGATCTATGACACGCTATCGTGATTTCTCGCCCGGACCTTTGCCAAGAACCTGGGGTTCCATGCGTGGGGCCCATTCGGAAGGTGTATCTATAACTCTTGTGAACATAACGATGTACATTTCGTGTCTCCTGGGGCGGGGCCCGCGCCGCGCTGGGATTTCCCGCCGACCGTGTGCGCGGAAAGGGCTGACGCGCCGGCGCGCCCATGGTATAATGCCGTCCCATGCATCGGGCTGTAGCCGTGTGTTTCTCTTTGGCGCTGGAATACAGGAGACAGGTTCCTATGGACGTCAGGGCATCCTCTTCCGTCACTGGTCGCGAGGCTTCACACCTGCCGACTCTGGAGAATCTCGAGCCGCGCCTCATGCTGGCCGGCGACATGGTGATCTCGGAGTTCATGGCCGTCAACAATTCGACCCTGCAGGATGGGGACGGCGACTACAGCGACTGGATCGAGCTGCACAATCGCGGCGACACCGCCGTGAATCTCGACGGGTGGTACCTCACCGACGATGCGGCCGACCTGAACAAGTGGCGGATTCCCGCGATCACCCTGGACGCCGGGGAGGTCGTTCTGATCTTCGCCTCCGACAAGGACCGCGACGACCCGGCCGCCGAACTGCACACGAACTTCAAGCTCAGCGGCTCGGGCGAGTACCTGGCCCTGGTGGAGCCCGACGGCGCGACCGTCGCCCACGACTACGCGCCGATCCTCCAGTACGCCGACCTCTCGTACGGCCTGGACTTCGAGGGCAACCCCGCCTACTTCGCGGCCGTCACGCCCGGGGTGCCCAACGACGAGTGGGCCGTCATGCTGTCCAACGTCGAGTTCTCCGTGCCCCACGGGCTGTTCGACGCGCCGTTCACCCTCGAACTGAGCCACCCGACGGACGAAGCGATCATCTACTACACGCTGGACGGCACCGATCCGGCCGAGTCGGACAGCGCGATCGAGTACACAGGCCCGATCGCCGTCGAGCGGACCACCGTCGTGAGGGCCTTCGCCGACACGTGGGGGACCACCTCGGCGACGACCACCCAGACCTACATCTTCCTGTCCTCGGTCCTCGCCCAGACCAACGACCAGAACGCCATCGGCTTCCCCGACATCTGGCACGCCGGCGCCGGCGGCAGCGGGATCTACCACGCAGAGTACCGCGACGCCGACTACGAAATGGACCCGCAGATCGTCAACGACCCGGTCTGGGGACCGCAGTTGATCGAGGCGCTCACCCAGATCCCCACCATGTCGCTGACGCTGGATCCCGAGGACCTGTGGGACGAGGACAACGGCATCTACCCCAACTCGATCCAGCGCGCCAGCAGCAACCCCAAGTGGGAAAAGCCCTCGTCGTTGGAGATGTTCTACCCCGACGGCAGCGAGGGAGACTTCACCATCAACGCGGGGGCGCGCATCATGGGCGAACTGGCCCGCTGGGCTGTCGCCAACGACAAGCAGAGCTTCCGGATGGTCTTCCAGGAGGAGTACGGTCCGACCAAGCTGGTCACCGACTTCTTCGGCGATCCCGAGGTCAACGAGTACGACACGATCATCCTGCGGTCGCACTGGGGCAAGTCCTGGCTGCTGGATGAGGTGCTCGGCGACCAGACGCGGGTCTCCTTCCTGAACGGCGACCCCACCACGTCGATGTACCTGCGGGACCTGTACGCCCACATGGCCTTCAACGACACGGGCAACCTCGGCGTCGACGGGCGGTTCGTCCACCTCTACCTCAACGGGCTGTACTGGGGGCTCTACGAGGTCATCGAGCGCCCGGACAACTCCTTCAACGCCGAGCACCGCGGCGGAGACAAGGACGACTGGAACGTCATGAAGGGCGCCGTCGGCACCGAGTACTACCGCGGCCAGCATGTGAATTCCTACAACCGGAACGGCCGCCTCCAGGACGGCAGCCGCGACATGTGGGACTGGCTGTTCCATACCTACTTCGACGCGGACCGGTACGGCATCAACACTCCCAACCGCAACATCATCAGCGACCAGGAGATGGCCGAGATCGCCCAGTACGTCGACCTCGACCAGTTCATCGACTACATGATCACCCTGTGGTCGATCAGCCGCGCGGACTTCCCCACCAAGAACTGGTACGCTGCCTGGGAGGGCGGCGCGCCCGGTACTCCGCCGGATGAGCCGATCCATTTCTACGTGTGGGACTCCGAGGCCTCCCTGGGCGGCACCGGCCAGTCGATCCCCGCCGACCGCTGGAATTCCCCGACGGCCAGCAACGACACCGCCCCGGTCCGCATGTACTGGCGGCTGATCACCAACGAGAACTTCCGCCTGCGCTGGATGGACCGCGCCTACGAACTGCTGGGCGATGGCGGAGCCCTGTCGGACGAAGCCAACATGGAACGCTTCGCCGAGCTGGCGTCGCAGATCGACCTGGCCATCATCGCCGAGTCGGCCCGCTGGGGCGACTCGGCCACGCTGCATGTCGACGATCCGATGACCAAGGACCACTGGCTCGCCGAATACGACCGCCTCATGACCGAGTGGTTCCCCGGGCGGTCCGAGATCATCCTGGCGGAGATGGCCGCCGCCGGCCTGATCGACGCGCCCGCCGCGGCGGGCGTCGCCCCCCGCAACGGCCTGGTCGATCCCGGAACGCACGTGGACCTCTTCAGCGCCGGCGGGAACATCGAAATCTGGTACACGCTGGACGGCACCGACCCCATGGACGGCGGCGGCCTGCTGATGCCCTTGACCGAAACCCTCGCCGGCCCCATGCTCGGGGAGGCCGCCGAGTGGTACTTCAGCGACACCGGCGCCGACCTGGGCGCCGCCTGGCGCGGCCTGGACTACGACGACTCGGCCTGGAAGGTCGGCACGGGCCACTTCGGGTACGGCAACGGCGACGAGGACACCGTCGTCAGCTTTGGCGGCAATTCCCTCAACAAGCACACGACCACCTACTTCCGCAGCTACGCGGTGCTCAACGCCGCCCCCCAGGCGCCCGTCACGGTCCGGCTGCGCCGCGACGACGGGGTCGTCGTCTACATCAACGGCCAGGAGGCCATCCGCAGCAACATGCCCGCCGGCGAGATCGCCTACGGCACTCTCGCCAGCAGCTCGGTCGCCTTTGGCGCCGAGAACCAGTGGCACGAGTTCACCGTCGACCCCAGCCTCTTCCAGGCGGGCCCCAATGTCGTGGCGGCGGAGGTCCACAAGTACAGCCCCCAGGGCTGGGACCTGAGCTTTGAACTGCTGGTGGACCTGGAGGCCGGCGGCATCTCCTCGACGCCCCTGGAGATCCTCACCGACACCCACCTGTTCGCCCGCACCAGGCAGAACGGCCGCTGGGGCTACAAGACCGAGATCGCCTACGTGGTCGACCAGACCCCGTCGCTGGCGATCACGGAGGTCAACTACAACCCGCCGCCGGCGACCGCTGCCGAGCAGGCCGCCGGCGTCGCCAACGCCGACGACTTCGAGTTCATCGAGCTGCACAACCCCACCGACGCACCGATCTGCCAGATCGGCGCGGTGCTCAGCGGCGGCGTTTCGGCCGCCCTGCCGAGGTTCGAACTGGCGCCTGGCGAATACGGCGTGCTCGTCCGCGACCGCGAAGCCTTCCAACTGCGGTACGGCACCGGGATCAAGATCCTCGGCGAGTACACCGGGCGGCTGGCCAACGAGGGCGACCAGATCATCCTGCTGAGCTCCAACGGGTCCGTCCTGGCCGACTTCCTCTACGATGACGCCGCCAACTGGCCCGGCCGCGCCGACGGCCGCGGCGCCACGTTGGAGGTGGCCGACCCGTTGGGCGACTACAACGATGACGACACCTGGCGTTCCTCGACCGAATACCTCGGCTCGCCCGGCGCCGCCGGGATCGGGCCGGTGGCGTCGGTGATCATCAACGAGGTGGTCACCAACCTGCCCGGCGGGCTGGACGCCGTCGAACTGCACAACCCCACCGGCAGCGCGATCAACGTCGGCGGGTGGTTCCTCAGCGACTCGTCCGACCAGTACACCCGCTTCCGCATCCCCAACGGCACGGTCATCCCGGCCGGCGGGTACCTGGTCTACAACGAGCTGGCGCTGGGCTTCGCTCTCAGCCGCACGGGCGAAGACGTGTGGCTGACGGCCGGCGACGGGACCGACGTGACGCGGTTCGTCGATCACGCCGAGTTCGGTGCGGCCCTGCCGGGGATGTCGCTGGGGCGCTATCCCGGCCAGAAGGCCGGCGGCGACTTCGCCCCCCTGGCGGCCATGACCATCGGCGGGCCCAACGCCGGGCCGTTCATGAGCGGCGTGGTCCTCAGCGAGGTGAACTACCATCCCGGCGACCTGGCCGGCTGGACCGAGGCCGACCTGGAGTTCATCGAGCTGTACAACCGCACCGACAGCCCCATGCCGCTGGACTGGTACGACGCCAACGGCAACGGCCAGCGCGATGCCGATGAGCAGGGCGCGTGGAAGCTCGCCGGCGGCGTCGACTTCACCTTCCCGGCCGGCACGACGATCGGACCCGGCGGGGTGCTGGTCATCGTCGGCGCCGCGTCCGTCGACGCCTTCCGGTCGGCGTACGGCCTGGACGCCGGCGTGGCCGTCCTGGGTGCCTGGGAAGGGCGCCTGGCCAACGACCGCGATCAGATCGAACTGTGCCTGCCGGCGGCCCTCCGTGCCGGCGACACTGAGCCGGCCTACGTCGTGGCCGACAGGGTCGATTACCGGGACAACGTGCCGTGGCCGGCCTCGGCCGACGGGCAGGGCGACTCGCTCCATCGCGGCAGCGCCTGGGCATACGGCAACCTGGTCGCCAACTGGGTCGCCGCGGCCCCCACGCCCGGCGAGTCGGTGCTGACGCCCTTCGGTCTGCCCGGCGACTTCAACGCCGACGCCCAGGTCGATGCCCTCGACGTGGACGTGATCACCCGGGCCGTCCATAACGGCACGTTCGAGCAGCGGCTCGACCTGGACGGCGACGGGGACGTCGACGGCTCCGACGTGGACGTCCTGCTCGGCGGGATCCTCGGCACGCACCGCGGGGATTACAACCTCGACGGGTGGGTCGACCTGGACGACTTCGAGATCGTCAAGTCGCAGTTCGGCAGACCTGCCGGCTGGTCCGCCGGCGACGCCAACGGCGACGGCGTCGTCGACCTGGACGACTTCGTCGTCCTCAAGCAGAATTTCGGCGCCCAACCCCTTCTGGCGGCCGGCCTGATGGCCTCGGTGGACCTGCTGGACATGGTGGCGGCCAAGGCGATCGGAGGCTGACCGCCTCGGGTTTCCGTGCAACAGCACGGCCCCCGCCGAGTCCGCTGGGACCCGGCGGGGGCCGTTCCTTGCGCGCGCCGGCCGTCTACGGCTGCGCCGGCCGGTAGTGGCCGTTCTGGACGGTCAGGATGCGGTTGATGGCGGCCAGGTAGGCCAGGCCGGAGGCCTCGACGACGTCGGTGTGCACCCCGCGGCCGCGGAACTTCCGGCCGTCGTGGACGACTTCGACGCTGACCTCGCCCTGGGCGTCGGTGCCGCCGGTCAGGGCGCGGAGTTGGTAGTCACTGAGCGTCACCGTCACGCCGGTGATCCGCTGGATGGCCGAGTAGACGGCGTCGACGGGCCCGTCGCCGATGGCCGCGTCGGTGCGGTCCTCGCCCTCGCGGGTCAGTGTGACAGTGGCGGTCGGGGTGGTGCTGTCGCCGGCGATGGTCTGCAGGCCCGTCAGGGTCCACACCTCCCCGGCCGTCTCCGACTGCGCGTCGATGATCGCCTCGATGTCCTCGTCGTAGACGTTCTTCTTCTTGTCGGCCAGGGCGATGAACTGGTCAAACGCGGCGTTCATTTCCTCGTCGGTGAGCACGTAGCCCAGCGTGGCGACGCGGTCGCGGAACGCGTGGTGGCCGGAGTGCTTGCCGAGCACGAGCTTGTTGGAGGGGATGCCGACGTCCTCGGGGCGCATGATCTCGTAGGTCTCGCGGTGGGCGAGGACCCCGTGCTGGTGGATGCCGGCCTCGTGGGCGAAGGCGTTGTCTCCGACGATGGCCTTGTTGCGCTGGACGGTGAGGCCCGTGATGCTCGTGAGCAGACGGCTGGTGGGGTAGATCCGCCGGGTGTCGATCCCGGTGTCGGCGTCGAAGACGTCCCCGCGGGTGCGCAGGGCCATGACGACCTCCTCGAGGGAGGCGTTGCCGGCCCGCTCGCCGATGCCGTTGATGGTGCACTCGACCTGCCCGGCCCCGGCCGCGACCGCCGCCAGGCTGTTGGCGACCGCCAATCCCAGGTCGTTGTGGCAGTGGACGCTGATGACGGCTTTGTCGATGTTCGGGACCTTGTCGCGGATGTTCCGGATCAGGGCGCCGAACTGCTCGGGAATGGCGTAGCCGACCGTGTCGGGGATGTTCAGCGTCGTCGCCCCGGCCTCGATGACCGCCGCCAGGACGTCGTTGAGGAAATCCCACTCGGTGCGGGAGGCATCCTCGGGGCTGAACTCGACGTCGTCGGTGAACGTCCTGGCCAGGCGGACGGCCTGGACGCTCATCTCGATGATCTGCTCCTTCTTCTTCTTGAGCTTGTGGTTGCGGTGGATCTCGCTGGTGGCGCAGAACACGTGGATCCGCCGACGCGCCGCGGGCGCCAGGGCCTCGGCGGCGCGGACGATGTCCTTCTCCAGCGACCGCGCCAGGCCGCAGATGATCGGCCCGGCGACGGCCTCGCTGACGCCGCGGACCGCCTCGAAGTCGCCCGGCGAGGCGATCGGGAAGCCCGCCTCGATCACGTCGACGTTCAGCTTGGCCAGGGCGTGGGCGAACTGGACTTTCTCGTTGAGGTTCATGCTCGCTCCGGGGCTCTGTTCGCCGTCGCGGAGCGTCGTGTCGAAGATCGTGATGGTGCGTTTGTCAGCCATGGTGAGTAGTCTCGATAGTCGGTCGTTTCGTTTCAGCCCGGGCCGCGCCGTCGCCGGCCGGCCCACGCGCCGCCGTGTCAGCCGCGCTGTAGTCGAAACGGCTTGCAGTTATACCGTCGTGCGCCCATGGTCGCCTCCACATTCGCCAATGAAAAAACCCGCCACCGGTCAGGGTCGCGGGTGATCTTCGGATCGGCCTGGTCATGGTGCAGCAGATCCCGCGGCCCGTCAGCGCAGCAGTAGCGCCAGGGCGTCGGCAAGGATCAGGCTGTCACCGGTCATTTTCATCATGGCCTCACGGTACTATTCTATCATAGTATATCGGACGGGCGGACGGTTTCAATCATAAAACCGCCCCGCATAATGGCCGGACGGCCGTGGAGACCCTCTGTGAGCATGGAACTGACCGCTGAAGCCCGCAAACGCCTGCGATCGCTGGGCCGCACCCTGTCCCCGGCCGTCCAGGTCGGCAAGAGCGGCCTGACCGAGGCGGTGGTCCGCCAGGTCGCCCGAGCGATGGCCGGGCGGGACCTGGTGAAGATCAAGGCCCTGGACACCTGCCCCGACGGCGTCGAAGACGTTGCCGCCCGACTCGCCGTCGACCTCGACGCCGCCGTCGTCGCCACCACCGGCCGCACGGCCCTGCTGTATCGGCCGAACCCCGACCTCCCCCCCGAGAAGCGGTCCCTGCCGCCAACCTAGGAGCCCGCCGGCCCCAGCAGCTCGTCGATCTTGGCGGCGATGTCGTCGCTGCGCATGAGCGATTCGCCGACGAGGATGCCCCGGACGCCCGCGGCGGCGAGGCGCTCGACGTCGGCGCGGGTGTGGATGCCCGACTCGCTGACGAGGATATCCGGCGTGTCGACCAACTCGGCCAGCCGCAGCGTGGTGGCGATGTCGGTGGTGAAGGTCTTCAGGTCGCGGTTGTTGATTCCCAGCAGGACGTACCCGCCGGCGGGGAAGCCCGCCAGCGAGCGGACGCGGAGCAGTTCGTCGGCGTCGTGGACCTCGATCAGGCAGGTCATCGACAACTGGCTGGCCAGGATGAGCAGGTCGGTCAGGGGCCCGGTCGCCAGACACGCCGCGATCAGCAGAATCGCGTCCGCCCCCGCGGCCCGCGCTTCATACACTTGGTAAGGATCGATGATGAAATCCTTGCGGAGCAGGGGCAGGGCGACGGCCTGGCGGATCTGCGAGAGGTACTCCAGGCGCCCCTGGAAGTACGTCGTGTCGGTCAGGACGCTGAGGGCCGAGGCGCCGGCGGCCTCGTAGGTGCGGGCGATCGCAACGGGGTCGAAGTCGGCCCGAAGGACGCCGGCCGACGGCGAGGCCTTCTTGACCTCGGCGATGAGATTGGCAGCGCGGAGGGGCGGACGGCTGACGGCACGGTAGAAGTTGCGGCAGCGGGGGAGGCTGCGGCACTGGCGGATCAGCCCCTCCAGCGGCCGGGCCTGGCGGGCGTCGGCCACTTCTTTCCGCTTGGTTTCGATGATTTCATGCAATATAGTCCGGGCCATGGTAAGGGTAGTTTACTGCTTTGCGGGCCATCATGGTGAAGGTGTTTGATATTTCTCCGCTCCTTGCCGAACAGGCGGCGGGACCGGGCGGGGCGGATGACCTGCCGCCGGCCGCGCGATTCGTGCTGGTCGTCACCGCGCTGGGGCTGCTGATCCTGGCCGTCTGGCTGATCCGCCGCCTGGCCCACGGGCGCAAGGTGTTCCTGCACGAGGCGCCCGGACGGCCGAACAGCCTGGGCTGGGTCCACGTCGCCGTGATCGTCGGCTGGATGGCGGCCGACAGGGTGCTGGGCCTGTTAGCCCAGGTCGGCCAGCGGATGCCCGAGACGATCACGACCGAGGGAATCCTCGGCGCCATCGTCATGTACCTGTTCCTCCTGGCCATCGCTCTGGCGGCGGCCCAGGTGGGCTTCCGCCGCGGGGTCGTCCACGGCATGGGGCTGTCGACCCGCCGGTGGATCACCGACACCGCGCGGGGCCTGCTGGCCGGACTGGCCGTCTACCCCATCTGCATGGCGCTGGCCAAGCTGTCGACGGACCTGATCCCCGAGACCTTCCAGGAGATGCACTCGGTGCTGGTGTTCCTCAACGAGGACGTGGGGCTCTCCAGCCGGCTTCTGGCGATCGCGATGGCGGTGGTCGTCGCGCCGATCGTCGAGGAGGTGATCTACCGGGGCTTGCTTCAGACGGCGCTGCGGCGGGTGCTGGGCGGCCCGTGGCGGGGGATCGTCGCCGCCAGCCTGGTCTTCATGGTCGCCCACGTGGTCTTCGCGACCGACCCGCTCCGGCCGGTCGGCCTGCAGGCCTTCGCACCGGTGTTCGCCCTGGCGGTGGTCCTGGGTTACAACTACGAACGCACCGGACGGCTGCTGCCGAGCATCATCGTCCACGCCTTCTTCAACGCCGTCAACGTCACCGTCGCCCTGCTGGAAGGCGGCGGGGGAGAGGGGTAAGAGACGCGGTTCCGAAGAGGGAACCTGCTCGCGAAGGGTTGCGGGAGGGGCCGAAAAAATGCGGAGAGGCCATTTGCGGGTCGCCCCGGGGTCATCGGCCGGGGGGTGAGCACTCCTCCGGTCAACGTCCCCTTCCGTGGGCCTCCACAAATGGCCTCTCGCTTTCTGGCCTTACCGTCAGCCAAGGCAAAGAGCAACCATCCAACCGGCGCCGTCACGTGAGCGGCAGAGGCCGACCTCCCTTTCCAGGTCGACATCTGTACATATAATATATCCCCTGTCCTCACCGCTGTCAAGAGACGCCGCGGCGGCGAAAACACCGACGATCCCGCCTTGACAACGCCGCCGCCGCCGTTACCCTCGTGGCATCACGATGTTGCAGGGACGGCCGGGACCGCCCGGTGAAGGAGCGAACCATGGCACAGACGGGCAAGGCATTTGCGGCAGTGGACCTGGGCGCCAGCGGCGGCAAGGTCTTCGTCGGGTCGTTCGCCGGCGGGGGCTTCGAACTGCGGGAGGTGCACCGCTTCGACAACGGCGGGGTCCCCACCTGGGCCGTCGAGGCCGACGGGACCGTCACCGAGAAGATCTACTGGGACGTCCTGAACCTCTTCAACCAGGTGGTCCTGGGGCTGCGCAAGGCCGCCGACGCGACCGAGGTGCCCATCGAGAGCATCGGCATCGACACCTGGGGCGCCGACGCGGGGTTGCTCAACGAGTACGGCGAACTGCTCTCGCCGGTCTACTGCTACCGCGATCACCGCCTCGACGACGTCCGCGACGAACTGTCCAACGTCCTCTCGCCGCGCGAGCTGTTCGACATCACCGGCCTGCCCAGCCAACCGTTCTACCTGCTCAACCAGTTGTTCTGGCTCAAGTGCAACCGCCCGGACCTGCTGGCGATGACCCGCTGCGTCGTGCCGATCGGCAGCCTGCTGCAGTATCACCTGTGCGGCTCGACCGCCGCCGAGCAGACGTGGATGGCCGTCCAGGAACTGACGATGGCCGGGACCGCCGACTACGACGACCGGCTGCTGGAGGCCGCGGGGGTCGATCGGTCGATCCTCCCGGAGGTGGTCGCCCCCGGGACGGTCGTCGGCCTGTTGCGGCCGGACCTGGCCGAGGCCACGGGCCTGGGCCCGTGCAAGATCGTCGCGACGAAGATGCACGACACCGCCTCTGCCTTCACCGCCGCCCCGGTGGCCGATCGCCGCAAGGGGCTGATCATCTCCTCGGGCACCTGGTCGCTGGTGGGGCGGATCCTCGACGAGCCGCTGCTGAGCGACGCGGTCTTCGAGGGGCGCCTGGCCAACGAGGGCGTCCGCGGGGACGTGCGGCTGCTCCGCAACGTCATGGGCACCTGGCCCGTCCAGCAGTTGCGCGAAGCCTGGATGCGCCAGGACGGGCGGGAGATCTCCTGGGACGCCATCGCCGAACTCGCCCAGGCGGCGCCGGTGCTGGCGACGCTGGTGGACGTGGACGACCAGGCGATCTACAACCCCCCCGACATGGAAGCGGCGATCCGCGCCCAGATCGCCCGAACCGGCCAGGCGCAGCCGTCCGGTCGCGGCGAACTGCTGCGGGCGGTCTACGAGGGGCTGGCGCTGAAGGTTCGGGAGGTCAACGCCTTCCTGCAGGAGGCCACTGGCGACAGGCACGAGGTGATCCACGTCGTCGGCGGCGGGGCGCGCAATGGGCTGCTCAACCAGTTCATCGCCGACGCGACCGGCCTGCCGGTCAAGGCCGGGCCGTACGAGGCGACCTGCATCGGCAACATCCTGGTCCAGGCGGTCGCCGCCGGGCAGTTCCCCGACACGCAGACGGCCCGCGCGGCGGTCGACGCGGCCCTGCCGACCGTGACGGTCGAACCGGAAGACTCGACCTGCTGGGCCGCCGCCGCCGACGCCCTGAGCGGATGGCACGGCTGACGCTTTCTTTGTCCGCAATGCCTTGACCGTGGTGGGCCAATGCAGTACAGTCCGCACACCGCCGATACAACAGACGGGGCGTTGGAGAGGTGGCCGAGTGGCTGAAGGCACCGGTTTGCTAAACCGGCGTACGGCGTAAAGCCGTACCGCGGGTTCGAATCCCGCCCTCTCCGGATGAAATGAGGAAGCTCGATCTTCAATCGAAGGTCGGGCTTCTTCTGTTGCGGGACCTTCCCGGCGGGATTCGAACACGCCCCGCCGCGCAGCGGCGGCACGCGGGCTCGACGCCGCAGGCGCCCTGCGAAGCAGGAATCCCGCCCTCTCCGGGTGAAATGAGGAAGCTCGATCTTCAATCGAAGGTCGGGCTTCTTCTGTAGACAGAAGGCGTGAGGAACGGCAACAGTATTCGGTTCACGGCCGAAGCCTTTGGGGGCGACGGCGCACATCGAAGCTTCAGCCCAGTGGTTCGGCCGCAGGTCGAGAACGCTGTCGCCGTTCCTCGCGTCTCACGTGTCGAAGTCCCCAAGCTCTTCGTCCGGCTGCAGGATCTCCAGTTCGATCAGGGCGGCCCGGGCGGCCAGTTGCTCGGCGGTCTTCTTGTTGTTGGCCCAGGCGCTGGCGAAACGCTGGCCGTTGCAGACGACGCAGACCTCGAAGGCCTTGTCGTGGTCGGGACCCTTCTCGTCGAGCAGCTCGTACTCGGGGGTGGTGTTCCAGGTCTGCTGGAGGTACTGCTGGAGCACGCTCTTGTAATTGCGGGCGTGCTCCTCGGCGATCACGCTGTCGATCTGGGCGGCCATGTGCTCCAGGATGAACCGCCGGACGGGCTCGATCCCGCCGTCGAGGTACATCGCGCCGACGACGCTCTCCAGCACCGCCGCCGTCAGGCTGCCGGGCAGCGAGCGGCGGGGGCCGAACCCCTTGCCGACGTGCAGGCACTCGTCCAGGCCGATCTGACGCGCGACCCGCCCGCACACCTGGCGCGAGACAACCGCCGACTTGATCTTCGTCAACTCGCCCTCGAGGAACCTCGGGTGGCCCCGGTACAGCGCCTCGCAGATCACCAGCCCCAGCACGACGTCGCCGAGAAACTCCATGCGTTCGTTGGATTCCAGGCGGGACGGGGCGATCGACGAGTGCGTCAACGCCATGCGCAGAAGATCCAGATCGGAAAAACGATAACCGATGATCTCCTGGCAACGATCGAGTTGCTCCTGCTTCATCAGGGACCTCACGGCGAAGGCCCATGGCGAGATTGGCCCGCGGCCGACGCGGCCGTCCGGCGAATCTCGTCAGGGGTCTTCCTCTAAAGCATCGGAAGGCCTTTACCGTAGCGTGATCGCGCCCGCCAGTCAACGAACCGTCCACCGCCTGCGGGCAGGCTCACGCACCGTCGTCCGGACCGACCTGGCTGGGGTGCTTCTCGAAGAAGTCCACCCGGGGCGGCAACTCCTCCAGGCGGTGCGACGCCGGGTCGGCCATGAAGGCGTAGAGCGGCTGGAAGATGGTGTCCCAACTCCAGAACTCCTCGCCCAGCCTCAGGTAGCGGCGGACCTTCTCGGTGCCCTCCGGCGCCACCGGGTGCATCAGGGCGATGGCGACGCGGACCATGTGGAACGCGTCGATGAGCGCCTGGCGGCGGACGGCCTCGTCGCAGTCGTCGCTGTAGGGGTTGGCCTGCTGCCAGAGGGAGGTGATCGCCCGGATCAGCGCCCCGCCGACCTCCATGGCCGTGTGGAACTCGCAGCGCGCGAAGGCCTCGTCGAAATCGAGGATCGCCGCCTCGCACTGCTCGGCGACGGCGGGCGTCACCTCGCCGACGGGGATGATGCCGTCGAAGTACTTCTGCACCGTGTAGAAGCACGACCGCACCGCCCGGTTCAGCCGGTTGCTCAGCAGGTTGCCGTCCTTGAGGACGGGGTCGAACCCGCCGGGCTGCGGCTTGGGATCCAGCGGCGCCGGGCGGAACCGCCCGTTGCGCAGGCCCAGCCCGAGGCTCAGGAAATGCGCTCGGAGCTGGTCGGACGTGTAGTAGTTCAGCAGGTCCGCCGCCATCGGGGGCTTGACCTTCCCGCTGCTGGAGGCCTTCCTGTCGCCGAACAGCAGGTGGCGGTTGGCCACCAGGTGGGTCATCTGCAACTGGCCGTCGGGGGCGTCGATGCGGAACGATTCGCCCTGCGTGCCCAGCCAGATCGCCCCCTGGGCCAGCCCGTAGAAGTAGACGTTGTCCTCGCCGATGAACTGGTAGACCGTCGCCTCGTGCGAGCACCACCAGTCCCGCCAGCTCTCGCGGCCGCGGCCGGTCTGCTCCAGGTGGGCCGCCACGAACGAGATCGGCGCCCACAGCGACTCCGGCCACACCCAGAACGTCAGTCCCGACAGCCCGTCGATCTCCGGCACCGGCAGGCCCCACTCCAGGTTGCCCGTCAGGCGGAACGGCACGGGTGTCTTGCCCGTGCGGTAGCGGATGCCCCGCGCGCCCAGCACCGCGCGGGCCGCGTTCATCTGTTCGAGCGAGTCGAAGATCAGTTTGACCGACTTGGCCCGCCCCTCCTCCTGGCGGTGCGGTCCCAGGCGGTCGCGGACGGCGTCCACCTGCTCGAGCTGATCCCGCTTCACGTGGATCGTCGGCGGCTCGAAATGCTCCAGCAGGGAACGCACCGCGAAGTCCCGCCACGAGGGGTCGGCCAGCAGTCCCTCCAGCCACGGCCTCATCGCGTCGGCGAAGGTCCCGACGGGCACGTACCAGTTGGTCACGTCCCGCATGGCCGGCCGCTCGCCGGTGAAGGCGCTGCGCGGGTCGATCAGCTCGGACGGCTCGTACTGGTGGCCCAGCGAACACTCATCCGCGTACGCCTTTTCCGAGGTGCAGCCCTCCACCGGGCACGTGCCCAGCACCTGGCGGCCGGTCAGGAAGGCCCCGGCCTGCTCGTCATAGAACTGCGGCGTCGTCAGCTTGAGCAGGTGCCCGTTGGCGTGCAGCGTGCGGAGGATCCACGCGCCCATCTCGGCGTGGATCGTGCGGAACGGCTCCAGCGCCGAGGCGGCGAAGAGGTCCGGGGCGATCGAGTACGCCTCCAGCGTGGCGCGCTGCCGCTGGTGGTTGAACTGGACGAACTGCTCGATCGTGCCGTCGAACTCCCCGGCGGCGACCTTCTGCGTGTGGTCCAGGACGATGGGCGAGCCGTAACAGTCGGTGCCGGAGACGAAAATGACGTTCTCGGCGCCGATCCGGTCGCGGAGAAACCGGGCAAAGGCGTCGGCGTGGACGAACACGCCGCCGACGTGGCCGAAGTGCAGGTCCTTGTTGCCGTACGGCATGCCGGCGGTCACCACCGCCCGGGCGGGATAGCTTGGGCGTGTACGGCCGGTTACGTAGCGTGGAGCGGATGCGTTGGGCATGGTTGTTGTCTCAGGCAGTCCCGTCGCCGGGCCCCCCGGCGACCGTACGCTTCTAGCAGACCCGCCCCGTCCCGTCAAGCCGTCCGTAACGGCCGCGCCGACCGGACGCGCGGGGAAATCGGCCCCCGGACCGATCCGGCGGGCCTGACCACTCCTATGATTCGTCTGGAGGCGGTCGGACGTTCTGACGACCGATGGGGTGGGCGGAGAGGAGCGCGAGGCATGAATGACACCGCCGGCCTGCGGAAGGGCTTGACGCTGCTGCATGTGTTCGCCATCGCCTCCGGCGCGATGATCAGTTCCGGGCTGTTCGTCCTGCCGGGCCTGGCGCACGCGATGGCCGGACCGGGCGTCATGTGGTCGTACCTGCTGGCGGGCATCCTGGCGACGGCCGGGGCGCTGAGCATCGCCGAGCTGTCGACCGCCATGCCCAAGGCGGGTGGCGATTACTTCTTCATCACCCGGGGGTTCGGGCCCGGCGTCGGGACCGTCGCCGGGCTGCTCAGTTGGTTCAGCCTGTCGCTGAAGAGCGCCTTCGCCATCGTCGGTATGGCGGCGTTCGTCACGTTGATCGTCCACCTGAACGGGGTGATCGCCGGGGCGATCCTGGTGGCGCTGTTCGTGGGGCTGAACCTCGTGGGCGTCCGCGAAGCCGCCCGCGCCCAGGTCGCCATCGTGGCGGTGATGTTCGGCCTGCTGGCGTTGTACCTGGTCGTCGGCGTCCCGCGGATGCGGGTCGAGCTGCTGATGCCCTTCGCCCCGCACGGCGCGGGGGCGATCTTCGCCACCGCGGGGTTCGTCTTCGTCTCGTACGGCGGGCTGCTGAACGTCGCCAGCGTCTCCGAGGAGGTCCGCCAACCCGGACGGACGATCCCGCTGGGGCTGCTGCTGTCGCTGATCTCCGTGACGATCGTCTACACGATGGTGGTCGCCGTCACCAGTGGCGTCGTCGAGGACGAGGCCCTCAACGGCTCGCTGATGCCGATCTCCGACGGGGGCCAGGTGCTGATGGGCCGCTTCGGCAACGTCGCCATGAGCGTCGGGGCGATCCTGGCGTTCGTCTCGACCGCCAACGCCGGCATCATGGCCGCCTCGCGTTACCTGCTGGCCCTCAGCCGCGACCGCCTGCTGCCCGGGCCGCTGTCGAACGTCAACCGCCGCTTCCAGACCCCGCACGTGGCGATCGCCGCGACGGGCGCGGTGATCTTCCTGAGCCTGCTGCTGACGCTGGACACGCTGGTTGAGGCGGCCTCGACGGTGCTGCTGCTGGCCAACATCCTGTCGTGCCTGTCGGTGATCGTCCTGCGCGAGGGCCGCGTGCAGAACTACCGGCCGTCCTTCAAGGCCCCGCTGTACCCCTGGGTGCAGGTGGGCGGCATTCTTGGGCTGGGGTTCGTCCTGTTCTCGATGGGGGCCGTCGCCTACCTGATCAGCGCGGCCCTGATCCTGGCGGGGTTCTCGATCTACTGGTTCTACGGCCGCAAGCGGGTCTCGCAGGAGTCGGCCCTGCTGCACCTCATCGAGCGTCTGACGGCCCGCGAACTGGTGACCGGCAGCCTGGAGAGCGAACTGAAGCAGATCGTTCACGAGCGCGACGAGGTGGCCCTGGACCGGTTCGACCATCTCGTCGAGGACGCCCCGGTCCTCGACGTGGAAGGTCCCATGGCCTCCGAGGCCTTTTTTGCGGCCGCCGCCGAGGAGCTGTCGCCCCGCCTGGGCGTGGGGACGGAGGAACTGGCGTCGATGCTCCGCCGGCGCGAGGAACAGGGCTCGACGATGCTCAGCGAGTCCATGGCGATCCCCCACGTCATCATTCCCGGCGACCACCAGTTCGGCCTGCTGCTGGCCCGCGCCCGCGAGGGCGTCCACTTCACCGACGGCCAACCCACGGCCAAGGCCATCTTCGTCCTGGCCGGCACCGGCGACGAACGCAATTTCCACCTCCGCGCCCTGGCCGCCATCGCCCAGACCGTCCAGGAGGAGGGCTTCGAACGCCGCTGGCTGGCCGCCACTGCCCCCCAGGGGCTCCGCGACGTCCTGCTCCTGTCGCAGCGCGGCCGCCAGGAGTAGGCGCCGCCCGTTCATCCCCCGGCGTGTCCGACTACCGCGGCCGCTTGCCATGGACCCCGAGCTGTTTGAGCAGTTCGTCGGCGATCCAGATCGTGGCGGCGACCAGGACGATCCACAGCCAGTCGGCGGCCGCCAGCGGCCGCGTGCCGAACAGCCAGGCGCCCAGGGCCGTTTGGACGATGAGGACCTGAAGGGCGACGGCCAGACCGACCCCCAGCAGCAGCCAGCGGTTGGTCAACGGGCCGATGGAGAAGACCGACTGGAACTGCGAGCGGGCGTTGACCGCCTGGAACCACTGGGAGGCCACCAACGCGGTGAAGGCCACCGTCCGGGCATAGGCCAGGTCGCCCGTCCGGCGGTGACAGAGGGAGAACAGCCCCAGCGTGCCGATCGCCATGAGGGGGGTCAGCATCGCCATACGCCGGAGCATGACGCGATGGACGATCGGCTCGTCGGGGTCGCGGGGGGGCTGCTTGAGGACGTCCCAGTGGCGCGGCTCGACGCCCAGGGGGACGGTGCAGGCCCCGTCGGTGACGAGGTTCACCCACAGGATCATCACGGCCGTCAGGGGCAGGTCGAGCCCCAGGAGCAGGGCGCCGGCGAGGGTGAGGACCTCCCCGAGGTTGGTCGCCAGCAGGAAGAAGACGACGCGTCGGAGGTTGGCGTAGATGGTGCGCCCCTCCTCGACAGCGCGGACGATGGTGGCGAAGTTGTCGTCGGTGAGCACCATGTCGGCGGCTTCCTTGGCGACCTCCGTGCCGCCGCGGCCCATGGCGACGCCGATGTCGGCGCCCTTGAGGGCCGGGGCGTCGTTGACCCCGTCGCCGGTCATCGCGACGATCTGGCCGTTGGCCTTGAGGGCGTTGGTGATCGTGAGCTTGTGGGCGGGCGAGACGCGTGCGAAGACGCCGGACTTCAGCGTCGCGGCGGCCAGGCCGTCGCTGTCCATCATTTCAACGTCGCCGGCCGTCAGGACCTCGTCGCCGACTGCAATGCCGATCCGCCGCGCGATCGCCAGGGCGGTCGCCGCGTGGTCGCCGGTGATGAGGACCGGGCGGATGCCGGCCTCCTTCGCCGCCGCGACGGCCGGGGCGCTCTGCTCGCGCGGGGGGTCCATCATGCCCCACAGGCCCGCCAGCGTCAGATGCTCCCGCACGTCGGCCTCGTCCAGCGTCTCCTTGCCGGCGGGGAACCGTCGGTACGCGCCGGCGATGACGCGGAGGGCATCGCCGGCGAGTTGCTCGTTGAGCCGCCCCACCTGGCGCCGCCGCGGGTCGTCCAGGGCCGCCTCCTCCCCGTCGATCAGGACATGCGAGGCGAACCCCAGGATCCGGTCGGGCGCGCCCTTGACCAGGGCGATGCGTCCCTGATCGCCGTCGTCGTGGAGGGTCGCCATGAACTTGCGGTCGCTGGAGAAGGGCACCTCCGCAAGGCGGGGGACGTCCCGGCGGATCGCGTCGGGGTCCATCCCGGCCTTGGCGGCCGCGACCAGCAGGGCCCCCTCGCTGGGGCTGCCTTCGACGCGCCATCGCCCGTCGTCGCGTCGGACGCGGGCGTTGTTGGCCGTCGCGCCGATCCGCAGCAGCCGTTCCAACGCGCCGGGGGGCGTGCCGACGGTGCCGCCGTCGTCGTCGCGGATCTCGCCCTGGGGGTCGTAGCCCTCGCCGCCGACCGTGTAGCTGTGCCCGCCGGCCCAGATCCGCCGGACGGTCATCTGGTTGGCGGTGATCGTGCCGGTCTTGTCCGAACAGATCACGGTGGTCGAGCCGAGCGTCTCGACGGCCGGGAGGCGCCGGATGATCGCGTGGTGCTCGGCCATCCGCCGCACGCCCAGGGCGAGCGTGACGGTGATGACGGCCGGCAGGCCCTCGGGGATGGCCGAGACCGCGACGGCGACGGCGAACAGCAGCATCTCGAGCGTCCGGTAGCCCCGCAGCACGCCCAGGACGAACACCACCGCCGCCAGGGCGATGCCAAGCACGCCCATGGCGATGCTCAGCCGTCCCATCCGCTGCTGGAGGGGCGTGGCCTCGCGTTCGGCGCGGCGGACCTCGCCGGCGATGGCGCCCATCTCGGTGCGCATACCCGTTTCGACGACGGCCGCGCGGCCACGGCCGGCGGTGACGACGGTCGACATCCACACCATGTTGGTCCGGTCGCCCAGCGGGGTCGACGCCTCCAGACGGCCAGGGCGCTTGGCCGCCGGCTCGGCCTCGCCCGTCAGGGCCGACTCATCCACCCGCAGGTCCCCGCCCTCCAGCAGGCGCGCGTCGGCGGCCACCCGATCGCCGGTCTCCAGGACCAGCACGTCGCCGGGCACGACGTCGGCGGCCTCGACGGTCTCGGCGTCCCCCCCGCGCAACGCCCGCGCGTGCGGGGCCGCCAGGTGCCGCAGCGCCGCCAACGCCCCCTCGGCCCGCCACTCCTGGACGAACCCCAGCACGGTGTTGAGCACCACGACGCCGGCGATGACGCCCGCATCCACCGTCTTGCCCGCCGCCAGCGACAGTGCCGCCGCACCGAGCAGCAGGTAGATCAGCGGGTTGTGGATCTGGCGCGCCAGCAGGGCCAGCGGACCGGCACCCTCCTCGGTGGTGAGGCTGTTGGGGCCGACCTCGGCGCGGCGGCGCCGGGCCTCCTCGGCCCCGAGCCCCACGGGGGAGCTGTCCAGGCGGGCCAGCACCGCCTCGAGCGTCTCGGCATGCCACGCCGTCGGTCCCCTGTCGATGTCCATGCCGCCTACGGGCGCAGCCCGCCTCCTTCGTCGACCGCCCTTGAGTATTCTAGGCCATGGCGGAGTCTCCCACCGCCCGGGCGACCGCCTCGGCGAGGCGGTCTTCAGCGGTGCGGTCGAGGAGGCTGGCATTGGCGCCGTAGCCGCCCCGGTCGAATTCGGCGGCGGTGGGCAGGTAGGAGAGGTAGCCGTTGCACTCCTCGGCAACAATGAGGCGATCGCCGATCGTTTCGGCGCGCATCCTGGCGCTGTAGCCCCCGAAGGGCTCGCCAGGCAGGCCGGCGATGACCGCCGGGCCGAGGCGCAGGATGAACAGCGGGTGGGCGAGGGTCCGACCGGCGCGGCCGATGGCGTCCACGCCCGTCCAGGCGCGGTGAAGGCCCTGGGCGGCATAGAAGGGCTTCTCCCACGCGTCGCTGAGGGCCTTGAGTTCGCCCAGCGGACGGCCCTCCCGGGCCGCCCGGGCCAGTCGGGCGGCCAGCGTGTCGGTGGTGGTGCGGGCGGCGTCGAGGGTGGCGGGGTAGTCCTGGCGGATCGGAAGGTCCACCACCGGTGAGCGGACGGCCACGGACCAGTCCTCCTGCCACGCCGCCGCGGCGGCCGCATCCAGGACCGCCTGGGCGATCTGACCGCCGAGTTGCTCGGCCCGCCGGAGCGATTTGCGGACGACCAGGGGGGCCTGGTCGCCGCACGGGCCGGGCAGGAACAGCGACGTGCCGCCGAAGCCCGCCTCCATCCGGCGGCGGACGTAGACCGGGTAGTCCCCGCTGTGCCGCCCGGCTGCCCTGCGGTTGGCCGTGACGGGGTGGATCGCGGCGCGGACCAGCGAGCCGATGGGTGTGCCGTCCGGCGCGAGGAAGAGCAGCGCCTGCAGCAGATCGTCGTCGGCGGGCCCCAGGGGGACCGGCCGCTTCAGCGGGAGGGGCGACTCGATCCGCGGCCCGCCGTCCTCGGGCAGGTCGAGGCAGCGCCGCTGGTACGGGCGGCCGGCGGCCAGGTCGGCCAGGGCCGCGGCGATGAGGTCGCTGCAGTCGCCCCGCCCGTCGGCATCAATGCGGCAGCCGAACCAGTAGGTAAACGTGCCGACCCCCTCCACGCGCACGCGACGACAGAACGTCAGCGGGGGTGTCGGATGGGCCGTCACCAGGGCGATCCGGGCCGGGCGGCGGACCTCCATCGCTTTGCGGGCGGCCGCGATGAAACGCTCGGCGGCGGCGTCGATGTTGGCCGGCTCGACCGCCTCCGTCGGCACGCCGTGATTCTGCGTGGTGAAGATGCCGACGGCCTGGACGTCCAGCCCCAGCGCCTCGGCGACCCGCGCCCGCAGGTCGATCGCGACGGACGGCCACAGCAGCGACAGGTCGGCCACCAGCAGCACCGCCGCGTCCGGCCCGTCGCCGGCGGCCATCGCCCGCACATCGATGGCGTCGGCCAGACGGCAGTCCGTCCGCCAGACGCCCCACAACGACTCGACGCCGAACCCGACCACGGGTGTGCGTGATGCTGCCGACATCGCTCGTCCTCCCTCAGGATCTCCCGGTTGTCGCCCGCCCAGCCTACCGCGACGGGCGTGGCGCGGCCAGAGAGAACCGTTGCGGCACGGGATTGCCTGCGGCGTGCGGCTTTGGTAGAAGAACGGTTTCGCCTGTTGGGTCGACCTGGATGAGCCGTCTCCACAACGTCCTGGGCTGTCTGCGGCCGTACCGGCGGCCGCTGGTCATCGCGTCCGTCCTGACGGGCGTGCTGACGCTGATCGGCATGGCGCCGCCGCTGCTGATGCGCAGCCTGATCAACCGGGTCGCGCGCGACAACGAGTGGGGGCTCTTCCCGCTGCTGATGGGGGGGATGCTGGCGGTGCCGCTGCTGCGGGCGCTGGTGAACATCTTCAACAGCATCCTGCTGAACACCATCGGGATCGGGATCATCTCGGACCTGCGCAAGGGGCTTTTCAGCAAGCTGATGCGCCTGCCGATCGGCTTCTACAACCAGACGCCCGCCGGGGCGATCCACCAGCGGCTGTTCGGCGACGTCGGGAACATCTCCGGCCTGGCGGGGGGCAACCTGGTGGCCCTGCTGGGCGACGCGATGATGGTGGCCTTCTCGGTGGTCGTGATGCTCAAGCTCAGTTGGATGCTGTCGTTGCTGACGTTCGCCCTGCTGCCGCTGTATTACGTCAACAGCCGGTACTTCTCGCGGCGGATCCAGGATGCCTCCGTCCAGCTCCGCAGCCGCATCGACCACATCTCCTCGATGCTGCAGGAGCGCCTCAGCGCCCACGAGCTGATCCAGGCGTACGGCCAGGACCGGCGGGAGGCGACGCAGTTCTCGTCCCGGGCCAAGCAGGTGATGGATGCGGCGGTCCAGGGCCAGGCCTATTCGATCACGTTCAACCAGTTGGCTGATTTCCTCAACCGGCTGGGCAACAGCGTGATCTACTGCGCGGGCTGCTACCTGTACGTCAAGGGACGGCTGAGCTACGGCGACGTGGTGGCCTTCGCGGCGTACTCGACGCAACTGCTGGGGCCGGTGGTGCGGTTCGCCCAGATGGCCAACCAGTTCGTCCAGATTGGCGTGTCGGTCGACCGGATCAACGAGATCCGCCACCGCGAGCCGGAGGTCCGCGAACACGCCGGCGCCAGGGCGGTCACCGCCCTGCGAGGCGACATCGTCGTTGAAGGCGTGACCTTCGGCTATGAGCCGGGCCGTCCCGTCCTGCGGGACCTGCACATGGAGGTCGCTTCCGGGACGAACGTCGCGATCGTCGGCGCCCCCGGCGCCGGGCGGACGACCCTGGCGATGCTCCTGCGGCGGTTCTACGATCCCCTCAGCGGCCGCGTCAGCGTGGACGGCCGGGATGTGCGGGAGTTCCGCCTGGGCGACTACCGCCGGGCCCTGGCGCTGGTCATGCCCGAGTCGGCCATCTTCGACGGGACCATCCGCGAAAACCTGTGCTACGGCAAGCCCGACGCCGCCGAGCCGCGGATGATCGAGGTGGCCAAGGCCGTGGGGCTGCATGACTTCGTCGCGTCGCTGGCCCGGGGGTACGACACCCGCCTGGGCACGGGCGGCCTGCGGGTGTCCGTCGGAACCCGCCAGCAGATCGGCGTCGCCCGCGTCCTCATCGCCGACCCGGCGATCCTCATCGTCGATGAAGCCACCGCCGCCCTCGACCCGGAGACCGATGAGCAGGTGCACCAGGCTATCTGCCGCATCATGCAGGGCCGGACCTGCATCTTCATCGTCCACCGCCTCCAGATGGCCCGGACCGCCGACCGCATTCTCGTGCTGCACGAGGGGCGGCTCCACGAGGCCGGCTCGCACCTGCAGTTGCTGCACACCGCCGGAACGCTCTACCGCACCCTCTACGCCCAGCAGTACGGGCACGACCTTCTGCCGGCGATCCGGGAGGGACGGCCATGAACCTGCTGTGGCGGGTGACGCGCGAGCAGTTGTCGCGGTACTGGAAGGGGCTGGTGATTCGGACCCTCGTCGCCTCGGCCGTCGCCGCCACGCCGTACGTGTTCAGCATGCTGGGCAAATGGCTGGTGGACGACGTGTTGCAGGTGGGCGGCCCTCCCGCCGCCGCGGCGGCGTGGATGCCCCGCAGCGAGGACGAGAAGCTCGGGCTGCTGATGGTGTTCTTCGCCGTCACGCTTGCCATCCACGTGGCCATCACCGCCGCCAGCGGGGCCAGCGAACTGATCAACGCCCACATCAACGAGGGCATGGCCTTCCGGTTGCGCAGCGCCGTCCACGAGAAGCTCAGCTCCCTGGAGATGGGCCTGTTCAGCCGCGAGCAGGTCGGCCAGTTGATGACGCGGACGATGGAGGAGACCGGCCTGGTGCCTGCGAGCATGACGAACCTGGCGGTGAACCTTTTCACCCAGGCGGCGATGCTGGTGCTGGGCGTCGTGCTGCTGGTGGGGCTCAACGGGCGGATGGCCCTGGTGGTGCTGGCGACGCTTCCGTTCTACGCCGTCAGTTGCGCCATCTTCCTGCCGCGGCTGCGCCGCGTCACCCTCGATCAGCGCGACCGCTGGGCGGCGATGGGGGGGTACGCCATGGAGCGGATCACGAACATCGTCACCGTAAGGAACTACGCCCAGGAGTCGCGGGAGATCTCCGTCTTCGACAACTGGGTGGACCAGAATCTCAGTCTGGTGCGGCGTCAGCACCGGCTGAACCTGTATTTCGGGACGCTCACCACCGTCATCACCGGCGTCGGCACACTGGCCGTGCTGTGGATGGGGTTCCTGGGCATCCGGGCCGGTCGGATGCAGATTGGCGAAGTTCTTGCGTTCTATGCGGTTGCGGCGCAGCTTTTCGTGCCGGTCAGCGCCTTGGTGGGGCTGGGAACGGTCACGCAGATGGTCGAGGTCTACGCCCGGCGGATGTACGACATCCTCGACCTGCCCGACCATCTCCAGGATGCCCCCGACGCCCTGGATCTGCCCGAGCCGGTCCGCGGGGC
>JAAYZK010000444.1 GCA_012514895.1 Planctomycetota bacterium | reverse complement strand
GGTGCGAGACGAACCAGGATTTGCCCACCTTCGGGCTGGCGATGATGTTCATGGTTTCACCTTTGCGGAGCAGGTTCCAGATGACCGCGGGGTTCAGTCCGGCGAACGTGTCGATGAGGGTCTTGAGCCGCTTGATCAGCGGCGATTCATCGGGCGCTCTGGCCAGGGCGGGCGGCCCCTGTCGCACAATGGGCGAGATGTTCGGGTCGCCGGCGTTGTGCGTCGCACTGTCGCTGCCGAATCCGAGGGTTCGCAGAGAGCGAGCGGCCTGTTCGAAGTCGCCCCCGTGTTCGAGCAGCGTGTAGACCGCGAACGGCGCATAGCCGGTCTGCGGCTCGAAGGGTGCGGCGTTCGAGCTGAAGACGTAGAAGATCCGGCCCTCGGAACACTCCTTCAGCGTGGCTGACCAGCCACGGGGCTTGCCCGGGCGTCGCCAGTACTCGTTCCCGTCACGGCCCTGCCGGTCGGTCAGACGAACCCAACCGTGCTCTTCGAGCACAGCCCGCACATCGCCGCGATTGTTGAAGTCATCGCCGGGCCGGTCGCCATTGTGCGAAGCACAGCCGCACATGTGCGGGCTGTTCGAAGACACCGGGCCGATGTGTGGACTGTTCGCCGACCCCGTCGGACCGTTGGCCACAGGCGGCAGGTATTCGTTCAGTTCCCAGGCGGCCTGCAGAAGAACGTCGCGCTCTTCCTCGCTCAGGACGGCCGGGTTGGCCAGGTCGCCCTGGGTCAGCTCGTAGCCCGGCGTCGGGGCGCACAGGAACAGGCCGCCCTCGCCACGGGTCTCGATCAACGTGACGACCTTGTCGCCGACCTTGCGCTGGGCGAGCTTGATGTTGCCGCAGACGGCGCAGGAGCAGCGGTAGATCACGTGGTAGCCGCCGGACGGCGTGCGTTCGACGACCAGCTTCTCCTGTAGGGTGGCCGGGATCGACGCCCACCAGGCCTTGAACAGCTCGCCACCGGCGTCGAAGTCGATGATCTCAGTGTGGCCGGACGGAGAGCCGCACAGGATGCAGATGGCCTCCGGGCCGTTGGCCAGCCAGGCGGACCATTCGGCCACCGTTGGCTTTCGGGTCTGGTACTGCTTCCACGGCCCGATGGACGGGCGCTTCTCGGCCCGGATCGCCGGGAGGGCGCAGAGATTCGCCGACAGGTAAGCCTGGGCGGCGTTCGCAATGGACGGACGGTCAGTCATGCAGGGTCATTCCTCTAGAACGGGATGTCGTCGTCATCCACCCACGCGTAGGCGGGCAGGTCGCCATCGTCTCGTTCATCCTGGCCATCGAGGCGCGGCGGGATGGGCCCGAGCTGGTAGTTGACGACGCGGTCGTACTTCTCACCGGCGATCGACCGGACGGTGATGGCATGGGTCTCGGCCAGAGCGCCGGCCAAAGCAAGGTCGCAGGCTTCGGCAGCTGTGCTCGGGACCGGCTCGTTCGACCGGGCCCGCCACCAGGTCTCGAACTTCCCTCTGGCGTACAGGGTGTGCTCGGGACAGACCCACTCGCTGTGGTACGTGGTCAGCCCGCAGCGATAGTCGACTCGTAGCGTGCGGGGATGGTCCTCGGGGGTATTGCGCTTCTTGTAGACGCTGTAATGGGTCTCGCTGACCTCGTAGTCGACCTCGGTGACCTCGCCGGAGAGGATCCCCGCTGTCGAGGCCTCCTGGTCGTGCTTCTCCCGCTGGGGCGGTTCGAACTCGTACCCGCACTCCGGGCAGACCCCATAGGCCGCATGGATCACCGACTGGCATTCGGGACATTCCTTCGCGGGCGCTTCGCCATTGCCGGGCGTTCTGTCCTGGATCTGCAGGGCGTCGACGGGGCCGTGCCGGAGGATGTTGCCGCCGAAGTCGAGAACCAGGCAGTTGGTCTTCGACGGGTGCAGACGGAAGCCCCGTCCGACCATCTGGTAGTACAGACCCGGCGACATCGTCGGACGCAGCAGGGCCACGCAGTCGATGTTGGGCGCGTCGAAGCCCGTGGT
>JAAYZK010000443.1 GCA_012514895.1 Planctomycetota bacterium | reverse complement strand
TGCTGGCGCTGCTGGGGCCGGTGGCGCTGGTCATCTTCGGCGCCGTGGGCTTCGACGCGTCGATGAAGCCGGTTCCGCACGTGCAGGGCATCCTCCGCGTGGTCGTCGTCATGGGCGGCGCCTGCCTCACGGCGGACTGGATCCGCCGCCGCGGCGGCCTGTGGCGGGGCGACATCATCGGCTGGCTGGGCGGGTCGATGGTCGCCCTGGCGGCGATCCTGATCCTTTTCACGCGGATATGGACCGAGCCGACGGGCGCCTTCGCCACCGACAGCCCCAGTTGGCTGGGCCATTCCAAGCTGATCCTCCCGTCGCTGGTGTTCTGGGGGTTCCCGTGGGTGGGCGTCGTGTCGGTCCTGCTGTACCTGTCGGGGCTGAACAACATCGACCAGTCCACCTACGAGGCCGCCGATCTGGACGGGTGCGGCTGGTTCGGCAAGTTCACCCGGATCGAACTGCCGCTCATCATGACGCAGGTGCGCCTGAACCTGGTGCTGATGGTGATCCACACGCTGCAGAGCTGGGGCCAGGTGTTCATCATCCTGGGCGACGGGGGCGGGCCCAACGGGGCGGCGATGCTGCCGGGCCTGTACATGTTCCGCAAGGCCTTCCGCGACATGGAGGCCGGCTACGCCTGCGCGATCGGGCTGCTGCTGTTCGGCCTGATCCTCGTGCTGACCCTGATCAACAACCGTTACATTCGGGTGGATAAGTGATGGAGACGGGAGCCACCGGATCAAGCGTGACGCAGAGGCGTACCACCGAACTGATCAAGCACACCTTCGTGCTGCTGGTCCTGGCGGCGGCGTTCTACCCGCTGTACGTGATGGTGAGCATCTCCTTCAAGACCAACAAGCAGTTCTACCAGAACCCCTACGGGGTCGACCTGAGGGAACTGCACCCGGAGAACTACAGGGAAGGGTGGGCGACGATCGGCCAGAGCATCCCCAACACCGTCTTCCTGGCCGTGACCACCACGGCGGGAACGCTTGCGGTGGCCGTGCTGGCGGCGTACGTCTTCGGCCGCTACAGGTTCCCCGGCAAGGCCTTCTTCTGGTCGGCCCTGATGGTGCTGATGCTCATGCCCGGGGTGGCGAACCTCATCCCGCTGTTCACCCTGCTGCGAGAGCTGAACCTTCTGAACACCTACACGGCGCTGGTGGTCACGGGGATCGCCGCCGGGCAGGTGTTCAACGTGTACATCCTCCGCAGCTACGTCGAGGAGACGCCCGAGTCGCTCTTCGAGGCCGCCGAGATGGACGGGGCGGGCCACCTGCGGCAGATCTGGGAGATCGTCCTGCCGATGAACGGCTCGATCCTGGCGACGCTGGCGTGCCTGAGCTTCGTGGGGGCGTGGAACAACTTCCTGCTGCCCCTGCTGGTCCTGCGCGACCCCGGCAAGCTGCCCGCCGCCGTCGCCCTGTTCCGCCTGGAGGGGGCCTACGTGCGCGATTGGGGCCCCACGATGGCCGCGTACGCCATCTCGGCGGCCCCGCTGGTGATCCTGTTCCTGTTTACCATGCGGTTCTTCGTCCGCGGCGTCGGCGCCGGCGCCCTGAAGGAGTAGTCATGGCTGAAGTGGTCCTGAACAACGTCACGAAGATCTACCCCGGCAACGTCAAGGCCGTCGACGCCTGCACCCTGACGATCCGCGACGGCGAGTTCATCGTCCTGGTCGGCCCGTCCGGGTGCGGCAAGTCGACCACCCTGCGGATGGTCGCGGGGCTGGAGGACATCACCGGCGGAACCATCCGCATCGGCCAGACGGTCGTCAACAACGTGCCCCCGAAGGACCGCGACATCGCGATGGTCTTCCAGAACTACGCGCTGTACCCGCACATGTCGGTCTACAAGAACATGGCCTTCGCGCTGCGTCTGCGCAAGTACCCCCGCGCTGAGATCGACCAGCGCGTCCGCGAGGCCGCCGCCATCCTGGGCATCGAGAGGCTGCTGGACCGCCGGCCCAAGGCCCTCTCCGGCGGCCAGCGGCAGCGCGTGGCCGTCGGGCGGGCCATCGTCCGCAAGCCCATGGCCTTCCTGTTCGACGAGCCGCTCAGCAACCTCGACGCCAAGCTCCGCGTCGAGATGCGCGCCGAACTGAAGCGCCTTCACCGCCAGCTCAAGACCACCACCATCTACGTCACCCACGACCAGGAGGAGGCCATGACCCTGGGCGATCGGATCGTGGTGATGGACGACGGGGTCGTCCAGCAGTGCGCCGGGCCGCTGGACGTCTACGCGGCCCCGGCCAACCGCTTCGTCGCCGGCTTCGTCGGCACCCCGCCGATGAACTTCTTCAAGGGCAAGCTGGTCGCCGACGGCGGGGCGGTCTGGTTCGACGAAGGCACCGCGCGCCTGCGCCTCGGCGACGCCCACGCCCGCGCCGCCGCCGGCCACGTCGGCCGGCCGGTCGTCCTGGGCGTGCGCCCCGAGGCCATGAACCTGCGCGGTGAGGGCCGCTTCGCCGGCGAAGGCAACGTCCTGCCGGTCAACCTGCGCGTCGTCGAGCCGCTCGGGGAGAAAATGGACGTCCACGGCTCGACCGCCGCCCACGGCCGCGTCGTCGCCCGCGTCGACGCCGTCCGCGGCCTGGTGCCCGGCAGCGAGGTTCCCCTGCACCTGGACATGACCCGCGTGCACGTCTTCGCCGACGAACCCAACGGAGTCAACCTCACGCTGGACGCCGTCCAGCGCCAGTAAACCGCCGCCGGCCCTGGAGTCTCCTTGGAGACGCGGGTATAATGTCCAGGGAGGGCACCCGTTGCGTGGTGGAGGCGGTCCGGGCATGCGAGAGGGCGCACGGCATCCAGGACGTCGGTCTGCGGCGGCGGTCGGCGGCTTCACGTTGATCGAGCTGCTGGTGGTCATCGCGATGATCGCGCTGCTGACG
>JAAYZK010000442.1 GCA_012514895.1 Planctomycetota bacterium | reverse complement strand
AGGCTTCGCCGGGCAGGGCCAGCATGCCCGGGCCGTGGCTGCCGGGGGCGTTGACGCGGGCGACGATGTCGAGGATGGGCTGGTCGACGCGTTTCTCCAGGCCGACCGGCACGATCATCCGCACCCGCCGTCCGGCCACCAGCCCGATCGTCGCGCCGGCGGTGCCGGCCTGGGGATGGCCGATGTAGAGGGCCGCCTGGCGGGCGCGGACGTTCAGGGCGTTGGCGCCCTTCAGGACGATGTCGCCGGTGCGGAGGTCATCGACGACATCGAAGATCGACAGCCCTTTGCGCCACGTGCCGTCCACGAGGATCACGTCCCCGGGGAACTCCGTCGCGGCGCTGCCGGGCGGGGCGGCCGGGGGCAGGACGGTCCCGCGCCGGAAGCCCTTGCGGCTGAACGGGCCGCCCTGGCCGAGGTCGTTGAGGATCTCCTCGGCGACGTACCCGTTGGTCGTCCCGGCGATGATCGCCAGCGTGCCGTGCGTCAGCACCGCCTGGATCGCCGGGTGGCGCGCCAGGGCCTTGCCGATCATCCGCTTGCCCATCGCCGGCGTGAGGATGTACTGTCTCATGGCTTACCCCTTCCTGAACCATCCCATCGGCACATTCGGCGCCTTGTCGGCCACCGGGGCGGCCGTCGGGCGGCAGTAGCGGACGGCGTTGGTGATCACGCGGAGCACCTGCTCGTTGTGGAAGATCGGGTAGCTCTCGTGGCCGGGGCGGAAGTAGAAGATCCGGCCCGCGCCGCGGCGCCACACGTTGCCCGAGCGGAACACCTCCCCGCCGGCGAAGCTGGAGATGAACACCTGTTCCTCGGGAACCGGGATGCCGAACGGCTCGCCGTACATTTCGGTGTTGGGCAGGATGATGCAGGTGCCGATGCCCTCGGCGATCGGGTGTGAAGGATCGGCCACCCAGAGGACCTCCTGCTCGCCCACCTCCCTCCAGCAGAGGCTGCAGGTGGTGCCCATCAGGGCCTTGAAGATCTTGGAGTAGTGGCCGCTGTGCAGCACGACCAGCCCCATGCCCTCCAGGACGCGCCGGCGGACCTTGGCGACGACGGCGTCGCTGACCTCCCCGTGGGCGCAGTGGCCCCACCAGAGCATCACGTCGGTCGCGGCCAGCACCTCGTCGGTCAGCCCGTGCTCCGGTTCATCCAGCGTGGCGGTCCGGACGGCCATGTCCGGGTGCTTTGACAGGGCCGCCGCCAGCGTGCCGTGGATGCCCTCGGGGTAGATGGCGGCGATGGCGGGGCTGCGTTTCTCGTGGCGGTACTCGTTCCAGACGGTGACACGGATGGGACTGCTCATTCTCGGTTCCCTTCACAAGCAAGAGGTTGTGCACTCTGGTGACCTCAGACTTCAGGCACGACAGCGGCGCCTGCAGCCTACCGCCCGCTTTTCCTCGGCGGCACGGCCTCGGCGGCGGTCGGTGCGGCGTCGGGTCCGCCGACGGCGAGGAAGTCGCCCAGGATCATCGCGGCGGCCACGGCGTCCTGGCGGGCCTTCTTCTGCCGGCGGGTGTACAGGCCGGCCAGCTTGGCGTCGGCGGCGGCGCTGGTGAACCGCTCATCCCACAGCCGCACGTCCAGCCCGGTCGCCTCGGCCAGGTCGATCGCGAACCGCCGGGCCAGCGCGCCCTGCGGGCCCTCGGTGTCGTCGGTGTTGAGCGGCCAGCCGACGACGGCGCCGGCGGCCCCGTACTCGGCGGCCAAGGCGGCGATCCGCTCGAACGCCCGCGACGCCGGCTCGGCGGGGACGCCCTCCAGCGGCGAAGCGATCGAGCCGCCCGCGTCGGATACCGCCACGCCGATCCGGCGGCTGCCGTGGTCGATCCCCAGCCAGCGTGTCATAGGTGCGTGCCGCCGTGCCTCGATCGGATCAGGTCCACCAGCTCCTTGAGCCGCTGGGATTCGTTGCGGTTGCACACCAGCGTCACGTCGGGCGTGTGGACGACGATGCAGTCGTCCATCCCCAGCATGGCGACCAGGTGGTCGTCCTGCTCGCAGACGACGACGTTCCGCACGCTGTCCAGCAGGGCGGTCTTGTCGGCGACGACGGCGTTGCCGTCCTCGTCCAGCTCGCTGACGTCGGCCAGGGCCGGCCAGCTCCCCACGTCGAGCCACTCGCAGGGCAGCTCGACGACCAGGACGTTGTCGGCCTTCTCCATGACGGCGAAGTCGATCGAGATCTTCTCCAGCGTCGGGTACGCCTTGGAGAGGGCCGCGTCGGTGTCGGGGGCCGCCAGGGCGGCGGTGAGCTTGGCGTAGGAGTCCGGCAGGCGGGACTGGAGCTGCCGCGTGATCGCCGGGAGCGTCCAGATGAACATCCCGCTGTTCCAGTAGTACTTGCCGCTCTCGACGTAGCGGCGGGCCACCGGGTGGGTGGGCTTCTCGCGGAACGCCCGGACGCGGAAGACTCCGTCGGCCAGCCGCTGGCCCCGCTCGATGTAGCCCAGGCCCGTGTGGGGCCAGGTGGGCTTGATGCCGAAAGTCACCAGGGCGTCGGCTTGCTGTTCGGCGACCTCCATCGCCACGCGGACCGCGTCGGCGAACTGGTTCTGCGGCCGGATGATATGATCGGCGGCGAAGACCGCCATCGTCGCGCCCTCGTTGCGGCGGGCGATGTGGCCTGCGCCCAGGACGATCGCGGCGGCGGTGTCGCGGCCCTCCGGCTCGCCGACGACGTTCTCGCGGGGCAGGCCGGTCACCTCGGCGACCTCGTCGGCGTACTCGCGATTGGTGACGATGAGGATGTTGCCCCGGTCAAACAGGCCGTCGAGGCGTTCGACGGCCAGTTGCAGCAGGCTCTTGCCCTGGATGAGCGGCAGCAACTGCTTGGGGCGGCGCCGGCGGCTCAGCGGCCACAACCGCTGGCCGGCCCCCCCGGCCATGATTACTGCGTAGCGCATTGGCATCTCCATGGATCCACGCTTCAGGATCGAATGAATGCAGATTCCCAACCTAGTATAGCCCGGCCCCACGACGCTGTCATGGGCCAGGCCGTACTTGCGTGCACTTTTTACCGAGCGTCGGGGCCGATGTCGATAGGTTTTTAGGCCTGGAGTGCAGCGGACAGAGGGGGCTATAATGGCACGCCACAGTGACGATCAGGTTTTTCGGGAGCCGCAACGGTGACCATCATCGCGGGCATCGACGAGGCGGGATTCGGGCCGCTGCTGGGTCCGCTGGTGGTGTCGGCCGTCGTGTTCGAGGCCCCCGGGGACGGGGAGGTCGACTTCTGGCGCCAGTTGGCCCCGGCGGTCGCCAAAGCTCCGGGCAAGCGGTGCGCCGGCGTGGCGATCGGCGACAGCAAGCGGATCTACAGCCCTGCGACGGGCCTGGTGCACCTGGAGCGGGGGGGGCTGGGGTTTCTCTCGCTGCTGGAGCAGCCCTGCCAGAGCCTGCGGGCCCTGCTGGCGTGGCTGAGCCCGGAGGTGCTGGGGGCGATGGAGGAGTATCCCTGGTATCGCCAGGCGGACCTCGCCCTGCCGCTGGAGGCGGATGCGACGGATCTGCGGCTCCGCGCCAACGGCGTGCGGGCCGCGATGGCCGCCGCCGGGATGAAGCTGCTGGGCGCCCAGGTGCGTCTGCTGCCGGAGGGGCACTTCAACCGGCTCGTCGCCGCCACCGACAACAAGGCCACGACGCTGTGCGACCAGACGTTCTCGCTGATCGACTGGGTCTGGCGGAACCGCCCGCGGGGGGCGTCGGTGCGGATCGTCGTCGACCGCCAGGGCGGGCGCCAGCACTACCTGCCGATCCTCCAACGGATGTACCCGCACGGCGGCACCTTCCGCATCCTCGCCGAGCAGGGCGACCACAGCGGCTACGTCATGGCCGGCGAGGATGGGACGCTCGATCTGCACTTCCTGGCCAAGGGAGAGAGCCTCCACCTGCCGATCGCCCTGGCGTCGATGGTCAGCAAGTACCTCCGCGAGCTGTTCATGGCCCTGTTCAACCGCTTCTGGGCCGCCCGCGTCGGTGCCCACCTCGTCCCCACTGCCGGCTACTACACGGACGGCCGGCGTTTCCTGGCGGACATCGCCGAGGCCGTGCGCACGCTGGGCGTCGACGAGGCGCTGTTGGTGCGGTCGCGGTGATCTACGCCGGATCGGGCGGAAAGACCTTGGAGGGCTGAAACCGCCCGCGGTGCGCCGATCCCAGCGCGACGAGGCGCCCGGTCGGGTCCAGGGCCGCCGCTTCGCCGGCGACGTCTCCGCAGGGCACGGCGCGGCCGTGCAGCACATCCTCGAGGGCCGCGGCGTCCAGCGCGACGGCCGGCAGGTGGGCGACGGCCTGGCGGGCGGGGTGGAGGTGGTCGGCGAGGGTCTCGCGCGTCAGGGCGTCCGGATCGACCGCATCGTCGATCGTGAAGGGCCCCACGGCGGTGCGCCGCAGGGCCGAGCAGTACGCCCCGCAGCCCAGCCGCACGCCCAGGTCGCGGGCGATCGAGCGGATGTAGGTGCCCTTGCCGCAGTCGATCCGCAGGCGGGCGCGCCGGCCGTCGAAGGCGAGCAGCTCGACGGCGTCCACGCGGACGGTCCGGGCGGGCAGGTTCACCGGTTGGTCGGCCCGGGCCAGGGTGTAGGCGCGCTGCCCGTCGACGTGGACGGCCGAGTGGGCGGGGGGGACCTGCTCGATCTCGCCAACGAACCCCGCCAGGGCCTCGCGCAACCCGTCGGCCGACGGCGGCGGCCGGTGGGTCTCGCTCAACGTGCCGTCCGGATCGTCGGTGGTGGAGGTGGCGCCGAAGGTGATCTCGGCCTCGTAGCGTTTGGCGCCGGCGGCGACGTAGTCGGCCAGGCGGGTGGCCGCCCCGAGGCATACCACCAACACGCCCGTGGCGAACGGGTCCAGCGTGCCGGCGTGGCCTACCTTCGTCCGCCGCGGCGCCAGCCGCCGGATGCGGGCGACCATGTCGTGGCTGGTGGGGCCGGCGGGCTTGTTGACGTTGATCAGACCGATCATGGGCCCAGGATACGGCGGACACGCCACTAAGGCAACTCCCCAAAGTGGGGGGGAAACCTCATGTCTGTGGCGACCTGGACCCGATGAATCCTCCGTTCAGGCGGAGGCCATCGGGGGCCCTGCCGCCAGGCCGATCGGTACGCACGCACGGAAAAGCGACATGGAAGTGTTCCGTCCCAAAACGCACACGCCGCCCGATGTGGAGATGGGCAGGCGGTATTTCACGCTCGAGCAGGCCAACCGGGCGCTGGTCCTGGTGCGTCGGATCCTCGCCGACGTCCTGGACAACTATCAGCGCGTCCTGGACGAACAGGAGATGCTCGACGTCTACCAGCGCAAGGGCCTGGCCGACAGCGCCCGTTCCACGCAGGGCGAGATCATCCGCCTGGTCGAACGGCTCCAGTCGTTCTCCGACGAACTGGTCGAGGTCGGCGTCGAGATGAAGGACTGGGCGGCGGGCATCGTCGACTTCCCCGCCTGGCTGGACGGCCGCGAGATCCAGTTCTGCTGGCAGTACGGCGAGGAAGGCGTCCTGCACTGGCACGAGATCGACGACGGCTGCACCGGTCGCCGAAGCATCGAGACCCTTCCGGCCGACGCCCGCGACGTGCCCGTCCAGGCCGCGCCGCCGCAATGACGGCGGCGGGTTCTCCGCACCCCCCCCCCGACGCCTCCCAGCCTCTGCCCCTACGCCGTCTCCGCCAGGACCGCCTCACCCAGGATCAGCAGACCGTCGCTCGGCATCGGATCGGCCAGGAGCGGCGGAAGGACGGCCTCCCGCGCCACCAGGTACGCGTGCAGCTCGCCCGCCGGCACCCGCCCGATCATCCAGACGCCCGCGCTGTTGGCGTACGCCGAGCGCACCAGCGCCAGCGTGCCGTCCGTCCGGCGGACGTAGAGGGCCACGAGGTAGTGGCGGCGGGCGACGCCCGCGAGGCGCCCCGCGACCAGCCGCGCGTCCGGGCGGCCGGTGGCGCGGACGATGGTGATCGCGGCGTCGGCGGATGGGACGCAGCGGACGGGCAGGGCCCCGGTGTTCTGCATCCCCCGCCGCGGCACCACGACGGTGCCGCCGGAGGGGCCGAAGACGAAGCCCTGGGGGCGGTCGCCCGGGGCGGCCGTGGGTTTGGCGACCCGGACGGGACCGACCCGCACGTCGTGGGCGAGGACGTCGTCGGCGGTGAACCACAGCCCGTCGGGGCCGGTCCGCACGCCCGTCGTCACCAGGCCGGCGAACTCGCCGGTGAAGGCCATGGCCCGCACGGGTCCGCGGAGGATGTCGATCGTCGAGCCCGGCTCGGCCGCCCCGGCCGTGAGGGCCAGGCCGCCGCGGACCTCGCCGTCCATGCGGATATCGGCGCCGGCGCGGAGATCGCCGACGGCGGCGCTGCCGACGGCCCCGTCGCCGGTGAGCCTCAGCCCTCCGCCGACCAGGTCGACCTGGGGCGCCTTGATCGCGCCCACGGCCGTCGCCCCGGCGATGCGGTTCACTTCGGCCCGCCCGTCCAGGCCGCCCTTGACGGTGATGGCCAGAACGCTGCGGACGGTCGTGTCGCTCAGGTCGAGGGTGACCAGTCGGAACCCCCCGGCCAGCATCAGCCCGTCGGGGACGGTCACGACGGTGGCCGGCGGGCGGGTGAAGCCCAGGACGGCGCGGCCGCGGGTGAGGCCGACGACGATGATCGAGCCGTCCGGATCGGCGTAGCGGATCTGGCGGCCCTGCGCATCCTCGCTGGTGCCGATCGTGACGACGATCTCGGGCGCGGGGGCGACGGTGACGGTCGCCGGCGCCCAGCCGCTGGAGACCCCGTCGACGTCGGTGGCGCGGACCAGCAGCGTCGTCGTGCCGACCGGCCAGGCCGCCGGGCCGGTCCACGTGTAGCCGTCGGCGCCGTTGGTGTCGACGCCGAGGCGCTCTTCGACGTCGCCGATCCCGTCGCCGTTGCGGTCGCGGTAGAAGGCGACGTGGGCGACGGTTCCCTCGAAGTCGCTCACGCCGGCGGCCGTGATGGTGAGCGGCTCGCCGGCCAGCAGCCACTCGGCGTCGGTGGCGACCGATCGGATCCGCGGCGCGTGGTTGGGCAGGTCGGCCTGGGCGATGACGATCTCGACCTCCTGGAGGTTCGCAGGAGGCAGGGCGAACTGCAGGGACAGGCCGAACCGGACGACCACCTCCGACGCCGCCGTCGGCAGGTCGTCGCTGCTGTGGGTCCACGAGGCGATCCGGTGGGCGGGCGTGAGGGGCTCGTCGCCGTGCCAGTGGAAGCAGTTGAAGGCGACCTCGCCGGTGCCCCAGTCGATGCCGCACGTGCTGGTGGTGCCGTTCAGCTCGATGTCGAACGGCTCGCGCACGACGCCCTCGGGCGTGTCGACGACGAACGACGCCCGCGGATCGCCCGGCAGCAGGCGCGGGCCGAACTGGACGGCCATCTCGGCCCCGCCGCCGACCAGGGCCGTTTCGAAGACCACGTTGGCGTCCAGCAGGTCGGGACGGCCGACGACGTAGAACTGGTGGACGCCCATCATCGTCGTCTGCGTCGAGACGACCTCCGCGGCGTACCACGTGCCCTCCACCCGCCGCACCTTCAGGTGCAGCCCCGCCTCGTCCACCCAGACGCTCTCGTCGGCGTCGCTGTACCAGTTGTCGCCCTGGACCTGCGGCGCGGCGGACCGCACCTGCCACTGCATCCCGGCGAAGTCGACGAAACGAGGCGCCTCGGCGGCCGGCGGGGCGCCGTCCAGCAGAAGGCGGGGTTCCAGCATTTCCAACTGCGGCTGCGTGCGCATGGATTCTCCTCCCGGTTCTTCTGTATCTCATCGACAGGACAAGCCGTTGGGCTGCAGCGGATGTGCCGGCGCCGCCAGAAGGCTCTGTGACCGGGACTGTCTCTGGCACTCCGCGCCTCCATGAACACCGGCAGATCAGGCGCCTGGGGGGCTTCAGGCTTCGCAACGGCAGGCTTCGGGCTTCAGGAACAGCCGCAACGGCAGGCTTCAGGCTTCGGGCTTCAGGCACGGCAAGGACTGCCCCCCGGCCGTTGTCGTTCCCGAAGCCCGAAGCCCGAAGCCTGAAGCCTGTGGCCTGCCTTGAATGCAGCGGCGGGAGCCGCATTCTCGCCGCGCTGGGCGGGCTTCCGGGTTTTCCCTTGTCCGGGGCCCGCGCGGGGCGAAAATACTCCCCGGCACAGGAGGTGGTATGCGAATCGTATTCTGCGGCAGCGGTCAGGTGGCGACGGCGACGCTGGCGGCGCTGCGCGGGGCGGAGCACGGGCTGGAGCTCGTGCTGACCCAGCCCCCGCGCCCGGCCGGGCGGGGCGGGAAGGTCACGCCCACGCCGGTGGCCGAGGCGGCCGAGGCGCTCGGACTGCGGGCCCTGCCCTGCGCGAACATCAACGAGCCGTCCGAGGTCGAGCGGATCCGCTCGGTGCGGCCGGAGGCGATCGTCGTGGTCGATTTCGGCCAGAAGATCGGACGCGAGGTCCGCGATCTGGCCGTGCACGGGGCGATCAACATGCACGCCTCGCTGCTGCCGGCCCTGCGGGGGGCCGCCCCGATCAACTGGGCCATCATCCGCGGGCTGCACCACACGGGCGTCACCACCTTCCGCCTGGTCGACCGGATGGACGCCGGGCCGATCCTGCTGCAGGAGGCGGTCGAGATCGGCCACGAGGAGACCGCCGAAGCCCTCCGCGACCGCCTGGCGGCGCTGGGGGCCCAGGTCGTGCTGCGGACGCTGGCGGGGCTGGACGGCGGGACCCTGTGCGACCAGCCGCAGAACGAGGATCTGGCCACGACGGCCCCGAAGCTGACCAAGGCCGACGGGCGGATCGACTTCGCCGACAGCGCCCTGTCGGTGGTCAACCGCATCCGCGGCACCTGGCCGTGGCCGGGGGCGCACGCGGCGTTCGTCCACGACGGCCGCCCGCCCGTCCGCGTCATCATCGCCGAGGCCGCCGCGATGCTCACGGGCGAGCCGAACCCCGCCGCGCCGGGGACCGTCGGCGACGACGGGGCGGTCCAGACGCCCGACGGCGCCGTCGCCGTCCGGCGGCTCAAGGTCGCCGGGAAGCGCCTGATGGGCTGGAACGATTTCGTCAACGGCTACCGCGTCGCGCCGGGCGACCGGTTCGAGACGGTCGAGGGGGACTGACATGGCGGTATCTTCATCGCGGCAGGCGGCGCTGGAGGCGCTGCTGGACCGCCAGGGCAATGTGACGGTGCACCTGGATCGGCTGCTGGCCGCCGGCAACCTGCCGCCGGCCGAGGCGGCCCTGGCGTCGGAACTGGCTCACGGCGTGGTCCGCCGCCGCCGCACGCTGGACGCGATCATCCGCGCCTACAGCACCCGCCCCGGGCGCGAGCCCCCGCCGGCGATCCGCGAGATCCTGCGGCTTGGGGTGTACCAACTGGTCTTCCTCGACCGGATCCCGGTGTTCGCGGCGGTGAACGAGTCGGTCGGCCTGTGCCGCCGGCGGCACGCCCGCCAGGCCGGGTACGTCAACGCGCTGCTCCGGGCCGTCAGCGGCGGGATGGGCGAGCCGCGGGAGGGGCCGGCGCCGCTGGAGGCGCGGGTCGCGGCGCTGGAGCCCCGGCGGTACCGGCGGTTCGAGCGGGACGTCTGCGCCGACCCGCAGGCCGACCCGGCGGCGTTTCTGGCCGACTACGTCAGCCTTCCGGACGACCTGGCCGGGCGGTGGCTGCGGGAGGCCCGCAACCTGGACGACGCCGTCGCGCGGGCGATGCAGGTCAACGCGCGGCCGCCGATCGTCGCGCGGGTCGACCGCTCCCGCACGACCGTCGAGGCGGTGCTGGCCGACCTGGCCGCCGCGGGCGCCGAGGCCGTGGCGCACGCCAACGGGCGGTCGATCGTCTTCACCGCTCACGTGGACCTGGCCGCCCTGGACGCCTTCCGGCGCGGGCTGATCACCCCCCAGGACCCGACGGCGACGGCGGCCCTGGACGCGCTGGGCCTCCAGGGGGGCCGGCGGGTGCTCGATCTCTGCGCTGCCCCGGGCACCAAGACGATCCAGGCGGCCGAGGCGATGGAGCGGACCGGGCGGATCGTCGCCGTCGACGTCAGCGAGGCGAAGCTCCAGCGGATCGCCGAGGCCGCCCGGCGGTGCGGCGCGGACCTCGTCGAAACCTGTCCGGCCGAGCGGGTGGGGTCGCTGCTGCCCGAGTCGTTCGACGCGGTGATCGTGGATGCTCCCTGTTCGAACACCGGCGTGCTGGCCCGCCGGATCGAGGCCCGCTGGAGGTTCCGCGCCGACCAGATGGGCCGCCTCGCCGCCGACCAGCGCCGCCTGCTGGAGATGGCGTCGCTCTTCTGCGCGCCCGGCGGATCGATCCTCTACAGCACCTGCAGCATCGAGCCGGAAGAGAACGACCGCGTCGTCCAGGCCTTCTGCCGCGCCCATCCGCGGCATCGCGTCGTCGATCAGCGCCTCACCCGTCCCCAAGGCTTCGTCGAGCCGCAACGGTTCCATGACGGGGGGTTCTGGGCGGTGGTGGCGAAGGATTATTGAGCCGTGCGGACGCAAGTGAGTCCGGGCCTCAAGGATAACGCCGGCGTTCCAGGGCGTCTGGGCTGTCGTTGAAGGCTGTTGTGGCTGCCGTCGAGTCGGATCTGCGGCCTGGAGAAGTCGCGTTGTCGGTTCGGGGCAGAGGGTGCGGGGGACAGCATTCCTGACTGTACGCCAAGAGGCGGCACCTTTGGGTGAGTATCCTTGTAGTCGGTCGTGTCCACGGCCTGATAGACTGCCTGCGAACCCAGTTGGACTCGAAGCGAGGTCTGCAGCGGCCACGCTGTTCCTGTTCACCCAATGCCCTCTCAATGAGTGGCACGAAGTACTCGGCGTCGGCCGGCAGCCTGTCTTGTATCTGCGGCTCGCGCAGGAAGAAGTCTATTGATGAGCGTTCCAGATGCTGAGGGACACCTGCCCGTTCCGCACCAGCCTGACCACCATGCTCACCATACCTCAGCACGTGGGCTGTTCCGTGCCCCTCGATGCCCCGTGCATTCCTCGTCCAGTCCAGACCACGAACCAGAAATGCTGTTGCAGCATCCGTCCCGGCATACTGTTCCACAAATACAGCAGTATTATGGCTAAGGTCGGCGTAGAGGCACCACCGTCGCTCAGGCCCAGGATACGGGGCATGAACAGCAGGGCGGAAGGAATCTGAATTGTCGCCACACGCCCAGATCACGTCACGGGCGCTGTTCTCGGCGACAACCACATCCAGAAGCAGTTGCTGGCCAAACAGACCGACGCTTACGCTCGATCTGGTAGCGCTGCACCCAGTCAGAACCAGGAGCAACAGCATGCATACACATGAATTAGCCTGTTCGGTCGACATGTGGTGTTCCAGCACACTCGTACCCTGGGATGCAGAAGCCATCGGAAACCCTGATCCGGGGATACCTGATCCGCCT
>JAAYZK010000059.1 GCA_012514895.1 Planctomycetota bacterium | reverse complement strand
TCCGTCGTGTCCCAATACTCGCCGGTGAACGGCGGCTCGGTGGCGCTTTCCTGCGTGACGCGGTATTGCATCTCGGTCAGATGGTCCGTGCGTGGGGATTCTTTCATGGCGGAAGCCTCCTGAGGCTCACCGCCCGGCGCCGGCGGCGCGCCCGGGCCGTCACAGCCGACCATCGCCCAGACGGCGGGCACGACGCAGATCAGCGCGATAACCACAGGTTTCATGGCGGGTCGCCTCCAACGTATTGTACGGCGGGGGCGCCCCGTCCAGTTCAGGCGGTCTACGTCGCGTAGTTGTAAAGGACGGACTCCGCCACGTCGGGGCTGATGACCCCTTCGCTCAGCAGGGCGCCGATCGACTGGCTCATGGCCACCATGCCCTGCTTGGCGCCGGTCTGGATGATGCTGCGCAGCAGGTAGGTGCCCCGGCGGCGGATGATGTTCCGCACCGCCGCCGACGTGGTGAGGATCTCGCAGGCCACCCGCTTGTCGCGGTCGACGGTCGGCAGCAGCTCCTGGTGGATGATCCCCTGCAGGCAGTCGGCCATCAGGTTGCGGATATGTCCCTCTTCTTCCGGCGGCACGTAGCTCAGCAGGCGCTCGATGATCTTGTCGATGCTGATCACGTGCAGGGTCGACATCACCAGCACCCCCGTCTCGGCGGCCGTCAGGGCGATGCGGATGGTCTCGTAATCGCGCATCTCGCCGATGGCGATCACGTCGGGGTCCTGCCGCAGCGCCGCCCGCAGGCCCTTGTTGAACGACTCGGTGTCCTTGCCCACTTCGCGCTGGCGCACGAGGCTGTGCTTGTTGTCGTGGACCGTTTCGATGGGGTCCTCGATGGTGATGATGTGCTTGCGCTGCGTGCGGTTGATCTCGTCGATCATCGCCGCCATGGTGGTGGTCTTGCCCTGGCCGGTCGAGCCGGTCAGCAGGACCAGCCCCTTGCTGCGGCCGGTCAGCTCGCGCACCGTCTCGGGCAGCTTCAGCGCGTCCAGGTGCCAGGGGCGCTCCGGCAGCAGGCGGATGACGGCGCCGACGTTGCCGTTGTTGCGCGCGATGTTGATCCGGTGGCGCCCCTCGCCCTCGGCGAGCATCAGGTCCAGGTCGCCGGTGCGTTCGAAGGTCTCGATCTGCGCGTCGGTCAGCAGCGCGTAGCACAGCTTTCGGGCCATTTCCGGGGTCAGCGGCTGCTGGGTCGCGCGGCGGAGCTTGCCGTCGATGCGGAACATGATCGGCGTGTCGGCGCAGATGTGGATGTCGGTGGCCTTGCGGCTGCGGCCTTCGGCGATGAACTTGCGGATCTCGTCGGTCACCCTGATACTCCTTCGCGGCAGGACGTCGTGGCTGGTGACGGCATTATAAAGTCTTGCCCGACCTTTGCGCAAGCGAATCTTCTGCTGGGGGCTTCGCACCACGGTTGGCGCCCGGCCGTCCGGCGCCGTTCGCTCCTCTGGCGGCCGTCCGCGCCGGCCCGTACAATCGGCCCTGCAGTGAGCACACCGATGACCCCCGCGCCCGACAGCGACATCCTGGCGGCCCTGGAAGGCGACACGCTGCTGACCGCGTATGCCAACGGCATCTTCCCCATGGTCGACCAGGGCGAACTGCTGTGGTTCAGCCCCGATCCGCGGGGGCTGCTGCCGCTGGATGAGCGGTTCCACGTGTCGCGCAGCCTTCAGCGGACGATCCGTCGCGGCCGCTACGTCTGCACCGTCAACCGGGCGTTCCGCCGGGTCGTCGGCCTCTGCGGCGAGCGGGGCGACGGGGGGCCGACGTGGATCTCTCCGGAGATCGCGATCGCCTACACGCGGCTGCACCTGCTGGGCTTCGCCCACAGCGTGGAGGCCTGGCCCGCTGGCGAGGTCGGCTGCGGCGAGCCCGTCGGCGGCCTGTACGGCGTCTCGCTGGGCGGGGCGTTTTTCGCCGAGAGCATGTTTCACCGGCGCACCGACGCCGGCAAGGTCGCCCTGGTGCATCTCATCGAGCGCCTGCGCCGGCGGGGCTTCGTGCTGTGCGACGTGCAGTGGACCACCGACAACCTCCGCCGCTTCGGCGCCTTCGACCTGCCCCGCGACGAGTACCTGGCCCTCCTGGCCCAGGCCGTCTTCATGAACTGCCGCTTCGCCTGACACGACAGGGACCGGTGGGAGTCGAGAGCCCGCTGCGTCCATCGCGGCATTACGCGACCAATCAGTAGCTCTGTATTTACAAGCAGTTACATTCTTCCTTTCCCGCGACGCCGTATGCGCCCCACGTTGTACAGATTCTATAAAACTTACAAATTACCTAAATTAACATTTTCCCTGTTGCTATTCAGCCCAGCTTTCCGATTCTATCTGCGTAACGCAGTTTACCCAGATTAACATCTGGGTCACGTGCCGGGCCCGGCCGAGGTGGTGCAGGTCGGGCGGCGTGGCTGGAAGTCACGCGGGATCGTTCGACGGCGGCAACGGAGGGCCCGATCGTCGGACCGGACAACGAAGACAAGGTGGTGGACCCATGGACATGGTCGAGATCTTCAAGCAGTACCTGGAGCATCTGTTTGCCGGCAAGCGGTGCGAGGCGCGGGAGATCATCATGGCCGCCGAGGACCGGGGCGTCGCGGCCCGAATGCTGGTGACCAACGTGATCTGGCCGGCGATGGACCAGATTCAGAAGCTCTACGCCGACGGGCAGATCGATCGGATCACCGAGCACATGGCCACGCGGATCAACCGCATGCTGGCCGACCAGCTCCAGGGGTACATGGCCCGCAAGCCGAAGAACGGCCGCCGCATCGTCGTCACGTGCGGCGAGGGCGAATCCGAGGAGTTGGGCGCCCAGATGATCGCCGACCTGTTCGAGGTGGACGGCTACCACGTGTGGTTCGTCGGCGCCGGCGTGCCGGAGGACGAGATCGTCCAACTGGTCGGCCGCCTGGAGCCCGACGTCCTGTGCATCTACGGCGCCCAGCCCAAGGGCGTGCCGGGGATCCGCCACCTCATCGACCACGTCCGCGAGATCAACGCGGTGCCGAACATGCAGGTGCTTGTCGCCGGCGGCGTGTTCAGCCGCGCCGAAGGGTTGGCCGAGGAGGTCCGCGCCGACCTGTTCGCCCATAACGCCCGCGAGGCCCTGCGGCTGGTGGAAGATCACCCCATCCGCATCCCGCAGCCCGATGTGCCCCAGCCCGGCCGCCGGCGCAAGCGCAAGCGCCGCAGCACGCCGAAGCTCGAAACCGCCAACGCCAAGTAGGCCGCCTTGCCCTGGCCGGTGCGGCTTCGTCCGGCCATCGGCCACCGAGAAGTCTTTCGCTGTCGGTATGTCCCGTGAACCGGCCGTGGGGGCGTGCTCGTCACGCCCTCGCGGCCGTCGTCTTGCGCGCTTGACTTTCGCGGGGGCTGGTGGTGGACTGTGCCGATGATGAGTTGCGACTCCCCGGTGGTGTTCCTCACGGCAGCAGAGGTCAGCGGCGATACGCATGCGGCCAATCTGATCCGCGCGCTGAAGGCCGCGTGCCCCCAGGCGGTGTGCGTCGGTGTCGGCGGGCCGCGGATGGCCGCGGCGGGCTGCGAGCTGATCGAGGACTGCGTCGGCGACGCGGCGATGCTGTTCGATCCGCTCCGCAAGATCCCTTACTACCGCCGCCTGATCGGGCGGGTGGCCGAGGAGGTGGCCCGGCGGAAGCCCGCGGTGATGGTGCCGGTGGACTCGCCGGGGCTGAACTGGCACATGGCCGCGGCGGCCAGACGGCAGGGCGTGCCGGTGATGTATTACGTCGCCCCGCAGGTCTGGGCATGGGCGCCGTGGCGGATCCGCAAGGTCCGCCGGTGGATCGACCACGTCGCGTGCATCCTGCCCTTCGAGGAAGCCTACTTCCGCCGGCGCGGCGTGGCGGCGACGTTCGTGGGCCACCCGCTGTTCGACCACGTCGCCCCGCGGACGGACGCCTACCCCCGGCCGCCGGCCGACGGTGCCTGGCGGATCGTCCTGCTGCCGGGCAGCCGCGCGGGGGAAGTCAGCCGCCATGCGTCGGCCCTCGTGGCGGCCGCCGAGCGGATCGGCCGGCGGTTCCCCAAGGCCGAATTCACCCTCTGTGCCGGCGACGAGCGCGTCGCCGGCTGGGTGCGCGAGCAGGTCGGCCGGCCCCTGCCCCTGGTGGTGGGGCGGACGACCGAGACGATGGCCGCGTCGCACCTGGCGCTGGCGACGTCGGGGACGGTCACGCTGGAGGCCGCCTCGCTGGGCCTGCCGATGGTGGTGTTCTACCGCGCCAGCCGTCTGCTCAATGCGGTGGCGCGCGGGTGGCTCATCCGGACGCGGTACTACACCCTGGTGAACATCCTGGCGAATCGGCCGCTGGTCGATGAGTTCATCCCCTGGTGGGGCGATCCCGCCCCCTTGGCCGACGCGGCCGTGCGGGCGCTGGAGAACCCGGACCGGCTCATTGAAACTTCGGCGGCCCTGGCGGCTCTGGCCGACACCCTTCGTCCCCCCGACGGGCGCAGCGCCTCGGCGGTCGCGGCGGAGCTGGTCCTCAAGACGATGCGCCCGTAAGCGATCAGCCCTGCCGGGCCTCGCCGATGAGGTAGATGTTGTTCTTTCCCTTGGCCTTGGCAGTCAGGAGGGCCTCGTCGGCGCGGAGGAGGAGGCTTTCGATGGTGTTGCCGTTCCAGGGGAAGGTGGCCAGGCCGCCGGAGATGGTCAGCGTGCCGGCGGCGCCGGGGCCCAGGGCGCGGAACTCGTGGGACAGCACCGCCGCGCGGAACCGCGTCGCCAGTTCGTAGGCGGTTCGCGGGGGCTGGCTGCCGGGCTTGCGGGGCGGGCCGAAGTCGCAGAACAGCACCGCGAACTCGTCGCCGCCGATCCGCGCCACCAGGTCGTGCCGCCGCGTGGTCTGGACCATGAGCCTGGCGATCTCCCGCAGGATCTCGTCGCCGGTGGCGTGGCCGTACGTGTCGTTGTAGCGCTTGAAGTTGTCGATGTCGTAGACCATCAGCGTCGCCGGCACGAGCTTCTCGGCGGCGATCTGGAGCCGCTTGGCCGCTTCCCGCAGGAAGTACCGGCGGTTGTGCACGCCGGTCAGGTGGTCGGTCATCGCCAGGCGGGTCAGCGTGTCGGTCCGCCCGGCGGCGACGGACAGCGAGGGCAACTGGCTGCGCAGATCCGCCAGCCATCGGGTCTGGTCATCGTCGAGCATTGCCGGCTCGACGGCCCACAGCACGCGGGGCGGGGTGGACTCCACGCGGCACAACTGCTGCACGCCGGCGCGGCGGTCGGTCCGCCCCCAGCGCACCTCGCAGCGGCAGATGGCCTCCACCAGCGCGGCGACCTTCTCGCACAGCTCGTCGGTTGACCCCGTCGCCTCGATCAGCTCGCTGATCTGCCGCGCCGACAGCGCCGGTGACGGTCCGGCCGGGCGGGACGGGCCGAGGATCTCCCGCCATTCGCGGCCCGTCGGCGGGATGATGAAATAGTCCTCCATCAGCGTCCGCGGATCGGTGCGGCTCATCCGCATCTCGTACTCCCCGACGGGGGTGCACAGGCCGAACACGCGGCAGTCGGGCTGGAGGCGGCGGATCGCCCGGATCAGGTTGGGCAGGTCCGGCTGGGGAAGGGCGACCAGCACGGTGTCGTAGGGGCGCTGCGAGAGGGTCTCCAGGGCCTCGATGGGGTCGGCCTGGGCGGCGACCTCGGCCGACGACATCGCGTCGGCGAGCCGTTCGACGACCGTCGGGTCGGCCAGCAGCAGAATGGAGGGCGCCTCACTCATGCGTTGCGTTTCAGCAGGGCCGCCAGCTCCTGCGG